>CAZYAK010000061.1:0-9722 GCA_964645935.1 uncultured Candidatus Peribacteria bacterium | reverse complement strand
CCACGACGCGACGTCCTTGGCTTGGTGACGGGGATCGCGTACAAAGAAATGGGAAATCCTGGCGGGCGTGCGAACGCCGATCGTAGGTGCCGGGCTCGTCACAAAAAGAGCCGGGTCTCCCCAGCTCTTCTCCTCTCGTATTTCCATCCCCACTCTTCAGGAGCACCCCGAGGTCGCACCGCAATCCAGGCACACCTCGCACGAACCATTGCGCTTCATCTTCAGGCTCCCGCAGCCGCCGCAGATGGAGCCCGTGAAGCCCTGAAGCTTGGCCTGCTCCGCCTTGCTGGGAGCGGAAGCGATCTTCGCTTCGGCCTGTTCGATCTCCGCGTGCGTGACCTCCTCCACTGTGGAAGCGAAATTCAGGCTAGGGGCGGCCTCGCTGCCCTCGTCGATGACGGCGAGGCGCATGGCGAAGGCCTCCTTGCTCTTGGTGCCCGTCTCGTAGGCCATGTCCACGAGCTCGATGTTATGCAGACGCTTGGCCTGGTCCTTGGTGAGAAACTTGAGGGCAAGCCAGCGGCCGAGGTAGTCCATCATAGACTTCACCATGGGGATCTCCTTGTTTGTGGTCATACCCATGGGCTCGAAACGCGTGTGCGCGAGCTTGCCGCAGATCAGCTCCAACGGCACACCGTACTGGAGGTTGAGCGAGAGACTCAGCGCCAGCGTATCCATGACGCCGCTGAGCGTGGAACCCTCCTTGTTCATCTTGATGAAGATCTCGCCCGGCGAGCCGTCCTCGTACATGCCCACATGCAAGTATCCCTCGTGGCCGGCCACGGAGAATTTGTGCGTGATGGACATGCGCTCGTCGGGGAGCTTGCGCCGGCGCGGCGTCTCCTTGATGACAATCTTCTCCACAATCACCTGCTCCACCTTGGCCTCAGCCTTGTCCTCTTTCTTGTCGGACTTGTTGGAAAGTGCCTGGCTCATCTTGGAACCGTCGCGATAGAGCGCATTGGCCTTAAGGGCGAGCTTCCAGCTGAGGAAGTACGCGTTCTTGATGTCTTCCACCGTGGCCTCGTTTGGGAGGTTGATGGTCTTGGAGATGGCGCCGCTGATGAACGGTTGCGCGGCTGCCATCATGCGGATGTGGCCCTCGGCGTGGATGTAGCGTTTGCCGAGCTTGCCGCACTTATTGGCGCAGTCGAAGACGGCGAGGTGCTCGTCTTTGAGGTGTGGTGCGCCCTCCACGGTCATGTGGCCGCAGATGAACACGTTAGCCTCCTCGACCTGCTCTGCGCTAAAGCCGAGCGCTCCTAGGAGGTTGAAATTGAAGTCAGTGAGCTGCTCCTGGGTGAAGCCCAGGCGCTTCATGGTCTCGTCGCCCAGGACGTAGCGATTGAAGGCGAACGGGATCTCAAATACCGCGGGCAGGTTTTTTTCTACCTTGGCGATGTCCTCGTCGGTGAAGCCCTTGGCTTTGAGGGTCTTGCGATTGATGTGCGGCGCGCCCTCCAGCGAGAGCGAGCCCATGACGTACTGCATGATGTCAGCCACCTGCGCTCCGGTGTAGCGCATCGCGGTGAGCGCCGGGAGCACGGACTGGTTGGCGATCTTCATATAGCCGCCACCAGCGAGCTTCTTAAACTTCACAAGTGCGAAGTCGGGCTCCACGCCCGTCGTGTCGCAGTCCATGAGGAGGCCGATGGTACCCGTGGGGGCAATAACGGTGGTCTGGGCGTTGCGGTAGCCGTGCTTCTCGCCGAGCGCGAGCGCGGTGTCCCACGACTCCTTGGCGGCGCGCAAGAGCGCCTCGGGGCAGTCTTGTGGCTCGATGCCCACGGGAGCTACACGCAAACCCTCGTAGTCGCGGGCGGCGGCGCCATAGGCAGCGCGGCGGTGATTGCGGATGACCTTGAGCATATGCTCGCGGTTGCGCTCATATCCGCCAAAGGGGCCCAGCGCCTCGGCCATCTCGGCGGAGGCGGCGTACGAGTCGCCTGTGAGAATGGCCGTGATGGCACCGCAAATGGCGCGGCCTTTGGGAGAGTCGTACGGGATGCCCATACGCATGAGCATGGCGCCAAGGTTGGCATAGCCAAGGCCAAGCGTGCGGAATCGGTAGCTGAGCTCAGCGATCTCCTTGCTGGGGAACTGGGCCATGAGCACAGAGATCTCCAGCACGATAGTCCAGAGACGGACGGCGTGGCGGAAACGCTCGATCTCAAAGGTGCCGTGCTCGTTGTCGTAGAAACGCAGCAGGTTGAGCGAAGCAAGGTTGCAGGCGGTGTTGTCGAGGAACATGTACTCACTGCAGGGATTGGACGCGTTGATGCGTCCATCCGCCGGGCACGTGTGCCAGTCGTTGATGGTGGTGTCGTACTGGAGCCCCGGATCAGCGCAAGCCCACGCGGCGTAGCCAATCTGGTCCCAGAGGTCGCGGGCCTTAAGCGTGGAGCTGGGTTTGGCCTCTCTCCCCTCCTTCTCGGCCTTCTTCAGCTCCGTGCGCCAGAAGAGGTTCCAGTCGCCGTCCTGTTCTACCGCCTCGAAGAACTCGTGCGGAACGCGGACGGAGTTGTTGGAGTTCTGGCCGGAGACCGTCAGGTACGCCTCACCGTTGAAGTCCGTGTCGTAACCGGAGGCGGCGAGCGCAGCCACTTTCTTCTCCTCATTCACCTTCCAGTTGATGAACTCGCGGATGTCCGGGTGATCGAGATCGAGGCACACCATCTTGGCTGCACGGCGCGTGGTGCCTCCGCTCTTGATGGCGCCTGCTGCACGGTCGCCGATTTTCAGGAAGCTCATGAGGCCGGAGCTCCTTCCGCCGCCGGAGAGCGGCTCGCCGTCGCCGCGGAGCTTGGAAAAGTTCGTGCCCGTGCCGGAGCCAAATTTAAAGAGACGCGCCTCGCGGGTCCACAGGTCCATGATGCCGCCCTCGTTGACCATGTCATCCTCCACGCTCTGAATGAAGCACGCGTGCGGCTGGGGGTGCGTGTAGGCGTCGTCGCTCTTGCGGACCTCGCCAGTCTTGGGGTCGCAGTAGTAGTGACCCTGGGGCGTGCCCGTGATGCCATACGCGTAGTGAATGCCCGTGTTGAACCATTGCGGAGAGTTGGGCGCCACCATTTGGTGCACGAGCATGTACGACAGCTCGTCCTCGAAGGCCTGCGCGTCCTGCGACGTCTCGAAGTAGTCGTGCATCTCACCCCAGTGCCTCCAGCAGCCAGCAAGGCGGCGCACCACCTGCTTTACACTGCGTTCGGGACCCGTGACGATCTGGCCCTTGTCGTCCTTGATACCAGCGCCCTTCTCGTCGACCTGGGGCACGCCGGCCTTCCGGAAATACTTGCTCACCACAATGTCCGTGGCTACCTGGCTCCAGCTTGCGGGGATCTCGGCACCCTCCATCTCAAAGACCACCGATCCATTGGTGTTCTTGATGCGGCTCACGCGTTTGTCGTACCTCACCTCCTCCAGCGGGTCGCTACCGGGTGTGGTGAACACGCGGCCCACGGAGAGCCCGCGGCGCTTGGAGGGATTGCGGCCGGCATCCGTATCGGACTCGAGGCGCTCGATGGCACCTTCCCGGGGGGAGGACTGCTTGGAGGTGGAAGCGGCGGACGCGTTGGGGTTCATAACACCGGGACAAGAAAGGGAGATAGGGGGTCGGAAACGGTGGGTGTGAGGGGGGTCTGGAGGGACGGATTCCGTCTTCCCGGCCTGGAGAAGCCAAACGCTCTGGTACACATCCTCTAGTGGGTCACTTAGACCAACGACACAACATGTTGGAGGACGGCACCGAGGACTTCAACTGTTTTTCGGGCGAACTGGTACCGGGACATCTGTTCCGCCAAGCAGAGGAACGGGAAGGGCTTTCCCTGGGTTCCCGGGATTTTGAGGCACTCCAAAACTGATATGCGGCGATGCAATTCCGGCTGAGTTGCCAAGGCCATTTTGGACAAGTTTCGTTGTCCTCGTTATCGCGCGTCCTAGCATCCGGGAAGTCGACGAGTACACTGGCTTCCGTATGCAGATTCTTGCGCTGGTAGCCGGTACCAACGACCCCAGCAACGCCGACACGCTCGCGGATGCCTTCCTCGCGGGAGCCCGCATGAAGGGCGCCGAGACCACCAAGCTCTACGTTCGAGAGTTGGACCTCGAACACTTCTCGCTCAAGTTCTACGAACCCACCACCGACCAGGGTACGGGCTTCGAAATACTCAAGAAGGCGATCCTCGCCTGCGACGGCCTCGTTATCGCCACCCCCGTGTGGAACTTCGGCATCCCCGCGCACCTCAAGAACCTCGTGGACCGCCTGGGCAGCTTTTGCCTGGATGAGACGCACTCCGTGGGCACGCTCGGCGGACGACCCTGCTTCCTGCTCTATACCGGAGGCACGCCGCTCCCCGCGTGGACGGGCCTGCAGCGGCGCACCGTGAGCCACCTGCCTGTGTCCATGCGCTACTTCGGCCTCGTGGTCATCGGCCACCACTACGAGGAGCGGTGTACCCCAGGTCGCGGCAAGTTCGCTCTCGTCGTGGACAAGCGCAAGGGCTGCCTAGAGAAGATGAACACGGTTGGCGCGCACTTCGCAGAAGTCGTGGGCGTCCGCGTCAAGACCGGCAAACTGCCGCTACGCGAAGCCCTGCTCCTCAAGGCCTTCCAGACGGCGCAGAAGATCAAACGCAAACTCGGGCTCTGACCATCGTGGACTTCTGGCACGCCTCGGGTATACCGGGTGGCCCGTCATGCCCGTGTCCCCTTCCCCATCCGGCCCTCCCGAACGAGATCCCGGCGCGGAATTCGTACGAGAGATGGCGCGACTGGAGCGCATGGAGTTCCGTGCGGAATGCATCGCACGCACAGTGCGCTGGCTATACCGCCACCGCATCCGGCTGCTCGCGTTCGACGCCGCAGCGGATTCCGTGACGGTGTTACTCGGCGAACCAGCTGCCGACTCCGTGCTCGTTCGTCTGTGCGTGACGGACGACGGGTTCACTCTGCACGGGGTTGCCATGTCGGACCGCGACCGGGTGTGCAAGACGCTACGTCGAGTGTTCGGGCGGGTGCCTGGGAACATGGCCTGAGATCAGGTTCCGAGCAACATCACCTCCTCGTCGAGCATCCGCGCTGCGCGGAAGCGCTCCCAGGTGCGCGTGCCGCCCTCCACGAGAATGCTCGTGAGCCCGTGGTACTCCCCTTCCGACTGTGTAAGCCCGCTCCAGAGCGCATCCCAGTTAAGCGTGTCGCCGTTCATGCCGATCTCTAGGATGCGCACGCCCACCGACTTGAGCATCGCTTCCTTGGGAGCATCGCGCACACGGTTGAGCGCCGTCACGAGAATAGTGCGTGCCGCCTCAGCGTCTGTCACCACGCGCGCGTCGGATGGCACGCGCAGATGCGGATCCAGGATGATGCGGATAGGTTGAACAATTTTTGTACTCTGATTTTCGCTCTTTCCCGTGTGCCGAATGCTCAATTGCGGATTGTCACAGACCACCGTGTGCACGCCCACGAGAATGGCGTCGTGGCGGGCGCGGAGGAAGCGGTGCGACCATGCGTTCTGCTGCGATGACGTGATCGCGAGCGGCGAGCCGTCGGGATTGGCAACGCGACCGTCTTGGGTGCGCGCGCTCTTGAGCGTGATCCACGGCCGTCCCGCGACGCGCACAGAAACAAAGCCGCGATTGAACCGCTCGCTCTGGGTGCGCTCGAAGGGGCCGCCCACGGTGACGCCCTTCTGACGCAGGAGGGTGATTCCCTCCCCCGCCACGCGAGGATCGGGATCCACCATGCCAACCACTACGCGCTTCACTCCGCGTTCGAGCAGAATATCCGTGCACGGTGGGTTCTTTTTGTTGGGAGCGGGCTGGCACGGTTCCAGATTCACGTAGAGCGTGTCGGTGGGAAGCACCTCCCCGGAGTACGCCGATAGTAACGCGCGTTCCGCGTGCGGCAGGCCAAAGCCTGCGTGGAATCCCTCGGCGAGAATCTTCCCCTCGCGAACCAACACCGCGCCCACCAGTGCACCATTGCCCACGCGCCCGCGTCCGCGCTCGGCAAGCTCCAGGCAGCGGTGAAGGAACGGAGCGTGTGGCATACATACAGCATACCCGGACTCATTTGCGCTCGCGCGCCTCCAGGACCTCGATCACGTCCTCCACCTTCAGACCATGGTCGCGCAGGGTGAAGCACAGTTCCTTCAGGAACTGGCCTGCGCGAGCTATAACGTCGGCTGATTCGGCGGATTTTCGTATAGCAGTGGAGGCCAGCGCCCATCGCTTGATGAGGCCGAGTAGGGGCTCCGTGGACGCGGGCTCCGTGCCATTGGCGCGGAGAAACGCGGCGAGGCGCTCGGCGTCGGGAAGGCGTTCGGCTTGGGCATCCTGGGGAGCCAGGTCGGAGAGCGCGACATTGCGGGATCGCAGGGCAACCAGGAAACGATACAGCACATCAGCCGCCTCCTCGCGCGCATGAACTGCGTCGTTTTCGCCGAGAGCCACCGCCAACTCCGCCACCTCCTCGCCGCACTTGGAGGCACACGCCTCGACTCCGGCGCGGAGGGCACGGATAGTGGAAGAGCTGTTGTCGCCGCTCGCGGCGCGCACCGCGAGACGGCCATCGAGACCCAGCAAGAACGCTGAAGCTCGACTGGCCCACACCTGCGAATCCTCGGCAGCATCTTGTCGCAACGCGCGCATCACCTGGGACGTCTCCGCATCAGGTTCGGCCTGCAGATTTTGCTGCACAATAAGATCGCTCGCGCCCAGTTCCATGAGTTCGCGGCGGACACGGTTGAGGTGACTCTTGGGCACGCAGATCTCCACGGCACTCCAGTCCGAACCGTCCCGGGTGACCACACGGGATACTGTGGGGCCGCGCATGCCAAACTCGCGGAACAGCGCCACGTCCCCGGAGGGCACATTGAAGCGGATGGACGCGTGCACGTTTCGGCGCAGCGAGGATTCTAATGCCAGGCCCAGTTCTTTGAGCGCATCCTGTCTGCGCGACGGCATGCGGTGCACGTTGACCCCGAAGAGGTCAGTGGACACGCGCGGGAACCGCGTAAACGGCACACCGAGCGCTACGGGCGACGGCATGAGCGCGTCGTCGCCAATCTCCAGGCCGTTTTCGCGCGCGGAGCCGCCGGACTCCACGATCTCCATGGCCCCTACGGGCTTGCGTCCGCGGTTTTCGTTGGCGCGGATCTCCGAGCCTGTCACGTACTCCACGTCGGCGCGCACACCTTGGGCTAATAGGATGGTGCGGAGTGTCTGGGGGTATTTGGTGTAGATGGTGCGGCCCTCCAGATCGCCAATGGCGGAAACCGGGGATTCGTTCGGCCAGAGGATCTTCATGGTGCACGTGCCCACGCCGATGTCGAGGAGTAGCCGGATGCGTGTGTGCACGCCGCGCTTGCGGCTGTCGATGAACGCCTCCACGAGCACATCTGCGCCCATGATGACGCCAAGCCCCTCCTCCGCGCCCGTGCGCAGCTGCTCGCCAAGGGTAGGGGCGTCTTTCACACCCACGAAGCGGATACCGTCTTGGTCAACAAAGTCCTGACGGTTGAACCCCTTGCGCGATAGGGCGTCGTACCCGGCGTCTTCGAGCAAGCCCGTCACGTTGTTGCGCCCTTTTCCCTGTTCGCCGGCGGACTTCGGAAGGAGAACTGTGAGATCGGGGGTGCGTTCAGGCATGGAATCTGAGAAAGACGCGGCATCGTCCCAGAATTCGGGAAAAGTGTCAATGTATTACTACACTGCTACATTTTGTTGAGCAAATTTTTTAGTCATAAAAGCCGTTCCTCCTCTCTGCGAAGCCTCATACAGCCTCTGCAAGACCAACCATGGAACACGTGCTCGCAGGCGCCTGACTCAGGGGCGCTTGCCCTTGAGGTACCGGCGGTACCCGCCGCGGCCGCTCTCCAAGAAGCGCGCCACGCGCGTGACGGTGGTGGTGGACGCCCCTGTGTTCTTGGCCACCTCGCGGTAGCTGGAGCCAGCGACCAGTTGCTTAGCCACCTCGAGGCGTTCGCTCCATGCCTGAAGCTCGCTCAGCGTGGCGATGTCGCGGAGGAAGTCCACGAGGTCATCGTCCGTCTTGCACGACAGCAGTGCGACGCAGAGCCCCTTGAAGCTGGGCTCGTTGCGGTAGGTTTCCTCGGTGAAGCGCTTGCGGGACATGGACGAACTCTACAGGGGGAGAGGGCACGTTCGCCAGATCCGCACGGAATGGGGCCTGTCTTAATGCGGCATTAATGGACGCCATCCTATACTACGCGCATCGTCCATTCCTCCTATGGAACCCATCCCCTCCTTCCCCTACACCCGCCTCATCGCCGCCTCGGTGGCGTCTTCCGCGGTCACCGCCCTCCTCGTCACGAGCCTGGCGCCGCGTCTAAGCCCCCCCGCCCCGACGATCCCTTCCGGCACATCCACGGCCGAGGATGCACCCGTGCCCACCGAGCAGTCCGAGTCCGTGGTGGTACGCGCCGTCGAAACCGCCGAACCCTCGGTGGTGAGTGTGATCATCTCCAAGGATGTGCCCGTGATCGAGCGCTCGCTGGAAGAGTCACCCTTTGGGTTCCGCATCCCGCGCTACACCCAGAACGGCACTGAGCAGCGCCAGATCGGAGGCGGCACGGCGTTCTTCGTGCGCGAGGACGGCCTCCTCATGACCAACAGGCACGTCGTGGACGACCCCGACGCCACCTACACCGTCTTCCTGCATGATGGCCGCACGCTCACGGCCACAGTTGCGGCCGTGGATCCGTCTACGGATATCGCTCTCCTCAAGGTGGACGGAAATGGCTTCCCGGCCCTCACGCTCTCCAACCAGCAACCCGCGCTCGGTCAGAGCGTGGTGGCCATTGGCAATGCCTTGGCGGAGTTCCGCAACACCGTGAGCGTGGGAGTGGTCTCGGGCCTGGGGCGCTCCATTATTGCCGGCGGCCTGCAAGGCGGTGTCACAGAGGAGCTCAACGCCATCATCCAGACGGATGCCGCCATCAACGAGGGCAACTCTGGCGGGCCGCTCGTGGACCTACGAGGTCGTGTGGTGGGCATGAACACGGCCGTCGCGGGCGGCGCACAGAACATCGCGTTCGCCATCCCTGCCGAACAGTTGCAGCGCGCCCTGGAGAGCTACGCTCGATACCAGCGCATCGTCCGGCCGTACATGGGCGTCCGCTACGTGCCGGTCACCGCGCAGATCCAGCAAGACCGCTCGCTTACGCAAAAAGGCGGCGCCCTCGTCACGTCTGACGTGCCCAGTGAGCCAGCTGTAGTACACCAATCTCCCGCCGCCAAGGCGGGCCTGCGGGAGGGCGACCATATCCTCGAGGTGGATGGCGAGAACATCACCGCCGAGTCGACGCTGGCCTCGCTCTTACAGCGCCGCCTCCCGGGCGACGAGGTGGTCCTCACGATCGTCCGCGCCGGCAAGGATCTCACTCTGACAGTGACTCTGGAGGAGTGGAACGAGTCCGGCAGCGCTTCCAGCCAGGGCTGAACTGCTCTGTATCAGATGGGGACGCTCACACGTCTCCAGAGGAAGAGACCCTCAAAACACAAAAGACTCCTGCTCTCGTGCAGGGGTCCTTTGTGGATTGAAGCTTGCCTGAAGGATGTGTGCGGGGAGCCGGGCTTACTTTCCGCCCGTGCGCTCCGCAATGACCTCGTCCGCGACGTTCTTGGGGATCTTCGCGTAGTGGCTGGGCTCCATGGAGTAGCTGGCGCGGCCCTGGGTCATGGAACGCATGTCGGTGGCGTAGC
>CAZYAK010000060.1:0-9988 GCA_964645935.1 uncultured Candidatus Peribacteria bacterium | reverse complement strand
GCCGGCACAATCGTGACCTGCGGCGCAGGGAACCCCTCCGGACTCACGGCCTGGCGCGCAGCGACAAGGATGGCCAAAATGGGACGATACGTGAAGCCCTCAGGCCCGTATCGGCGCCCCAGGGCTCCGTCCGTCACCGCGTCGATGCGCTGGAACACGCGGAAGTAGGCCTCACGGTTGCCGCCAAAGAGCTGGTCCGGCGTGCACTGCAGCTCGGTCCCGGGAGGGAACTCCGCGTCCAGGGCGGCCTCGAGGCGAGAGAGGTGGGATTCGGGCATGGAGGCAGAGGCTAGCTTCCACAAGCGGTTGGGGCAACATCACGCGGCGTATTCTTGCCAAATACGACGTTCTCTTGCAGCATTTGCAGCTGTGACCGTCGAACCGTGCTCCGGCAACGGCCCCGAAGTGGTTGATGCGCCCCGCTCCCCCACGCTCCGTTCTCTACTGGAGGCGACGGACCTAGATGCGACGACACGCAAGCGGCTCGCGGTGTACGGGGAGATCACACTGGCCAATTTCGCCGCGTTGCTCGACGGGATCGTCTTTGCGTCCTGCGGCGTCCGGCACGAATTTCATCCCGATGGCGCCAATTCCTGCACCATCCAGCACATCAACGCGCGTTGCGTCCACCAGCGCCCGGAGTTCCGCAGGCTGAAGACCCGCAACGCCGCGAACCTCGTCGCGGACGCGCTGATGTTTGCGCAAGCACTGAGCAAGACGGCGGACGCGAGCCAGGCAATCTCGCGCATCCGAGCGGCGGCCGAAGAGCTCGTCCTCCTGGATAGAGTGGCGGTCGATTGCCAGATCATCCTGGAGAAGACGCCCATGGGGGAAGAGACGGCCGTTCCCTTGCCGGCGGGCGACCAACGGACCGAGCACGGAGCGCGCAAGCATCTGCGCGTGCTCCAGGAGGAGCGGAGCCAGCCCCTCGAGCAGCTGACCGAGGAAGTGCGCCGGCTCTTCGCGGAGATTCGCCTGGAGCAGGAAACAGGTGTTTTTTGAGCAGTTCAGGCCTCCTGCGCCACGGCCTTACACAGCCCCTCGCACCTCCACCCACCGGTCCAGGTGGCTGAACCGCGCTCGCATGCGTTCGATGATCGCTGCGGTTTCCGGCCGCAGCCATACCACCGGGTGTGCCGCGCCGGGGGTCCTCAGCGCGCCGAGTACCGTCTCATCGGGCATCGAAGTCAGTGCCGTGGCCGCAAGTGGGGGCACCGTCGCGCGCGTCGGCTCGTGCGCATCGCTACCTCCAAAGATCAGCGGGCGTGTACCGCCTTCGAGCAGTCGCTCGTAGATCCTGAGCTGCAGCTCCCACGCTTCGTCCGTCGGCCAGCGGAGCATCTCCTCGTTAGCCAGCTCCAGGCCCTCGATTTCCGGCACAGCGCACACCTCGGCGACGGCATCGGCATCCTGTAGCCGACCGAGTCCGGAAATGCCCGGATGGAACACCGCGGCCAGATGGGCGGGATGGTCTTCTTTCCAGCGACGGAACGCGTCGAGTGTCAGCTTGAGCGGCACGTCCGGCAGCGGCTCGTTGCCGATGAGCCCCACGTGACTAAAAGTGCCGCGGTGCACCACGGTCATCTCGAGGCAGGCGAAACACGCCACGCCGAGCAGCCGTACGCGCTTTCGCACAGCTTCGCACTCCTCCAAAGGAAACTGCTCGTGACTCGTGAGCCCGACAAAGTCGAGACCGCGCATTGCCGCGTGCGCGGCCACGTCGCTGGGGCTCATCGCCGCCCAGCGCCCGCTCCGATATGAGCGGTCTACGTGGACGTGCGGGTCGCCGAGACGTTCCAGGAGCGCGGTCACATCAGACCACGAAGCTCACCAGGCGCCCGGGCACGTAGATCTCTTTCTTAGTCTCGCTGGTGAGGAACTTCTGCACGTGCTCGTTGCCTTTGGCGGCGGCGATGACGTCTTCCTTGGTTGCATCAGACGCCACCTCCACCTGGCCACGAATCTTGCCGTTGACCTGCACCGCGATAACCATCGTCGCGGAGACCAATTGTTTGGGATCGTACGTGGGCCACTTCTGCTCCATCACGAAACCCTTGCCACCGGCCTTTTCCCACAGCTCGTCCGCAAGGTGCGGCGCGAGCGGTCCGAGGAGCAGCGGCAGCGTCATCGCCACTTCGCCATACATGGTCTCGTCCTTCTCCACGGCATTGAGCAGTTCCATGAGCGCGGCGATGGCGGTGTTGAAGCGCAGCTCACGGATCTCCTCCGTCACCTTCTTGATGGTCTTGTGGAGCATCGTCATCTGCTCGGGCGATTTCTTGGGCTCGGTCTTGGAGGATTTCAGCTCGATGTACCGCTCGTACGTCTTCCACAGGCGGTGCACGAAGCGGTCCACGCCCTTGATGCCCGTATCGCTCCAGTCGCCACCGTCCGTAAACGGTCCCATGAACATCAGGTACATGCGAAACACGTCCGCGCCGTACTCGTCCACGAAGGAGTCTGGGCTCACCACATTACCTTTGCTCTTACTCATCTTGGCGCCCTGGTTCGTGATGAGGCCCTGGTGCACGAGTCGCTGAAACGGCTCTGCGTGGTGGACAAATCCCATGTCCTTGAGCGCCATTGTGACGAAGCGCGCGTAGATGAGGTGCATACACGCGTGCTCGGGCCCGCCGATGTACATGCTCACGGGCATCCACTTCTTTTCGAGGGCGGGGTCAACGAACGTCTTGGCGTTGCCCTGCATGAGGTAACGCAGCTCGTAAAAACTGGAGCAGACGAATGTGTCCATGGTGTCGTACTCTGGCGTCCAGCCCTTACCAAAGAGCTTCTCCGTCCGCGCCAGAAACTCCTTGCTCTCCGTGAGTGGCGACGTGCCCTCGGGCTTGAACTCGACGTCCGTGGGCAGCAGCCACGGCAGGTGCTTCTCCGGCACCGGATGTGGCTTGCCGGACGGGTCATACACGATGGGGATGGGTGCGCCCCAGTAGCGCTGGCGCGAGACGAGCCAGTCGCGCAGGCGGTACGTGGTGCGGCCCTGGCCCTTCTCTTCGTCTTCCAGCCAGGCGATCATTTTCTTCTTGGCTTCGTGGGTGGAAAGGCCATCGAGGAACTCGGAGTTCGTCATCGCGCCTTCTCCCGTACACGCGGCCTCGGAGAGGTCCCCGCCCAAGACCACTTCCCGCAGCGGGAGATCGTGCTTCTTGGCAAAGGCGTAGTCGCGCTCGTCGTGCCCCGGCACAGCCATTACGGCACCGGTTCCGTAGTTGACCAGCACGTAATCCGCAATCCATACGGGGATGCGTTCGCCGTTGACGGGGTTGAGGGCATACGTGCCCGTGAACACGCCGGATTTCTCCTTGTTGAGCTCGGTACGCTGCATCTCCGTCTTCTTGCGCGTCTCTTCGCGATAGCGCTCGACCGTTTTCTTGTGCTGAGGATCGACGATGTGGTCGACCAACGGATGCTCGGGCGCCAGTACCATGTATGTCACCCCAAACAGCGTGTCCGGGCGCGTGGTGAATACCGCAATCTCCGGCGCTGGGGCGGCTGCCTCCCACGCAGGATGGTCTTCCTGGAGATCGACCGAGAAGCGGATCTCCGCGCCCTGGCTCTTGCCAATCCAGTGCCGCTGCATGAGCTTGGTCTTCTCGGGCCAGTCCAGATCATCGAGTCCATTGAGCAGCTGTTCCGCGTAGTCGGTGATCTTCCAGAACCACTGCGTGAGATTTTTCTGCACCACGTCGGTGCCGCAGCGCTCGCACTTGCCCTCGTGCACCTGCTCGTTAGCCAAGACCGTGCGGTCCTTGGAGCACCAGTTCACCGGTGCTTCCTTCTTGTAGGACAACCCCTTTGCGTACATCTGGAGGAACACCCACTGCGTCCACCGGTAGTAATCGGGCGTAGACGTGTTGAGGGTCTTCTCCCAGTCATACATGCAGCCGATGCGCTTGAGCTGCGTGACCATCGTCTCCACGTTCTTGGTGATGGACTCGGCCGGCGGCACGCCCGTCTTGATGGCGTAGTTCTCCGCGGGCAGGCCGAACGCGTCGAAGCCCATAGGCTCGAACACGTCGTGCCCGTGCATGCGCATGAAGCGCGCGTAGCTGTCGGCGGGCGCGAAGTTGTACCAGTGGCCCACATGCAGCTTGTCGCCGCTGGGGTACGGGAACATTACGAGCGAGTAGAAGGGCTTCTTGGCCTTCTTGAGATCGGCGGTATGGATGCCGGCGTCGGCCCAACGGGCCTGCCATTTGGCTTCCGTTGCGGTGGGGTCGTATTCGGGGTGCATTGGCCAAAGCGTACAGTCCCGCGCGAAAAACTGCCAACATCCGCAAACAGCTGCGCCGGTTCGCGGCTGGGCGACGCGACGCCCGGGAGCGCCCAAATCCCGAATTTCCGCGTGAGGAAGCCCGGAACCTGCTACACTATCTGCGCCATGGCCCGTCTCCCCGTCGTCGCCATCATCGGCAGGCCCAATACGGGCAAGTCCTCGCTCTTCAACCGGCTCGTCCGCAAGCGTATGGCCATCGAGAGCGAGGTGGCCGGAACCACGCGCGACCACATCGCGCACGTGGTGGAGACGGAGCAGGTGGACTACCTGGTGCTGGACACCGGCGGCATGGGCGGCGGCACCGAGGACGAGGATTTCGAGGACGACGTGCACGAGCAGTCGCTCATTGCGCTCAAGGCCGCCGACCTCATCCTCTTCGTGGTGGACGGCAAAGAAGACCCTACGAGCAACGACCACGCGGTGGCCGACCTTCTGCGCAAGGGCCGCAAGCGGCACGTCCCCGTGCTGCTCGTCATCAACAAGTGTGACAACGAGACGATGCGCGCTGCCGCGGAGCACGCGTTCCACGAGCTGGGCGTCGGGGAGGAGGTGCATGCCGTGAGCGCCGCACACAAGATCGGCACGCCGGAGTTGGAACAGGCAATCGTCCAAAACCTCCTCACGCTCAAGTTCGGTAAGCGCGAGGTTATGGCTCGCTCGGGCGAGTTCGGCATCCCGCGCATCGCCATCGTCGGCAAGCCCAATGTGGGCAAGAGCTCCATCACCAACGCCTTGATGTCTGAGACGCAGCGCGCACTCTCACCGAAACTCGTCTCCCCCATCGCGGGTACAACCCGCGACTCCACCGACACGCTCGTGCGCTACCACGACCAGGAGTTCCTCCTCATAGACACCGCGGGCCTCCGTCGCCAGACCAAGGTGGACTGGGGCGTGGAGAGCCTTTCCATGCTGCGCACGATGCAGTCCATCGAGGAATGCGATGTGGCCATCCTGGTGCTGGACGGCTCCGAGATGCCGAGCAAGCAAGACAAGAAGATCGCGGGTCTCGTGACGGAAGCGGGCAAGGGCCTCATCATCCTCGTCAACAAGTCCGACCTCTTGGACAAGGAAAAGAAAGAAATCCTTAAGCTGGAGATGATGCGCGCGTTCCAGTTCTGCCGCTGGGCCCCCGTCATCCACGGGTCGGCCGTGACGCGTGACGGTCTGCTCAAGGTGTTCGACCTCGCGCTCATGGCGCAGCGCAGCCGCACGCGCCGCATCGAGGACAAGGAGATGGCGCGCTTCCTCAAGGATTCCATCCAGGGCCAGCCCATGGCCTCGATCGCCTCCGCCCGGCACGTCACGCAGGGCAAGGATCCCCCGCCGACCTTCGTGCTCTCCGTCAAGAATCCGGCGCGGGTAATGGTCTCGCAGCTGCGCTACTTGGAGAACCGCCTGCGCGAGACGTTCGGTCTGGAAGGCACGCCCGTGAAGTGGGTCATCAAGGGCCCGCGTGACCGGGTGTACAAGGAGGAGCCGGACAAGCCCGCGGGCGAAGGGGAGAGCCGGGATTGAGGGGAATGGTGCCCTTTCCCGTGCAGCTCACTGGTTAGGTGCGTCCTCGTCCAGGATCCCGGAGAACGCGAAGGCGTCGCGCATCTTCCGCTGGAGCGCCGCGCTCTCCTCCGACTTGCCGTATTCCACCCACCCGGCGCCATGCACGTCGATGCGTCGCGCGCGCTGCGTGTACGCGAGCTCCTCCAGGAGGTACGGAACGTCCGGCGGCAGGATCCCCAGCGCGTCCGCACGCTCGGAAAGCAAGGCCGCGACGCGTTCGCGCACTTCCTCCGGACGGTCCGCGTGGTCCCGGAAATAGCTGTCCAGCAGGAAATGGAAGTCCTCCGAGTCCGGCTGCAGGATGTCCATGAGCCTCGGGAGAACGCTTCCGATCCGCAGCCGTTCGACGAAGACGTACTGCTCCGCCGCGGCGCGCGGATACCCCAGCAGGAGCCCTCGCTGGAGTGGAAAGTCGCGCAGGTCGGCTGCGGCCATGAGCCGCATCAGCTCATCGGGATCCTGGGTGCCGAACGCCGTGAACTCGTTGTTCTCGTGCATCACGCGGCGCACCTGCTCCCGGTCGTACACGTACTCGCCCGCATGGGCCAATCCCGCCGATACCAAGGAGCCAGGGCTCATCTTGGAGAGAAGATTGTGGAACATCGCCGGTTTCTCTCCGAGAAGCAGCGCCTGGAGCTCTCCATAGGCGTTTTTTACCGTCTCTATCCGGAGAGCCGGTGACGGCACGAGTCGCGGGAGTCCATTTGAGACCACATCGCGGTATCGCCGCGCACCCTCCTGCCACCGCCGCAGCTGCCCTGGCCCGTACGGGGTCGACATCACCCCGTGGATCCGTCCCGCCACAGCCGTTGCCTGCTCCTGCGCCTCGGACGCGGGAAGAGACGGACTGGATTCCGCCTGCGAGGGTTTGGGTGTTTCGGAAGCCATGGGTGCTTCTTGATCGTCGTCGCTCACCCCGCCCGACCGTGGTCCTTCACGCGCGCGTCCTCCCGAAAGGGCAGCGGGAAAGCTTTCACAACCACCTCCAGCTTGTCGAGGAGTTTGACGGGATCGTCATCCATGACGAGGTTCGGGGGCATCTCGCGCTGACAGAGCTCCACGACGACGTGCTCGATGTGATTACTGATGCCGCCGGTGTTGGTGAGGATGCCGATGGGACGACCCTCGTCGTAGGCGATGGTGAACTCGTTGAGCGTGCCAATGCCGCCGCCGATGATGATGACGGCGTCCGAAGAGCGGATGTTGATGATGTCGCGCTCCATGAAGCCCATGCCTGTGAAAAGGATCATGTCGTGCGAATGCGGAGAGAGGTACTCGTTGATGTGCTCGTACTCCGAGAACGCCGGTGACACACCCAAGGTGAACGCATGGCATTCTTTGGCTCCCAGGAGAGCGTCGTTGGGCAGACCTGGGCACGCGCCGTTGATGAAGATGTAGCCGCGACGCCCGATCTCGCGGCCGAGCTCGCGAGCGGTGTCGCGAGCTTTGCTGTTCTCGGTCTGGGGTCCGGAGGCGGAACCCATAACGCCGATCTTGAGACGGTGATGATGTGACATCAGTGTGCGGAGGGAACGTCGGACGCCGCGATGCACGACGACCGGAGATCGGGGACAAGCATACCAGGGAGGCCCGCGCAGGAACCGGAGTCACTGGAGAACCGTGCGCGGCAGTACGCTTCCCATGAGTCGGAGGACGGCGCGCCCTCGTAGAGGGGCACCGGGTGGAGCGCCGCGCACTCGGAGATGTCTCCTTCCAGACGCACGCGCTCGGTCTCAGCGAGCAGGAACACCGCCTCTTCGGGCACTTCCGTGGGATGCGCGAGGACATCGGCCGCGACGGAGGTCGGAGCCGCCGGGTCGCCTGTCGCGAGGACCGCGAGGCAGGAAACGATGCCGAGGAGGAGGCAGAGGGAGCGCATGGATTTCATCCTGATGCGATGTGCGTATTTCGCTACAGTATACCAGAATTCACTCCATCCGTCTCCCCTTCTATCCTGCCTCTATGGACCGATACGACAGCGTGTTACCCGAGCTCTTCGAGATGCCGTTCCCGGTGTCGGACGCGGAGGAGGACTACGAGGGATTCTGTGAGCTCAATGAGGCCACCCGGCGACGGTCCTGGGACTCCCACCGAGACGCGTTCCGCGCAATGATCGCGCGCATCGTGGAGCGATGCGGTCCCCGGGCGACGCTCGCGGCCATCGACCTCAACGCCGTCCGCGCACGCGAAGTCCCGCCTACCGGGCTCGGCGATATCGTCTTGGCGGTGCGCGACCGACTGCTCGTAGCCGCCGCGCGTGCGTTCGCGGAAGCACACCCGGAGAGCCAGATCGATCCGTGGCGCCTGGCGACCCGAGCAGGCGGCAAGCTCCACGACGACCGCTATCTTCTCACTTGAGGTACTTGGCGCGGTTGGCGTTGTGCTCGTCATTCGTATCTGCGTAGCGGATCACACCGTCATCGCCGTGCAGATAGAAGAGCGCGGACGACGCCTCTGGGTGCAACGCGGCCCGGATGCTCGGGAGGCCTGGGCTCGCGATAGGCCCGGGTGGCAGGCCGCCGACCTTGCGCAGGTTGTAGAGCGAATCGCTGTGCAGGTCCGTGCGCGTGATGTCCGCGACGGGCTTGTCCAACGCGTACCGCACCGCCGCGTCTACGTCGAGCTTCATGCCGATGTCGAGCCGCTTCCAGAGGATGCCCGCCACTACCGAGCGCTCTGCGGCCGTGCGCGTCTCCTCCTCCACAAGTGAGGCCATGGTTACGATATCCGCAAGAGGCTTGCCGGATGCCGTAAGGTCCGCGGAGAGGCCCTGCACAACCTTCTCGTCGAAGGCGTCGAGCATGCGATTGAGGAACGCCTTGGGCTCAAAGCCGTCACGCAGCACAAAGTACGTGTCGGGGAACAGGTACCCCTCCAACCGTCCTCCGCGCGCGGCGAGCCTGGATGAAGCCGGCGGCAGGAACGTGTGTGCGGAGAAATCGCAGGTCTTGGCACACGCCAGCACCGCGCCGGGCGCAGCGAGGCCTTTTTCCGCCACGAGCGCATCGATATTCTTGATGGTGAAGCCTTCGGGGACGGTGAGCGTCAGTTCCTCGGCAAAGCCGCGCTTGAGTGCCTGCACAATCTCCGGCACGCCCATGGACGCCTGGAGATAGAAGCTCCCCGCCTGCAAGTCGCCCTGCGCGCGGTGCAAGCGGGCATACACCGAGAACGCGAACGAAGACCGCACGAGACCCTTTTCTTCCAGGAGTGCGCCGATGCCGCTCACCGACGTCCCGCGTTCGATGACCACCTGCTTGCGCACGGCGTCATCGCCATTCACAGGGCGCAGCTGCCACCGGTACCAGCCGTAGGCTGCGGCGACCAGAAAGAGGATGGCGAGCAGGAGCTTCTTCTTCATGGTCCCGAGGATAGCCTACGGAATTTCCAAATCCCAATCCCCCAAACTTCTACAAAGACGAGCACGTGCAAAACACGAGCCGGCCGCGCGGTTGAGTTGTTGCTGATTGAACGTTCCCTGAACGTTCGCAAAGAGAGATGGGATATTTCTAGGGCTTCACTCCTTCGTGGCACCCATCCCCGGCAAGCCCATGTCGCCCATCAGGCCCTGCATGCGCTCCGCGGAGATGACTTGCGCCTTCTTCATCGCACGGTTGAGGGCGTCCTTGATGAGTGCGGCGATGGACTCGCGTGGCACCTCGGGGGCAATGCTCACCTCCACCAACTCCATCTCGCCGCTCACCACGACCTTCACACCCTGGGCCTCGGCTTCCACATGCATTTGGCTGAGCTCCTTGCGGATGCGCTTGGCATCGCGCTGGAGCTTGAACATGTCGCGGGCTTGCGAGAAGGAGACCATGGAAAGGCGGGAAAAGAAGGCTAGGCGGTCATCCTACGCAACATCCGTGCCCGATTCAAACCCTCAGCGTCCGTCCTCCGCCTCCGCGTCCGCGTCCTCGTGGGCCGGCGGCCGCGTAAAGAGCCGCAGGTGCTCCATCTGCCGCACCAGCCGGGTCAGTGGCTCCCGGTGCTCGGCGCGGCCGCTCTCGGCCTGCGCCTCCAGCGTCTCGGCCAAAATCCGCTCCTTGTGCAGCAGCCGGGCCAGATCGGTGACATGGCGGGCGCGATTGGCGTCCCAGTCCCCCTCCCTGCTCTCATACGTGATGTCGATCTCCA
>CAZYAK010000059.1:3196-10024 GCA_964645935.1 uncultured Candidatus Peribacteria bacterium | reverse complement strand
TCACCCCAGCACCTTCACCGCCTCGCGATAGCCCTCCGGCGTGCCGGTATCCAGGCGCCGCCCCTCAAAGATGCAGCCGTAGATGTCCACGGCTTTGCGTTCTGCGATGAGACCGTCGATCAGGCGCACCTCCCCGTCCCCGGATCCCTCCTCGATGCGATGCAGCTTCTCGATCACCGCGCGTGGGATGAGGTACTTGCCCACGATGCCTAGGTTGCTCGGCGCGTCCTCGGGCTTCGGCTTTTCTACCAGGCCCTTCACCTTGCGCGTGCTCGGATGGGGATGTGCCTTGGACCACGCGTGGTCAATGTCCACCACGCCGTACTTAGACAGCAGCTTCCGCTCCACTTCCTGCAAGCACAGCATTGCGGCGGGCTTGCTGCCTTCCATGCCCTTCATCGCCTCCTTCATCTGCTGGAGGCCGTTGCGCTTTCCCACGATGAGATCGTCCCCAAAGAGAATCGCCACATGGTCGCTGCGCACCCAGTCGCGCGCCTGGAGGATGGCGTGGCCGTCGCCCTTCATCTCCTCCTGGTACACCACGTGGAAGCGCACGGAGTCGTAGCGGTGCAGTTCTTCAAGGAGGTGGGATTTGCCGCGGCGTGCGAGCTCCGCCTCCAGCTCGGGCATCTCGTAGAAGTACTGGGGGATTGCCTCTTTGCCGCGGCTGATGACGAAACAGATGTCGTGGATGCCTACCGAGATGCACTCGTCTACGAGCAGCGCGATGATCGGCTGGTTTCCGATGGGCAGGAGCTCCTTGGGGACGACCTTCGTCCACGGGAGGAACCGAGTGCCGAGCCCGGCCACGGGCAGGATGGCTTGGGTGAGCTTCATGCGTAGAGAAGTGTAACGCAGGGGTGGCCCCATTCGGATTGCGGGTTTTGGGCTTCGTACCGCGCACGTCACCATCGCGCATCGGGAGGGGGTTTTTGACTTCGGAGCAGAGATCGCCTACAATGGCCTGATTCTTCCACACAAACACATGGGAACTTCCTCCGATCGAGCGCTCGAGAACGTACAGAACTTGTACGTCATGCAGTTCCAGCTCCTGGACCTGCTGGACAGCGACCTCCGCGATCCCAAGGTTCGCAAGGAGGTTCGATCGCAGATGAAGCAGTTCGAGACGCTCCTCTCCAAGGCCGACTGGCGTTACATGGGCGGCCTCGACGTGTGGGAGACGCTCAAAAGCCTTCCGCTGGAAATGACCAAGAAGCTCCGAGAGTCCCCCGTCGTCGGCTCCCGCAAGCCGCTGCGTGCCGCACGCTCGCCCAAGGTGGCGGTGATGCGGAAGTCGGTCAAAAAGAAGGTGGGTGGGAAGAAAAAGAGGAAGTGACGAGTGACGAGTGACGAGTAGAATGCTCGGTTTCGCCGGCGACTCGTTACTGGCCCACTCGTCCACTGACCACTTCGCCTCATACCTCGCTGATCTTCACCACCTTCACCTTCTCCTCCTTGGGGATGAGGATTTTCAGGATGCACTCTTTGTTGAATGTCGCGCGGATCTTCCGGGGATCGATCTGCATGGGGAGCGTGATGGAGCGGGCAAAGGGTCCCCAGAAGCACTCCTGGAGGAAGTACTGCCCGCCCGGGATCATGTCGGTCTGGCGGCGTGAGCCACGGATCGTGATGACGTTCTCGTTCACCTCGATGTCCAGGTCACTCAGGCGGACTCCGGCGATGGGTGCCTTGATGATGTAGTACTCGTCCTGCTCGGAGATATCCACGGCCACGCGGCCGATGTTCCCCTGCGGGTCCTGGCGCTGTTGTAGGGGCTGCTGAGGCATCGCCGGACCGCCGACAGGGTCTTCCGATCCAAACGGGAACACGCTGCGACGACCGTCGTTGTTCCCCAACGCACTGAAGATGCCGTGGAACGGCGAGCTGCCCATGGAGACGATGTTACCCGGAATGGCTTGCGCGCTGCAAAAAGTCGATGTGGCGTCGAGCATGCACTTGCGGTCCCGTGAAAGACGGGGTTTGGTCACCCGTCTGTGTGTCCGAGACAGGTTTTGCAAGACGATGCAAGCCGCACGCGGTACGCTCGTGCTCGGGAGCCTTGCCCGGGTGGGAGACATCAGTACAATGCGGCCCGCGAGACAGGACACGAGGAGAAGGCCAGGACAGGCGGGGTTCCCGCTCGATCCGTTACGAGTTCCCAGCATCCTATGACCAACGCCCAACTGAAGAACGCCATCCGCCGTCTGCGATTCGAACGCAATATGACGCAGGAAGAGCTCGCGCTCCGCACCGGTGTCAGCCGTCAGACGATCATGAGCATCGAGCGCGGTCGCACGAATCCGTCCATCCTCCTTGCCCTCAAGATCTCGTCAGCGCTGGGCGTGGATGTTACGGAGGTGTTCTCCATGGAAGGCAAACTGGCTCCGGTCTGAGCCGCCCGTTCCAGTACTCACAACGCCGCCTCCGGGCGGCGTTTTTCGTACAGATCACATCTCAGAAGCGGTACCTGGCTCAAGACTCGATTGTGTCACACATCAGCGCCATCCCGTCACCGTTACTTCGTCCCATCTTTGGGCATTGCTATCTGCGCAATGGAACCAAGTACCGCTTGCTGGGCATGTTTGTCCATCGGCTGTATTTTGCCGTTGTCGGGAAGAAAATCCGTCATTGAAGAAGCCGTGACAGTCGGATGAGTGTCAGGGCGCCATTCCACACTCAGTTCACGCCTGAGCAATCGAAACGGTTCCCCGTTAAATCGCATTCCCTGTGCAATCAAGACGATCCGGTGCAATGCCCCCGGAGCGTCGCCCGCCTGCTTTCCAGGCATGTCTGGCATTCTGTGAATCGAGACTTCCAGAGCGGGGTGCATATCTGGAGGAGGGACAAATGGATGCGCTTTTCTCAGGGCATCCATGACCCCAGGATCTGCGGTGGTGAAGACGTGGGCGTGTGATACGTCGGGATTCTGTGCCAACCGGAGCATTGCCGCATCGAACGAGACGCCTTGTCGCAGAAGCGCATCTCGCACGACCTGCTGAGTAAAGCCGTTCTCAGGAGCTACTTCTTGCCCCTTGTCTTTCTCTTTTGTGGGGTCCGACCGGGGGGCGGTCCCTTTGCCCTTCTCCGTCAGGAGAACTTGCGTGGCCAGCCACGCTCCAAGAGCGATGGTGGCCAGGAGGCCAGCGGCGGTTGCAGCTTCAATGTATCGATCATGTTCTCCTTCAGATGCGGTGTTTGGCTTGTTGACCATGCGGGCGAGTGTAGTGATGCATCACGTGAAATCAATAGTGAGAACGGCGGTCGCGCAGTTGCCAGGACAAAGCGTCATGGCTCGACGGGTTCACCATGACACATGGGCCTGCCTCAGTCTGTCACCCCGAGGCCGTCGAAGGGCGACAGGCGGGTTCGTGCCCTCACCATCCCAATCCCATCTGCGTGGCGACGGACGATACCGGCGACGCGACGGAGGCGGGCACGTGCGTGCGGATGTCCTCCACCATCAGTTGCAGGCCGCGCTGCCCCCGCCAGGTGTCGAGGCCGAGGCGGCACACCACGTCCACGGGATCCGCGAGACGGTTGGCGAACGCGCCAAGCCCAAAGCCCACAAGCTTCGTGCCGTGGATGGTGCCCTGCAGGTGTGTCCCCTCGCGGCCCACGCGACGCGGGTCGAGGAGCGTCACGCCGGTCAGCAGGAACGAGGGCTCGGGATTACCCTGTCCAAACGGCTCCAAACGAGCGAGGCGCTCGTAGAGGTCGAGATGGAGGTGCTGAGGATCCAGGTGCAGATCGGGGTGCAGGAGCGGCACCATGTCCTCCTGGCGGATGCGCGTGCAGACGTCTTGCTCCAGGCGCGCTGCAAGCGCAGGGAAGTCCACCGTCTTGAAGGCGCAACCCGCGGCCATCGCGTGGCCGCCGTGACTCACGAGGAGGTCGGCCACACCTTCCAGTCCTGCCGCTACGTCGTACCCGGGGACACTGCGGAGCGATGCCACACAGAGCTCGCCCTGCTCGTGCGCCACGAGGCTTGGGCGCCCGAATTTCTCGGCGAGCTTGCCCGCGATAAGCCCGCAGATCCCCGCGAGGTACGCGGGGCTCTTAAGGCAGAGGAACGGCGATGCCGAATGGATGGTCGAGAGCGCGTCCTCTGTAAGTGTGCCCACGATGTCCTGGCGTTGGCGGTTGAGCTCCTCCAAGCGCGTGACCGCGATGGAGTCGCCGAGGAGGGCGTTTAGGGCGATGTCTGGCTCCGCCATCCGCCCCGCTGCGTTGACGCGCGGCGCAATGCGGAAGGCGATATCGCGGCTGCTGGCGGGCGCCGTGAGGCCGGATTGGATCTTGAGCAGCTCCAGTGGCCCCTGCCGCACGCGGTTGAAGGCGGCGAGCCCGCACGCGGCGAGCGAGCGGTTACCGCCGGTAAGCGGCACGAGATCGGCCACCGTGCCGATCATGGCGAGCGCGAGGTCCGTGTCGCTCTCCTGCCAGTCGCTGACGCCGTCGGCTGCCTCGAGCGCGCGCACCAGCGTCCATGCCACGCCTGCCGCGCACGGGTGTGCGCCTGGGAAATTCGGCGAGAGGGTGGGATGGAGAATGGCGGTGGCGTCGGGGATCTCGGGCGAAAGGCGGTGGTGGTCCGCCACGATCACATCCATGCCAAGAGCGCGCGTCTCCGCGATCTCCTTCACTGCCGTGCCGCCCGTGTCGACGGTGATGAGCAGCCGCACGCCTCGCCCATGCAACTCGCGCACGATGGCGGACTTGAGGCCATAGCCCTCGCGCTCGCGGTGCGGCAGGCGCAGCACTGGCTTGATGCCGCGGCGCGCGAAGAACCGCGCGAGCAGCGCCGTGGACGTGATGCCGTCGCAGTCGTAGTCGCCAAACACCGCTACCGTCTCGCCTGAGCCTATAGCCCTGCGGATGCGCTCCACGGCGGCCGGAAGATCGGGAAACGCTGCAGCCGGGTAGCCGCACGCTGCGAGTGTGGAGGCGTCAGTGGGGGTCAGCTCGCGCTGCGCCAAGAAGTGCGCGAGCACGGCATCGGTCCACGCGTCACGCGCGGCGGGCAGGCTGCTCCGCAGATCGTGGCGCACACGCCAGCGCTTGCCGGTGAAGGACGTCGCTTCCATACCGTCACGGTACCAGACGTCCCGCTCTCAGCCAGGTGGAAGACGGCTCCGCGAGCGGAGCCCGTGAGGGCGTTCTGCGAGTAGGCAGAACGGCGTTCAGGGCTGTAGATTGGCGCGCATCCGGCGCGAGCGCAGGAGCGTCCAAGCTACCGCCCCACCGAGCGTCACAAACACCGCAATCTCGCCCGGACCGGAGCCCGCGAGGTCGGCGCCGGAGTGGAGAGCCGTGGAGTGCCGCATGGTGCCGTCAGTGCCGTCCACGTTCACTGTGGAGGGAGGGTGCGTGGTGCCGAGTGGCGGCCCGTTGTGGATGGATCTGCGGATGCGCTCGAGCCAGCGTGCCGTTACGGGGTCGAGTTCCAGGTCCTCGTCCGAGGTGTCTTCTGCCGGTCCGGCATGGCCGGCCGTGCTGGAAGGCGCTGCAACAGGGGGCGTCGCCGTCGGGGCATCGTCCGTTTCGTTCCACCACTCACGTAGCGTGGGGCGTCCTGCGCCGGCTGCGCCGGCTGCGCTGTGCTGGGTCGCGGCGTTCTGCTGGGCGGCGCGAGGGTTGCTGGGCACGAACAGCGAGCTCCGATCGCGCAGGAGTACGCCCTCGGGCTCCAGATACTGGCCGTGCGCCCCTGGAGAGAGGACGCACGGGAGCACGGAGAGGAGCGTAGCCAGCAGAAGGGAAATCACGTGCGGTCGCATCAGAGTAGTATAGAGGAAACAGAGAGGATTAACAATCGTTTTTCCGCTCCAGGATGCAGTTGAAGAGCTCTTGGTCATCCAGGATTCCGTCGTGATCAGTATCCCGCGAGAGCGGATCCGTCTCCTTCGAATCACGGATGCCGTTTAGGTTCTTGTCTTCGCCCTCCCAACGGTGGTACGGGAGCGTTACACAGTCCTTGCCCTCATAGTCCTTGCACACCTTCTTGGTACTTGCGACGCGGCAGAAGCCGTCGCACAGGCCGTCCCCGTCGCTGTCGATGCGGTTAGCGTCGGTCTCGCCCGGGTCGGTGCGGCCGTTGCGGTTCCGGTCCTCAAAGCCCTCGATGAGCCCGTCGCCGTCACTGTCGCGCACGAGCGGGTTGCTCTTGAGTGCCAGTGTCTCCAGGCCATCGCTAATGCCGTCGCCGTCGGTGTCGGCGCGCTTAGGGTCGGTGCGTATTTCCTTCTCCAGCTGGGCGTTGATGCCGTCGCCGTCGCGGTCGGTGCCGATGGGCAGCTCCCTGTCCGTCATCACGTAGCAGATCATGCCCGCCTGGAACACCTCCAGCTGGTGGCGGATCGTGTCGCGTGCGGCCTGCGAGAGCTCCTCACCAGGGCGGGGCGGGCGGTAGATGGAGTACGTGGGCTGCGCCGCGGCCTGCCGTTCTTTGCGTTTCTTGCGCTCTGCCTCGGAGAGGAACACCTTGCCGGGCAGGCCTTCGGAGCGCACGACTGCTGCGTCCTCGTCGGCGAAGCAGTAGCCCCAGTACATAATGGTCGCCGAACGCTCACCGAAGAGCGTGCGCCGCGGGGTGCGAGGCAGGTCGAGGGGCAGGTGGAAGATCACGTTGGTGTGGCGCGGGATGGTGGCGCCGCTCTCCACCTGGCGCTCGGTGAGCGTCACCCAGCGACCCTGCTGACTCTCATCTTTGCGGATAATGAGGGCCGTCAGTGACCGCCCGGCCTCCGGTCGTGCCACAAAGAGCATCGTCCACGCGTAGGCCAGCGAGAGTCCAAAGAACGCCCAGTGGAGGATGTGTGTGCGGGTCTT
>CAZYAK010000059.1:0-3096 GCA_964645935.1 uncultured Candidatus Peribacteria bacterium | reverse complement strand
CATGGCCAAGGACTTCTACCAGACCCTCGGCGTCGACCGCGGAGCCTCAGCGGACGACATCAAAAAGGCGTATCGGCGCCTCAGTAAGGAGCTGCACCCGGACAAACACAAGGGTGACAAGGCCGCCGAGCAGAAGTTCAAGGACGTCAACGAGGCGTACGAGGTGCTCAGTAACCCGCAGAAGCGCCAGTCGTACGATCAGTTTGGATCAGCTGGGCCGGGAGGTGCCGGCTTCGGTGGTGGGCAGGGCGGCTTTGGGGGATTTGATTTCTCGGGCGGAGATCGAGTGGATTTCTCGGACCTCTTTGAGAGCTTCTTTGGTGGCGGTGGCGGGCAGCGTGGTGGAGGACGACGCGAGCGCAGGGGTGAGCACCGTGAAGTGCGCGTGACGGTAGACTTCATGGAAGCGGTTACGGGCGTAGAGAAGACGATTCGACTCAAGCGCCTTGCGCCCTGCGGCCGCTGCTCCGGCAAAGGCGCGGAGCCGGGATCATCCCTCTCCACGTGTGGCGAGTGCTCCGGCACGGGCCAGGTGATGCGCACGGCCCAGTCCATCTTCGGGACGATCCAGCAGGCTGCGGTGTGCCCGCGCTGCGCGGGATCGGGCAAGGTCCCCGAGAAGCCCTGCCGCGACTGTACGGGCGAGGGCCGCCTCCAGAACACCGAGGACGTCACCGTGCAGGTCCCCGCGGGCATCGACTCCGGCCAGACGCTGCGCTTGCGTGGCTACGGCGACGCCGGCCCGCGCGGCTCCGAGCCCGGCGACCTCTACGTGCATGTGGAGGTGCGCGAGGATTCCCGCTTCACGCGTGACGGCACGGACATTCGCGTGCGACTTCCTCTGGCCGCTGTGGATGCGATGCTCGGCACCGAGGCCGACGTGGAGACGGTGCTGGGCTCCGTCCGCCTCACCATCCCCGCCGGCACCCAGCCGGGCCAGGTGTTCCGCATCCGCGGCAAGGGCATGCCTGTGCTCAACGGCTCCGGCCACGGAGACCACTACGTGACGGCCGACGTGGAAATCCCGGAGAAACTGACGCGGAAGGAGCGTGAGCTCCTGGAGGAGTGGCGGAAAATGCGGGGGTAGCCAGTCCCTTGAGAATAGGTATTTATAGGGGGTGCAAATGATATTTTAAGGGGTTTACAATCGTATTTACAAGGGGTTACAATATGTATATGCAATCCCCTGAAAGGACAGATATCGCAGAATTCATCACCCAAGAGGTTCAGAGTCATCAAAAAGACATCGTTGCTGTTGTCGCGAAGCAATTCGGAATTTCACGACAGAGAGCAAATGACCACGTCAAAAGGGAAATTAAGAAAGGCACAATAATCAAGACGGGTCGCACGCGGGCCACGAAGTATTTCTTGAGCTCGGCTGATTCTTTTGATTTTCTGCTCAAGCTTGAGCCCGGTCTGAAGGAGGATGAAGTTTGGACCAAATACTGCAAGGCAAGGCTCAGCACCTATCCTCCGAATGTGTATACGATATGCAATTATGGATTTACGGAGATTTTAAATAATGCGATCGATCATTCGGAGGGCAAAGAGATCCATTGCACGATCTCGATTACCAAATCGTCGATTCACATGACGGTGATGGACGATGGGATTGGGATCTTCAAGAAAATCCAGAACGCGCTTGGACTGTCCTCGATTCGTGAAGCAATCCTCCATTTATCGAAGGGGAAATTTACGACGGATCCGAGTAGGCATACGGGTCAGGGCATCTTCTTCACCTCTCGGATGATGGATAATTTTTGCATCATGTCCGGTGGTCTGTATTTCAGCTTTCGAAAAGACGATTGGCTCCTTTCGGAGGAAAGGAGTTCGGATGCTCATAACAAAGGAACATACGTAAAAATGGAAATCGCGATCACTTCGCCAAAGGAGGCGAGGAAAATCCTCGATGAGTACAGTGATGTCGAAACTGGATTCCATAAGACAATCGTCGCAGTGGCCCTGAGCGCTGATCCGGATGACCCGCATGTATCCCGTTCACAAGCCAAAAGACTCCTCATCGGACTGGAGCGCTTCAAAAACATCGTACTCGACTTCAAGGATGTAAAAGGGATCGGCCAAGCATTCGTAGATGAAATTTTCCGCGTATTCCAAAATGAGCATCCGGAAATTCGCATCACTTTTGTAAACGCGAACGAAGATGTGCAATTTATGATCAAGAGCGGTTTGGCAAATACGTAAGGATGGCACCAAACCGCCCTCGGGCGGATGCTGTTCCCCGGCGCCTCAGATATCCAAATTCTCCAGCCCGTCGTCCTTGCTCATCACGGGCGTGAGCTCTTCACCGCCCGAGTCCTTTTCCTCTTTGAGCCGCATGACGATCTGGCGGTACTCGCCCTCGCCCACGCTCTCGGTGGTAAGGTCGGAAAGCGTGGGAGTGTTGGCGACGTAGAGGTGCACGATGCGGCGGAAGTACGGCGACATCGGCGCGAGAGCAATGCGGTTGCCCGTGCGGCGCACGAAGTCGGCCTTCTGGTCGGCGATCTGGCAGACCTTTTCCTCCTGGCCGCGGCGGTAGCCGTCGATGTCCAGCACCAGGAAGGGACTGCGCTCCAGTTTTTCCAGCGATCGCATGACGGACTTGAGCAGGTGTTGCAGCGAGTTGAGTGTCTCACCGTGCCAGCCGATGATGCGGCTCGCCTCGGGCGACACGATGTCGATGCGCGTGAGGTCCTTTTCTTCCTTCACCTCGATGCGCTCGAAGCGGAGGGAGAGATGCTCGAGCATCTTGCCGAGGATGTCTTTCAGGAGGTCGTGGTTCATGGGGGCGTGGAGCAGGACCGAGGATACCACACGCTCGACGGGAAGGAACCCCGATTTTGGCTGCTCAACGGCTTCCGGAGCCAAAAAAAGCCCCCACAGGGCGGGGGCTTTTGGAGTGCTTCAGTGAGACGGTGATCAGCGGACGGCGTCCTTGAGCGTCTTGCCGGCCTTGAACGACGGGACCTTCATCGCGGGGATGGAGATCTTCTGCGTCGGGTTGCGCGGGTTCACACCCTGGCGCGCGGCGCGGTGGCTCAGCTTGAAGGTGCCGAAGCCGGTGATGGTCACGGGCTGACCCTTCTTCAGGTTCTT
>CAZYAK010000058.1:0-10107 GCA_964645935.1 uncultured Candidatus Peribacteria bacterium | reverse complement strand
CGTCCTTGGCTTGGTGACGGGGATCGCGTACAAAGAAATGGGAAGCTCTTCGCAGTTCGAGGCTTTCGTTCTCCGGTTCTTGGTTCCAGGGAACGCGTCCCAAACCCACGACGAGACGTCTTTGGCTTGGTGACGGGGAGCCCATCAAAGAAATGGGAAACCCTTGCGCCGCCGACTATTCGCTCTGCTGAGCGAAAAACGCCTCTTAGACAGTCCCCTCTTTTGGCGTCTCCATGACCGTGGGCGTCTCGCTTGGACCCGTGGCCTGTGTCGGGGTGGAGGTGTCCGTCATACCGGCCTGCTGCTCCGCGGGAGCGGCGGGCGCCGGCGGCGGGTCCGCATCCCAGAACGCCTGCGCAAGGGCCTTGGGCAGGATTTCCTCGAGGGTTTTTCCGTTGTCGCCTTTCTTCTGCTTGCCCTCCAGGCGAAACGCCCCCTTCATGGACTTGAGGGTGCCCCAGGGGTACACGCTGCGGCGTTTGCCACCGCGCTCCTCTTTTTCGGGGGTGGCCTGCTTCACGAACGGCATGGACTTGGGACTACCCGTACGGCTCCACTCCACGTGGCCGATCACCTGCTTGGATTCGGGGTCGACGTACACCAAATCTCTGTCCGTGTAGATGCCTGGGGTCTTGGGCGGGCCGGGCACGAACGGCTCCTCGGGCTCGGGAGGCAGCTGAGGCTGTTGCTGAGCGCGTGAGCGACCCTGCTGCTGCCGACCCTGGTCCCGGCCTCCTCCTGCACCCTGACGGTTGCCGCGTCCACCGCGCCGGCGGCCATGGCGGCCTCCGCCCTGACGCTGTCCTTGCTGCTGGGGGCGGGGTGCTGCACCTCCCGCGGGCGTGAAACCTCCCCCGCCTTGCGTGGAAGGGCGAGCGGACGGGCCCTTGGGCGCGCCCTTCGGCAGGAAGCCGGACGACGGGGCCGATGACGGTGTGGCGGGGTCGGTCATGGATGGAAGCGGTGATCCTCGGGCTCCGGTGCGGGAGGCGGCGGGGGCGGCGGGGGCGGGGGCGCGCGTAATTCTTCTCGGACTTCGGGCGGTTCCTGGTCCTCGGGATGATGGAAAATCGCGTGCGGCTGGCTCCGCCTCTGTACCACATAGCGCTGCAGGGACTCCGCGAAAGCCAGGATGGTTCCCGCAAGGCAGATGTAGATGCCGAACAGTACCTCCATGCGGGTGAACTCGAAGGTCACGCGCATGAGGACGGACAGCACGGCGAGCACCAGGATGAGGGCCTGGGTGGAGACGAGCAAGCGTACCAACTCGCGATAGCGCTTTTTTACGAGCGCCGGTCCGCCAAGGAGCGGCACCAGCGTAAGCAGGACCAAGAAGAGGTGTAGCAGGAAGATGGCCACGCCCAGGAACCCCGTGTAGAAGTTGAACCCCGAGTACGAAACGCTGTCACCGCCGAGCCAGTCACCGCCGATCCAGGGCAGGAAGACACTCAGGAGCGCGATGCAGGCGCCGGCGTTGAGCAGGCGCTCCTCGAGCTCCAGAGCAGATAGGGTGCGGACGAGGTTGGACGGCACCGGAGGACCATAGCATCCCCGGGGCCTTCCCTCTAGTCTGGGGACGTGGCTTCTCCTCCCGTTATTGCCCTGGACGTCCGCGAGGCGTGCCGGCCGCGGCGCGCGGGCAAGGGCCAGTGGACACGCGGCCTCGCGGAGCGTCTCTTGGATCGCGGCCTTCCCGTGCGCCTCTTTACCGACGCTCCCCTTCCCGAGGGTTGGCAGGCTCCAGATGTCCGACTCGTGGACGCCCGCGGTTTCGAGTGGCATCGCGCCGTGGCCCGCGAGGTGTCGTCGTCACCGGACATTGCCGCGTACGTCAGTCCCACGAGCTACCTTGTCCCCTTTCTCCTGCCCCGGCGTGTTCCGTGCGTGCCGGTGGTCCACGACCTCATCGCCTTCCGGCACGAGCCACACGAGCGCAAGGCCCAGCTCATCGAGCGCCTCACTCTGGGACGTGTGGTACGGAGGGCCGCGGGGGTGTTGACGGTGAGTGAGGCGACCAAGGCCGATCTCCTCGCACGCTATCCGTTCTTGGATCCCACCTGCGTCACGCCGGTGTTCGCGGGCCCGATGTGCGAGCAGGTGCCGCTCTCGGAGCCCGATGGCCGCACGATCCTCTGCGTCGCCACACTCTGTCCGCGCAAGAACCAGGAGCGGCTGCTGCGTGCATACGCATCGCTGCCTGACGCTCTCCGTTTGCGATTCCGCCTGCTGCTCGTGGGCGCGCGTGGGTGGGATGACGACGGGATCATCCGCCTGGCGCGTACCACGTCGGGCGCAGAATGGAGGGACTACGTGCCGGACGAGGAATATCAATCGCTGCTGGCTACATGCACGGTGTTCGCGCTGCCTTCGCTGTACGAGGGCTTTGGGATGCAGGTGCTCGACGGGCTTCAGCGCGGCATCCCCGTGCTGACGAGTGACCGCGGCAGCCTCAGAGAGGTGGCCGGCGATGCCGCATGCACCGTGGATCCCCAGAGCGTCGAGTCCATTGCCGAGGGGCTTACGGGCCTCCTGGAATCTGCCGAAGCCCGCGATGCCCTGCGTCGGGCCGGGCCTCCTGCAGCCGCACGGTTTTCGTGGGACCGCACCGCCAATCTCGCGTGGGACGCCATTCGGCGCGCCGCGAAGCTTCCCTGATGCTACACTCCCTCTCCATGCTCCCCTTCAAGCGCGTCGGCATCACCGTGAAGTCCGATCTCGACCAGCAGGACGTCGTGCTCGCCGCCATCCTCAAATTGCTCTCGAAGGAGAACGTGCAGGTCTGCATCGACGACAAGCGACGCGACCGCATCCCCGGCGGCGGCGAGATGTCCGTCTTCACCTGCCCTGAGGACATCGATCTCCTCCTCGTGATCGGCGGCGACGGCACGATTCTGCGCACCGTGCGCGAGCTCCAGGATTTTTCTGTACCCATCCTCACGGTTAACCGCGGTGCGGTGGGCTTTCTCGCGGAGATGACGGTAGAGGAGGCACCGGAGCTCCTCCCGATGTTCATCGCTGGCAAGGGCTGGATTGAGGAGCGGCGCGTACTGGATATTCGCGCGGAGCGTTCTGGAGCCGTGATTCATGAGGGATTCGTGCTCAACGAGGCGGTCATTTCGCAGGGGAGCATTGCGCGGCTCGTCGATCTCAAGACCACCGTCAACGGAGAGGAGCTCACCACGTTCCGCGCGGACGGCCTCATCATCGCCACCCCAACGGGCTCGACTGCGTATACGCTCGCCGCGGGTGGACCTATCGTGCATCCGGAGATCGGTGCCGCCATCCTCACGCCTATCAACTCGCATAGCTTCAGCCAAAAACCCATCGTCATTCCGGCCTCGCATCGCGTGGAAGTGGAGGTCTTCACCAAGGCCAACAAGTTCGGCGACGTGGAGGTGAGTCTCACCCTCGACGGCCAGACCTATGTCCGCCTCCAGCGCCATGACCGCATCACCGCCATGATGGCACCAACAGGCGTCCGCTTTCTCCGCCGCAGCAAGGAGACATTCTATGGCACGCTCCGTCAGAAGCTGAAGTGGGGCGAGCGGCCGGAAGACTGAACGTCATTCGCGCCCTGCGCGATTGAGCATCTCGGTCACGAGGAGGCGCATGTTGAAATTCTTGAACGCGTCGAGTTCGTGTACATCGAGCGCGGGTGTGGGTTGAGATTCCTCAGTGGGGAGAACAATCCCGTTCTCAGCCTCGCTCCCGCTCGGCGGCAGCGTGACGTTGTGTGTCCATGTCGCACCGTAGCTCATGCGTTCGCGTGTGAGGATGAGAATCCTCAGCAGCCGCCTGTCGGATGCCAACTGCTGCAGCTCGTGGGTGATGGACGGCTCCAGTCGGTGCGTGAAACAGGCAAGGAGGTCAATGGGCATCTCAGGGTCCACGAACGAAAACGCCACGTTCGCCGGCGTCCCTGTGAAGATCCCTCCCCGCGCGGGGGCATCCGACCGATAGAGCGTGCGTGAGCATTCGCGCATCCATCTCCGAGCGTCACGTAAGAGCATACGCTCCCGTAAGCCCGCCATGACCTCCTTGCGAGCATCTTTGCCCTCAATGGGCGAGATGGAGCAGACAATGTTGAGGGGGCGGCTACTCATGGGTACGTCTTAAGCCGCACCCCGGGGCATGTCAAAGAGATGTGGCACAATCGTTCCGATCGGCGCAGAGCACGGCGTCGGATCCCTCACCGGACGATCATGGCCTCCCGTCCCTGTCCGGTGCCGATGAGGCGCACGGGGACGCCGGTCTTCTCCTCGATGCACTCCACGTAGCGCTGCGCTTCCACAGGCAGTTCCCCCCACTCCGTGATGCCTGCGGTGCTGGTCTGCCAGCCGGGCAACTCCTCAAACACGGGCTTCTCGCCGTCCATCGCCACACATACGGGGATCACCTTTTCGGTGTCTAACACATCGAGCTTCGTGAGGTTCCAGCAGTCGAAGCCGTTGACGACGGCGGCGTAGCGCAGGTCTGGGACCGACAACCAGCCGCACCGCCGCGGGCGGCCGGTGACGGAACCGTACTCCCCTCCCCGCTCGCGAAGGCGGTCGCCGGCCTCGGTATCCGCTTCTGCGGCGAACGCTCCGTTGCCCACACGTGTGCAGTACGCCTTGGCCACGCCGATGCACCCCGTCAAGCGCTTGGGTGCCAGACCCAGCCCCTGGAGCGCGCCGGCCACCGTGGTGGAGCTGCTGGTGACGTACGGGTAGGTGCCATGGTCGATGTCCAACAGCGTGGCCTGCGCACCCTCCACGAGCACGCGGCCGCCAGCGTCGAGCGTCTCCGCAAGCAGCTCCTCGATGGGCATGACACGGTGCGCGAGCAGCTTCTTAGCCTGCGCACACGCCTTGGCCTCCGCGGCGGCGTCGATGGTCACGCCGTACATGCGCTCGATGTCCTCTGCGCGCGACTCGAGGGCCTTTCGCACATCCACAGAGAACACGTGCACGATCTGCAATCCGGTGCGCATCACCTTGTCCGTGTACGCGGGGCCGATGCCCTTGCGCGTCGTGCCGATGCCGGAGCCCCGTTTCTGGGTCATTCGGTCTTCCAGCGCGCCGTCGATTTCCTTGTGGTAGTCAAACACCACGTGCGCCTTGGGCGAGATGACGAGCCGCGGCACGATGTCGATGCCTTCCTTCTTGAGGAACGCGATCTCCTCCAGGAGCGTGGGCAGGTGGATGACCATGCCCGATCCCAAAAAGACGTGGCGATCGTGCAGGCTCCCCGATGGCAGCAGGCGGAAGACGGTTTTCTTGCCGTTCACCACGATGGTGTGCCCGGCATTGGCCCCGCCGCACGCACGCGCCACCACCGTGAACTGCTCCGCGAGCATGTCTATGACCTTTCCCTTTCCCTCGTCTCCCCACTGCGCGCCGATGATGGCGACGACCGGACCGAGGGACGAAAGGAGATGCTGCATACGAGAACGCTACAGGAAAATTCCGGGTTGGCGAAGTGCCAAGGAATTCTCCCCTAAGGGAGTGCGTAAGTGTTTCATGTGCTGTCCCGCGTGAATGTTCTTGGCACGTAGCCGGTGGAATTCTATGCATTCACGGCGCCTGCTCTGTACCGCATTCCATAACGACGCCGAGGCAGAACGGATGGGCGGCCGCATCGCGCCGCAGGCGGAGTATCAGATCGGTCCCATCCGGCCCCCCGAATAACGCCACGTGTGGCTCGTGGTCCACCACGTCGCGCATGAGCGTCCTGCCCGACGGAATGTACGGCGGGTTCGTCACGAGCACGAACGGCTCCGCGATGTCCAAGAGCGGCTTAGCACCGTCTCCTTGCCGGAAGTTCACACGGTCGGACACGCCCAGGCGCTTTGCGTTCTCCGCTGCGACCTCCAATGCTTCGGCGGAAACGTCGGTGGCAATGACGCGCAGATCCGGGCGCTCCAACGCCAGCGTGATCGCCGCGCAGCCGCTGCCGGTGCCCACGTCCGCGAGGAGCGTGACGTCGTGAAAGGGGAGCGTCGTGCGTCGTGCCGTAATGATGATGCCCTCGTCCACTTCCTGCGTCGTGTCCTTTCCATCTCGGAGGAAGGCAAGCGCCGCCTGCACCAGGCCCTCGGTGGACGGGCGCGGCACGAGCACGCGGCGATCCACGAGGAATGGCCGGCCATAAAACTCCTGTGCGCCGGTGATGTAGGCGACGGGCTCGTCCTTGCGGCGGCGCTGCACCCACTCGCCGTAGCGCGTCCATTCGTCCGGCGTCAGCGCGTAGTCGTCGTGTGCCAGCAGCCACGCGCGGTCGCGGCGAAGCGCACGTGCCAGGAGCACCTCCGCGTCAGCGCGCGCCAACCCCGATCCTGTGAGTGCGCCCCGGACCTGCATGGGCGTATCATGCCACACGTATGCCGAGGATCGGGATCGACTGCCGGTTTGCATCCACTGCCTCGGGGCTGGGGCGCTACACGCGCGAGCTGGCCACGGCTCTCCTGAAGCGCCGAGACGCGGAGTACGTGCTGTTCGTCCAATCACCGAGCGAGCGCTGGATCCCCGTGGGCGCCGAAACCGTCACCACTCCAATCCCCCACTACTCCGTCGCGGAGCAGACCGTACTGCCCGGCATCCTCGCCAAGGCCCAGATCGACCTCCTCTTCGTTCCGCACTTCAACGTCCCCTTCCGTTGCCCCGTGCCCGTGGTCGTCACCATCCATGACCTCATCCTCCACCGCTTCCCCAACCACGCGGGTCTCCTCAGGCGGCTCGCCTACCGTGTTGTGCTCCGCTCAGCGCTTGCCCGGGCGCGCGGCGTGATCGCGGTGAGCGCGTTCTCTGCCGGGGAGCTTGCGGCTGCGTACGGGCCGCTCACACACGGCAAAGTACGCGTGGTACACGAGGCGGCATCGCCGGAGTTCGCGCCGCCGCCGGCCGCGGAGCGCGCGCGGGTGCTCGTCGCGCATGGGATCACCAAGCCGTACTTTCTCTATGTTGGCAACGCCAAGCAGCACAAGAATGTCCAGACGCTGCTCGACGCCTACGCACTCCTTGGTGATCCGTCGGTGGAACTGGTTCTCGTCACGGGCGGACGCGAGGCAGAGCGTCTCAGAGCTCCTCCTGGGGCGCGCTTCCTCGCAAATCTTCCAGATACCGACCTCCCCTCTCTCTATGCCGAAGCCCGCTGCTTTGTGAGCGCGTCCCTCTACGAAGGGTTCGGGCTTCCGCTCCTGGAGTCGCACGCCTGCGGTTGCCCCGCCATCGTCAGCGACCGCGCCTCTTTTTCGGAGATCGCGCCGCCAGGCACTGTGCTGGCGGAACCCACCGCCACTGCCCTCGCCGAAGCGATGCGCCATCCTCCGATTTGGAAAGCAGCTGTCACCCGTCGTTCCTGGGATGATGTCGCCGAGGAGACGAGCCGCGTGCTTGCGGACGCACTCCCCATGAGGAAGCGCGCATGATTCTCGTACTCAATGGGAGAATTCCTTGGAAGTTCGTCCAGTCGGGATTTGGATGGTGCAGAGTACTCTTGGGCCATGGACCGCGTGCAATCTATCCTTCCGGGAGTGCTCCATCGGCGCGGGCTGCACGTGCACGCACAAGCGGCCCAGGTCACGCATGTGGCCGAGCGGTGGCTGCACGGCGCGCTGCCGGCGTTGGCCGAGTTCATTGCGGTCGATAGCCTCAGTCACGCCACCCTCACCATCTCCTGCGCGCACGGCATCGCGGCGCAGGAATGCCAGCCCCTGCTGCCTCCCCTGCTGGAGTTCCTCGCGCGGGAGTGCCGGGGGGCCACGGTCCGGGAGATCCGTATGGTGCGTTCCCGCTGAAGAATTCGCCTTGCACAGCCACGAGGGTGTCACTAGACTCCCCGCGATGTTGGTTATCCGATTGCAGCGCACCGGCCGCGAGAACACCCCCACGTACCGTATCGTGGTGGCCGAGAAGGCTCGTCCCGTGAAGGGCAAGTTTCTCGAGATCGTCGGGCACTACCTGCCCGCCCGCGACCCCGTGGTGTTCGAGCACGATGCTCCCAAAATCGAGGGCTGGATCAAGAAGGGTGCCATCCCCAGCGACACCGTCGCTCGTCTCCTGCGCCGTAACGGCATGAAGGATATGGACAAGTTCATTCAGGTCTACGCCAAGCGGAAGTCCAAGAAGGATCCCCCGCCCGAGGCAGCCGCTCCGTCGCCTGCGCCCGCTCCGGTTGCGGCTCCCAGTGACACGCCTGCCACGCAGGCGTAAGCTGCATCCGCATGACGCCCGATGCCTCCTCGACGATGACCCCTACACCTGGTTTTGCTTTTCTCACGTACGTTCTCGAATCGCTGGTCGAGGATCACGACGAGCTCTCGATCGAGCAGTCCATTGATGACTTGGGCATCTTGCTCACGGTCCGTGTCAGCGAGCGCGACATGGGCAAACTCATCGGCAAGAGCGGCCAGACGGTCAAGGCACTGCGAACGCTCCTGCGCGTTATCGGCGGCAATACTGCCCAGCGCGTGAACCTCAAAATCCTCGAGCCGCTTGGCAAGATCGCGGCCTAAGTCCTTTCGCGTTTCCCTCCCTCCCCACCTCTTCGTATGCTCCGCGAGCTCCTTGAAAACGGCAGTGTGCTTGACATTGTTGCTACGTTCATCGCGTTGGCGCTCATTACTGCGTCGCTGCTCTGTTTGGCATTCATCATCATCGGCGGCATCAGCTTCATCCTCTCGGCGGGCAACGAGGACAAGATCAAGAAGGCCATCCACACGATTCGTTTTGCGATCATCGGCCTGCTGGTTACCTTCATCGCCTTCTTCGCCGTCTCCTGGATCAGCAAGCTCCTCGAGATCCCGTTTGAGCTCAACTTCTCGACGGTTCTCCAACTCATGCAGGAGATCTTCGGGGCGCTTGGTAGCTGAGGCTCCGGCTCGCATTGTTATCCAAGAGCGGGCGTACGGCCCGCTCTTTGCGAATATGACGATCCCATCAAATACCCGCCCGTCCGCTTGTGCGCACGGCGGGGCATGCGTAGCGTGACCCGCATGCATCTCCGCTCCCTCGTCCTGTCCGCCGCCACCGCGGCCCTTGTCATCCTCCCGCTCATCCCCTCCCCCGCACTCGCGTACGTGGTACGCACCTCCTCCTCTGCCTCCTCCGTGAAGAAGCAGGATCTCTCGGTGCTCACGTGGGGTGTCTACCGCGGTAAGAGCGTGTATGTTCCCGGCAAGTGGACGCTAGCGCAGGGCGACGATTCCGTTGTCTTCACTCAGGCCGGCCAGACCGTCTCCGCCACCACCGTTCCCAAGGAGGATTGTGGGTACACCGCGGTCCGAGTCCGCGCCCAGAAGGCATGGGGCACCGCGCGGCTCAACCAGTCGCAGGGGCAGGTACGCACCGTTGTCCTCGGCCGCAGCGACTACAGGGGCTACACCTGGCGCGAACCGTCTGCCACGACCGACGGACCGGATGTCCGCTTCTGGTGCCTTCAACAAGACATCAAGAAAGCCGTCCTCCTAAGCGTCTCCACCTCGGATGCCACGCTCACGGCCTTTGTGGAAACCAGTCTCATCCGACAATTCGCCACTCGCCACGCGACGCACTGAGATGGAGCCGCGTCCCTCCGCCCGCGCGCTCGCCCTGGAGGCCTTCGGCTGGTACGGCGCCGTCGCCATCGTCCTTGCGTACGCGCTCGTGAGCTTCGGCATCGTCACCGCCCAGAGCCTCCCTTACCAACTCCTCAATGCGTCGGGGGCCATCGGCATCGTGGCCGTCTCGCTCTGGAAACGGGCGTACCAACCTGCCGCATTGAATGCCGTGTGGACGGTGATCGCGGTGGTGGCGTTGGTGCGTTTGGCCGTGTCGTGAACGATGGTGGGCGCCAAGGGATTCGAACCCCTGACCTACTCGGTGTAAGCGAGTCGCTCTAACCAACTGAGCTAGGCGCCCATGAGGGAAGTATACCTGATAGCGGGGGGTTCTTGGCAGAAGCGTTCGATTTTCGCCTGTTCTTTACCCGTGAGTTCGCGGCAAGGGTTAGTCGTTAGAGGACCAGAAACCTCCTCGGCTCCGCCAGGGTTCGCCGTTTCTTTGAGCGCCAAAGAAACGGCGGAAAGAATAGCACCCGCGCAAGAACTCGTCGGGCCCGCAGGCCCTCCTCGAACAGCATGCGCGATCT
>CAZYAK010000057.1:0-10218 GCA_964645935.1 uncultured Candidatus Peribacteria bacterium | reverse complement strand
ATCACCGTCAGCGGCGCGATACTCAGTGCGAAGGTTTTCCGTGGGCCGTCATCGAAGATGATCGTCACCACGTCCCCGCGACGGTTGACCACCGAGCCCTGACCGAAGGTGGGGTGCCGCACGCGAGAGCCTTCCTTGATGTCCTGCGTGTCCTGGTTTACATCGTCGAAGCCCGAGTCTTGGTTGAACTCGGCGGACACAGCGCCCTCGTGCTGGCGGAACGGTTCCAACGGACGGCCGTTCATGGTGTGCGCCTTCATGCGCCCGCTCTCGGATGCCCACGCGAAGGCGGAGAGCAGCTCATCGCTCCTGCGTTCCGTGGTGGCGTGCGGGATGTCGTCCAGGAAACGGCTGGGCGCGTTGGCCTGCGTCTCCCCAAAGAGCACGCGGCTGCGTGCACAGAAAATCCGCAGGTGCGTTTTGGCACGCGTCATGCCCACGTACATCAGGCGGCGCTCCTCCTCCAGCTGCTCTTTGTCGAAGGCCGAGTTCGCGTGCGGGAAGATCCCTTCCTCACATCCGCCGATCATCACGTGTTCAAACTCTAGGCCTTTGCAGAGGTGCAGCGTCATCAGCGTGAGCGCGTCGTCCTTGGCGGACGTGAGCTTGTCCACCTCGGATACCAGTGCCACTTCCTCCAGAAAACTGACGAGCGAGGTCATCGGGTCGAGCCCGTCGTACTTGCGCATGACGGTGAGCAGCTCCTGCACGTTGCCCCACCGCTCCTCACCCTCGTCTGTGTCGTCGCGAAGCCACTTTTCCATGTCCACGGCCTCCAAGAGGTGCGTCGTGAGCTCCGCCACCGTCTGTTCGTTGGCCAGGCGCTGAAACCGCTCGACGGTCTCCGTGAAGATGACCATCCGCCGTGCCGTGGGCTCGTTGAGCTCGGTGCACATCGTGGCCCCCCTGAGTGCGTCCCATAGAGTCAGTTGGTTCTCCGCGGCGAAGGCCTGCAGGTGCCCCAGCGACGTGGCGCCGATCTTGCGCGCAGGGACGTTGATGATGCGCAGCAAGCCCACGGTGTCGCGCGGGTTGATGAGCACCGAGAGGTACGCCAAGACGTCTTTCACCTCCTTGCGCGCGTAGAACTTCTGGCCGCCCACGATGCGGTAGGGGAGGCCCGTGCGCATACACGCCTCTTCAAAGAGGCGCGACTGTGCGTTGGTGCGATAGAGGATCACTTGATCGTTGAGGCGCGTGCCCTCGCGCTGCAATTGCCGCGCCGCTTGTACGGCTTCGTCGGCCTCCTTCCGCTCGTCGCGCACCTCGTGGATGATCACCTTGGGGCCCTCCTTGCGCTCGCTCCACATGGTCTTGTTGGGCCGGTCGGGGTTTTTGGAAATCACACCGTTGGCGGCGGTGAGCACCACCTGCGTGGAGCGGTAGTTGCGGTCCAGCGTCACGCGTAACGCATCCGGATACTCCTTCTCAAACTCCATAATATTGCGGATGTCCGCGCCGCGGAATGAGTAGATGCTCTGGTCTGGATCGCCGATCACGCAGAGGTTTCGGTACTTCTGGGCAAGCAGGGAAATGAAGAGGTACTGCGCATGGTTGGTGTCTTGGTACTCGTCCACATGCAGGAATCGCCACGTTTCTTGGTACCGCTCTAAGACGGTCGGTACCTCGTGGAAGAGACGCACGGTTTCCAGGATGAGGTCGTCGAAGTCCAAGGCATTGGATTCCTTGAGCATCGCGTTGTACCTCTCAAACGCCCGGCACACGATCTCCATGCGAGCGGTGGTGGACTGGCGTCTGGCCTCTTGCGGCGAGACCGCCTCGGACTTAAAGCGCCCTACGTACCCCAGCGCGGCGCGAGCCTTGAGCTCCTTCTCGTCCACCTGGAGCTCCTTGAGCACCTGCTTCATGAGCTTCTCCTGGTCGTCGCCGTCGTAGATCACGAACCGTCGGTCCCGCCCCAGGTATTCGATGTCCCTGCGGAGGATGCGGCAGCACACAGAGTGGAAGGTGCCCATGGTGGGCAGGCGCCCGGTGCCAAACTCCACGATGTCGGCGCCCTCCGTGATGCGCAGCAAGTTCTTGATGCGCTCCTTCATCTCCGCAGCGGCCTTGTTGGTAAACGTCACCGCCAGGATCTGCCACGGCGGCACGCCCTTGGCGATCATGTGTGCGATGCGGTGGGTGAGGGCGCGCGTCTTGCCCGAGCCCGCGCCGGCCAGCACGAGGGCCGGTCCCACGGGGTTCGCCACGGCCTTGGTCTGCTCGGGATTGAGGCCGTCGAAGATGGGGTCGCGTGCGGGGTCGGTCATGCGGGATGTATGCCGGCGCATGATACCCATGGAGCGCACCCGTGGCACGGGGATCGGCCGCCGCCGATCAGCGTCCTCCTTCGCTCAGCAAGGCGAGGAGCTCCAGAATTTCCTTGCAACGGCTGCAGCCCTCGATATGCGCCTGGACGCGCAGGGCCATATCGGGCGGCGCGCTGCCCTCGACCACGCGACCGATCTCGCCGGCTTCCGTGTAGTTGGGGTGCGTTTCATCTTCCTGGATACGGGCGATCAGGCGGTCGGCTTGCTGCTTGGTCATAGGGTGTACGGGGAAAGATGCCGAATGGTGCGACACGGTGATGCAGACGAAAAGCGCTGTCCAGCATCTGCGCACTTGTCCCGAGACAACCGCTTCCTGTTCTGAAGATCAGGGCATCGCCGGCAGCCGGCGCCTCACCTCGTCGGCGAACTCCGGCGGCATCGCGGCGGATTTGCCGTCGGCATCGATGTCCGCTTCCGCTTGGCTGCGGATCTCCAGGACCGCGAGGATCTCCTCCCGGCATTGGTCGCACAAGCGCAGGTGCGCGAGGAAGAGATCGCGGTCCTCTTTCCGCACCGAGAAGGCGGCTTCCAGGTGCGTATTGTGCAGGGTGTCGGCCACCACGGCGGCGGCCTCGGCCGACAGATGGCCGCCAATGAGCCCGATGGATGGCAGCGTGTCCGTTTCCGGACTCAGGCGGATGGGCTGTCCGCCGTCCTCGTTGCCTGCGGAGAGATCGTCTTTGCGTTCCATGTTTAGAGGAGGGTATCGGAAATGAGTGTCTTCGCGGTCTCCAGGTCCTTCTTCTTCACCGAAACCTGGGGCGCCTCCAGATGCTCGGTCTCCTGCACCTGCGCCACCAGCGACGACACCACGCGCTTGAACTCCGAGGAGCTCAGGGCCGTGCGGGCGTTGGCGTTCATGGGGGCCTTCTTCAGGGCCACGTCCTCCGCGAACTGCGGGTCAGTCTTCTGCGCACGTGCCAGTAGCGACACGCCCATCTTAGTGAGCAGCAGGTCTGCGGCGTTGCGCAGATTGATGTGGAAATCCAGCTCGGCCACCAGCTGCACAATGTTTTCGCGCTGCTGCGGGTCCATGCCCTCCGCAAACTCGTACGCGGTAATGCGCTTGAGGCTGGCGAGGATAGGGGCCAGCGCCTCCGGCGAGATGATGTAGAGGGTGTAGCCGTCGTGGACGTGGTGGTGCACTTTCAGTTCGGAGATGGCTTCGCTCGGGACCACCAAGAAAATCATGGAGGCGATCTTGGGGTTCTTCTTTACCTTGGTGACGGTGGTCTTCACGGTGTTGGCGATGTAGGTTTGCAGGCTCTCGCTCTTAGACTTCTTGGCGTCGAAAATCACGTACTGGTCCAGGAACTCGATCATGAAGTCGGGCTTGAGGCTGCCGTCAAAACCATCCGGGAGATCGGTGTTGGAGAAGCTCGTGAAGGCGTACTGCGGGAGCTTACACAAATCCGTCATGCGGGCGATGACGCTCTTCTCGTGGTCGGCCCAGATGCGGTCGCGCTGCTCTTCCAGGCGCGCCTGCATCTCGCGCTCGGCGGCCACCACGCGGTCGCGCTCTTGGTCTAAGCTGAGCTTGGCGGCCTCCAGCTTCCCCAGCTTGTCATCGGCTTCCTTCTCGCGGCGCCCGGCTTCGGCCTCAAAGCGGGTCTGCTGTTTCTTCAGGGCGTCGCGCTCCTGCTCCAGCGCCTCGTACTTGGCCTCAAGCTTGGTGAAGGTAGCGTGCAGCTGCTTGCCCTTGCCCGCCAGCTCGTTCTTCTCGGTGCGTTCGCTCTCCAGCGTGCGCTTGAGCTCGCCCACCTCCTCCGAGCGCCGCTCCAGTGTGGCCTTGAGTGTGGCCGCGTCTGTCATCAGCTGGTCGCGCTCGCCGCGCAGCTGCTCCTTCTCGGCGTCCACGCCGCCCTGCGGCGCCCCGAGACGGGTCCACACCAAGGCGCCGACGCCCAGGATCGCGAGGAAGATGACGACGAGGAGGGCGGTGGTCATGTGGGCGATGGTACCCGCAAGCCCGCCGCGTGCGTCACGCGAATCGCGTTGATTCCCTGCCATTCTTCTGGTGTATTCTCGTACACCTCACCCCTCCGGCTTGGCATTTTGTAGCCATTTTTCGGGCCCCCGCCTTGCTTTTTGGGTGCCCTTCCATAGAATGGGCATCCGGTCCACGCTGCAGCCAGGGCAGAGCCCGTTTGGGGCGTGGCACGAACGGTTTTATCCATTCCCCGGTTCTATGTCCATCAAGAAGACGCAGAAGAAGACGCTCATCACGAAGCACCGCACGCACACCAAGGACACCGGGTCGCCGCAGGTCCAGATCGCCATCCTCACCAAGGAGATCGGCCTCCTCACCGAGCACCTCAAGGAGCACAAGAAGGACCACTCCGCCCGCCGCGGACTGCTCGGCAAGGTTGCCCAGCGCAGGAAGCTCCTCACGTACCTCCGCATGAACAAGCCGGAGCAGTACCAGGACGTCCTGGAGAAGCACAAGCTCAAGAAGTGACCCTTCGACGGGCTCAGGGTGACACGCCCTCTCATGCACTTCCACGGCGGCCTCGGCCGCCGTTTTCGTGCACGGCAAACCTGCCGGCCGTTCCCCGAAAGGAACGGCCAGCGGGCCGTAGGGTCATGGGCGACAGGGGATCATCGTCAGGGCATCTTTTTCATGAAGACAGGGATGCCCTCCGGCACTTCGACCTCGACGGACTTGTAGGTGCCGAACGGACCGGCGGCGGGCGTGGTGGTGACGTCCTTGAAGGAGCCTTCGCGCAGGTACAGGCGGCGTTTCCGGATGAGCGTCCGGTCGTCCTTCTGTTCCGACGTGAGGTCCCGGTGGACATCGACCTTCAGGCCGCCCTTGGTGTCCAGCACGACGTCCGTGTCGCCCCAGCCGTCCTTCATGACGACGATGGCCTTGTCCGACTTGTAGTCGTCGGGGGCCTTCGTGATGAAGATCGGGATCCCGGCCGGGATGAACACATTTACGCCGGGGTTCTTGAGACCTTCCGTGGTGACGGTGACTTCCGTGCCCTCGCCGGGGCGAAGGTAGCAGCGGAACTTGGGGACGGTGAGCAGGCCGTCCTTCAGACTGAATTTCGTGGTCTTCGGACCAGCGACCTTGAGGTCGCCCACGAAGCGGACAACGGTGTCCTTGCCGCCCCAGCCGTCCTTTTCGAGGACGACGTACACGGCGGGGAGCGGGGTCTTTTTGCCTTGGGCCGCGGTCTGCTGCGTCGCCAACGAGGCGAACACGAGCAGCGCGGCGAGGAACGGGATGCTGCGGAGCGCGGTCATGGTGCGGATTCTCCTGTTGCTTGTAGCCCCCACGGCCATGGTGATCCCTCTCGCGTCCGCGCGAGTGGGGTACACCGGCGTGGAGCGCGTAGTAGGAGCACCAACGTAGGGGCTCCGGTGCTGCGAAGGATCATGGAATATTATACAATAATCGCCAAAATTGACCAGCATTTTCTCGGCGATCCAGAAGGGGAATCCGGGCTTCTGCATGCCGAAATCTGGGCACGACAAGCAGCCGGCTCTCCCCGACGGGAGAGCCGGCTGCCGTGGGCGACATGGGCAGAGACGGGAGGGGCGTCTCAGGTCACGGGAGCTTCTTCATGAACACCGTGGCCTGGGGCGGGATGAACAACGTGCAGGCCTTCAGGAAGGGGGTCGAAGTATCCTTCCGGAGCATGATCGTCGTGCCATCACCGTCGCTCCAGGGGCGGATGTACAGACGGTAATCCTTGACCGTCGTCGTGCCGTCCTTGGTGACGCCGGGCACGTCATCCTTGATCTCCAGCTTCATGCCGGAGGGGATGTTGAAGGAGCAGTCCTTCCAGCCCCCCCAGCCGTCGGTGAGGATGACGACCGCCTTCGTGGCGTCGTAGCCCGCGGCGGGGGCCTTGGTCATGAAGATCGGCGTGGCTTCGGGCACGAGGGCGTTCGTGCCCCAGTTGATGTGCCCTTCGACGGTGGACTCGACGTCCTTGCCCGTGCCCCCGCGGAGGTAGAGCCGGTGCCCCACCAGCGTGTGGACGTCGCCGTCTTTCTTGGCCTTGGTGTTCTTGTGGGGTGCGAAGCTCAGCCCCACCACCTCGAGCTTGGTGTCGTTGCCGCGGCCCCAGCCGTCGGCCAGGACCGTGACGTACTTCGTAGGAAGGGGAGTGAGCTTGGCGGCCTCCTTTTTCTCCTCCTTCTTGTCCTTGTCGCCCGTGAAGGCGACCGGGACGGGTGTCGGGGTGGCGTCTTTCAACGCCGGGTTCGGGGTTGGGGTCGGACCGGTCGGCTGCGTCTTCGGCTGCATCAGGACCACCACGAGGGCGGTACCGAGGATGCCGATGACGAGACCGAGCAGGCAGACCAGGATGTTGGAGCGCGTGAACATGGTGCAATCTCTCCAGTCTTTGCTTGTAGCCCCCACGGCTGTGGTGATCCCTCTCGCGTCCGCGCGAGTGGGAAGCACTGAGCGTGGGGCGCGAAGGAGCACCAACGTAGGGGCTCGGATGCTGTCAACGAGCATCTCGTATTATACAATATTTCTATATTTTTCGATACTCAGGCATCCGGATCCTGAAGGAAGGCATATTTTGGCTTCCATCAGGAAAAATACCCATCCGCTGGAAGCGCTGCGATCGCCGGATTTCCGCAGGTGCCGTCCCCGGTCGCCGTCGGTCCCTGCTTGCCCCGCAAAGCGCCTGCCGTACAATCGGCGGCAATGCGGATCGACCCCCAGCACGAGCGCGACCTCTACGAGCTCTTCGCCCGCGTGCGCAGTCCCGAAGAGGCCGAATTGCTGCTGAAAGACATCCTCACGCCGCAGGAGCTGGCCTCCATTGCTGAGCGGTGGCAGCTCATCCAATCGCTCGCCGCGGGCAAGCCTCAACGCGAGATCGCCAAATCGCTCAACGTGAGTATCAGCAAGATCACCCGCGGGTCGCGCATGCTTCAGTACGGTTCGGGCGGGTTCCAGGTGTTCCTCAAGAAGAGCAGCCGGGCCAAGCGTTGAGGCGGCCGCGGGACCGTGGCGGGGAGTGGCGTCTTTTCGCCGATTGCGGTATACTGGCCAGATTCTCACACCCAAACCCATGTTTCAGCCCCGCTTTCGGCTCCGTGAGCGCATGCTGTGCTTCTCTCCCCCCGCCGAACTACCGCCCGAGTCTGGTGACCTGCCAGGGGAGGCGACCACGAAGGAAGCAGTGGCCAAGCGTCGCGTGGACACGGCACGCCTCACCCGCGAGGCCGCGCGCGACGCGCTGCACCTGGAGCTAGACACCCGCCACCAGAATATCGTCAAGCGCCTGCGCACCATCCAACCCGCAACCGAGGCTGGCCGCCGCCTGGTGGACGGCATCCGCACCGGACGGGAGGCGTTGCGCACGGGCGGTGTTCCCGGGCTTGCCGCGTACGAGCGGCAGATGCGCGAGGTCGAGAAGTTCCTCGATTCCAATGCCACCACTTGGCAGGTGCTGCCGGGCGTAGGCAAGGCCGTCGAGGGGTTCCCGTACCTCTACAAGCGCGTCACGCTTCCCGATGGCACGCAGACGCTTGCCGCCTACATTCGCGGCTACTACGAGTTGAGATTCCAGGTGCTCTCGCTCCAGACTGGTCGTTGGCGCGAGACGCAGCCGTCCGAGTTTGGCTTATCCCAGACCGAGCTGAGTACCGGCTACACCTCCAACGCTGACGTCCGTCGCCTCAACCGCACTCCGGGATTGCGTCCGCAGGAAGACAACACCGCCCTGGAGCGCGGGCTGCTCATGCGCGACAGCGTGACTGCGGCGGACATCCGTGCCTTTGATGCCAGCTCCACCAACGGCGCCGCGTGGCGCCGCGGCGAGGCCAACATCGGCGTGCGCCGCCGCCTGCTGGCTGCGTTAGAGCTCGATGCCCCCCTGCCGCTCGTATCCGCTGTGGAGGAAGTCCCGGTCACTGCCCCGTTCCCGCGCACCATGCGTTCGGGGGACGTGCGCCGCGACGTCATCGTCCGCCCGCTCGCGGCGCCCATCCGCCTCATGGGCGCGCCGGGGACGCTCGGCTCCGCCACCGGCTCCGTCCTGCAGAACTCCATCCTGCGCCTCACGCGCACGGCCGTGGGCGTCACCGTGGAGGCGCTGTCGCGCGTCGCGGTATCCACCGTCATCACGGTGCGCGACCGCACCTTTCCCGTCACCATTGAGCCCGCCCCCGTCCTGCAGATGGCGACCATCGTCCGGTCCGATGAGCAGCAGGCGACCGAGAAGCTCCAGAAGGCGCAAAAGGTGCAGAAGGTGCAGAAGCAGGAGTTCGCCACCACGCGGTTCGGACTCACCGTGGAAGAGCCCGTCTCCGCGCCGTTCCCGCAATCGATCCGCTCCGGCGAGGAGTCCGAGAACGTTCGCGTTACTCCGGCCTCCGCGCCCATCTCGCTGCTCGGCGTCGACGGCACGCTGGGCGAGACCGGCAGCCGGCTCTCCGGTAGCTTCCTCACCCTTATCCGCCGGTCGGACGGCACGGTGGGCCTGCGCGCCGCGCCTGACCTGCAAAACCGCATGACCGTCGTTATCCGCGTTCGCGGCCAAGACTTCCCCGTCACCATCGAGCCCGACGAGATTCGTTTGCAGCGCATCGCCATCGCGCCGGTCGGTCTCGTCACACCCGTCCCCGTCGAGGCCGCGCCCGAGGCGGTTCTCACCGTCGCGTTTCCCGACCGCATGCTCCGGGGCGCCACTGTGGCGGGCAGCGTCACGCCGCCCGATGCGCCGTTGCACATCGGTCCCATGCAGGTGTTCTCGAGGGGCGGGAGTGGCCGGTATGAGATCACCGGCAACACGGAGTACGCGGGCATCGTCGTCACGCGCAATGTCGTTACGGGCGCCGTGGCCATCACCGTCCCCACGTCCAACGACCGCATGTCGATCAACATCCAGGCGGGGGATGCGCCCAACGCGGCCTCCAAGGAGATCAAGATCGACGATCCCGTCCGGACCGAGGCGGTGGCCGTCCTCCCCGAGGCGCTGCGCGAGGGGATGCGGTTCTCGGGGGACTACACGCTGTCCCTCAGCGGTCGCGCGGTGGACTTCGGCCTCACCGTGGGCCGCGTCACGCGTCTGCCCAACGGGCATCTGTCCTTCCCGTGCCGGCACGTCTTTACCAGCACGCTGTACGACGCGACGGGCCGGGTGATACCGCGCGATCCGGTGCGTTTCGACGCGGTCGGCGACCTGGACCCCGTCACCGGGATCGTCATCATCCAGGAGACCGCCGTCACTCAGGGCGGGACCAGCGTCGCACACCAGCGGTCCGGAACGACCTACTCCACCACTACCCACCTGTCGCGCTACGAGGGCACCTTCGATGTCTCGGCGCGGCGCATGGCGCTGGCGTGGCGCAACCCCGGTCGGCCCCTGAGCTCCGTCACGCTCTCCGCCCCCGCCGTGTCCTGAGGCGCGTCCCATCCCTCCCGCCCCGGCGCCCCGCGCCCGGGGCGGCTTGGCGGTTTGCCCAAAGGAGGCCGTAAACGCCTTCCGCACGGGCTCCGGAACGGGTACACTGGGCGTGGTTCTTTTCCCGTCATCTTGCCCTTTCCCTTCCCGTCCGCCTTGGACGATTGGGTTTACGTTCAGCCCTTCGACCCACGAAGTGCCGCATGTGAATCCATTCCAGAAGTGAGAGGTCCCGTATTGCGGGGAAGACCGTGTCTTTCCCCCTCATCACATGCTGCGTCCGCAGAAGGAATTCGCCCTTGAGCTGGGTGACAAAAAGCTCGTCATTAAGACCGGCGCCATCGCCCCCCAGGCGAACGCGACGGTGCTCTGCCAGATGGGAGACACCGTCTCCATGGGCAACTGCACTATCAGCACCAAAGCGCGTGCTGGCGTGGACTTCCTGCCGCTGCAGGTCGTCTACCAGGAAAAGTACTACGCCGGAGGCAAGATCGCCGGCAGCCGCTTCCGCA
>CAZYAK010000056.1:0-10752 GCA_964645935.1 uncultured Candidatus Peribacteria bacterium | reverse complement strand
ATCAGACGCGCCCGTCCGCGCGGTGCCCAGAGGAATGATGTAGCCCGCTGTGGCTCGGGGGATTAAGGCCTCCTCTAGCCCGCCTTTTCCGCTTTGTTCCGCACCGTCTCCGCCCGCTGGACGTCCGTCCTTAATGCAGCCTTAAGGGTACAGGCCTATCCTGCGGATGATGCATATCCTCCTCATTGAAGACCAAGAGAAGTTGGCCGACAACATCCGGCAGTTCCTGGAGCTGGAGCGCTATGCCGTGACCGTGGAGCACGATGGCAAGGAAGGGTTCGAGCGCGCCATGACGCAGGACGTCGACCTTGTCATTCTGGACGTCAACCTGCCGGGCATGGATGGCTACGTCATTTGCTCGCTCCTGCGCCAGCAGAAGAAGACTATGCCAATTCTGATGCTCACCGCCCGCATTACGCAACAGGAGATCGTCAAGGGCCTCAACCTCGGCGCCGACGATTATCTCTGCAAGCCGTTCGACTTAGACGAGCTTCTTGCTCGTGTCCGCGCGCTCCTGCGTCGCAACGGCGAGAAGCAGCCCGTCATGACCACGGGCTCGGTGACACTGGACACGAATGCGCAGGAAGTACGGAAGGGGAAGAAAAAGGTGGACCTCTCTCCTAAGGAGTACGCGCTGCTCTCGTTCCTGATGCATCACAAGGGCGTGGTGCAGGATCGGCCGCGCATTATCGAGCACGTGTGGGGCGGGCGTGATGAGCTCATGTTCTCTCAGACCGTGGACGTGCACGTGGCGTATCTCCGGCGCAAGCTTGGCAAGGATGTCATCCAGACGGTGCCAGGGAGGGGGTACCTCGTTCCGGCGGATTGATGGCGCGTTTCGCCCGGCGCGCAGGAGTCTGGGGAGTGCAGCCATCCCCCGAATCCTCGGTATCGTCGGACTCCTTAGACTACTCTCGAGGGTATAGTTCTTACCAGTCCTCGCCGCTCTCATGATCTTCCGCCGCATCAGCCACCGCATCGCGCTCCAGTTCACGCTCTTCGTGTTCGTGCTCTTCCTGGTAAACGGCATGCTGTTCCTCTTCGCGGACTTCAGGAACGGGCGGCGCCAGACGCACGAGCGCCTGGAGCGCTCGGCACAATTCCTTCTGCAGACCGCGCGGCGGAACTCAGCCGCATCGCCGTTCCAGATTCCGCCGCAGCTCATGGAGCGCACTCGCCTTGTGGACAGCGAAGGAAACGCGCTCTACACGGGTGGGCTCCTTACGGGGATCCCCTTCAAGGCAACTCCGCGCTACCAGGATCTCATTATCCAAGGCGTGCAGTACGTCATCCTCACTATGCCAGTGGAGCGCACCGAAAATCCCTCTGGCTACATACAGCTCGCAGAGATCGAGCGTCTGCAGATTGAGGACATCCCACTGCGCGTGGCGCTGTACCTGCTCGTGAGCATCGGCGTCTCGGCCCTCACGTATGTGGCGGGCTTGTCCTTCGCGCGACGAAGCCTGCGTCCCGCAGAGGAAATGGTCGTGCGTCTGGAGCAGTTTACGCAGGATGCCAGCCACGAGTTGCGTACCCCGTTGGCTACCATGCGTTCGTCGCTGGACCTCGCGCTCAAGACCGGCCAACACGCCGAGGGCATCGCCTCCGCACAGGAAGATATCACCGAGATCGTGGCGCTCGTGGAACGGCTCCTGGAGCTGGCGCGACTGGATCGCTTCGTGATGGAGACGTGGCCCATGGACCTCACAGCACTCACGGAAGACACCGTGGAGCGCCATCGTCCGCTGGCCGCGGACCGCGGAGTCACCTTGAAGACCGTAGCCGCTAAGGGCGTGGAGGTGCAGGGCGACGCGTCGCTCGTGAGGCAGGTACTCGTGAACCTCCTCGCTAACGCCATCAAGTTCACGCCGGAGGGCGGCTCGGTGACGGTGGTCCTCACCAAGCGTTCCCTTGTCGTGAAAGACACGGGCATTGGCATCGCCGCGGACGCGCTGCCGCATCTCTTCGATCGCTTCTACCAGGCCGACGAGTCCCGTGCCAAGGACGGCTACGGCCTCGGCCTTGCGCTGGTGAAGCGCATCACGGATCTCCACGGATGGGACATCAATGTCTCCAGCCAGCCGGGGAAAGGCTCCACGTTCACGGTGAGCTTCTCTTAATGAGATCGTAATCTCAGCAGCGTACGGTGATCGCGGGCCGGGACTTCCCCTGCCCGACACCACAGGAAGGGGTCTCGGGGAGCCGATACGCGGCTCCCCACATGTTTTCCGACCACATCCCGCGCTGACAACACCCATCGTCCGGTTCTGAGCCGCTTGCAGCGGCTCTTCCGGCGTATAGGTCAGCGACGGCGACGGCCTCCGCGACCGCCGCGGCGGCGAGGAGGGGAGGGAGCGTCGGGGATGGCGGCGGGCGATAGCGCCTGGATCTCGGTCTCGCCCCGCACGCGCGTGACGACGTACGTCCCGCTGCGTGCCTGGCGCTCCAGCGTGACGAGGCCTTTCTGCTCCGCGTCCTCCAGAAGGTGCGTGAAGCTGCGGTACCCGTAGTAGCTCTCGTCGAACGACGGCTTCTTGCGCTTCATGGTGTCCTTGATGAGCGAGGCGTGCAGCACGTCGTGGTTTTCGCGGCGCAGCGCGGCGATGGCGTCCAACATCAACGCGAACACCTCGCGTTGCTTCTCGGGCAGCTGCCCGTCGAACTGCGTCGCCGCCTGCTGGCCCACCTCCTGGCGCACGAGGTCTTCATAGTAGATGAATTCGTCGCAATTCTCAGAGAGGAGGTGTGACGTGGAGTCGCGCATCCCGATGCCGATGACGTGCTTGCCGTTCTCCTTGAGTTTGGAGACGAGCGGCGAGAAGTCGCTGTCGCCGGAGACGATTACGAACGTGTCGATGTGGTCCTTGCTCCACGAGAGATCCATCGCGTCCACCACCAGGCGGATGTCGGCGGAGTTCTTGCCGGTTTGGGATCGACGGGGGATCTCGATGAGCTCGATGGCTGCCTCGTGGAATGGCGCCGTGTAGAGCGGGAACCGGCTCCAGTCCGCGTACGCCTTCTTGACGATGAGCTTGCCTTTGTCCAGCAGGCGCTCCAGTACTTTGCCGATCTCAAACTTCTCCTTGCTGCGATTCTGGAATCCCATCGCGAGGTTCTCAAGATCGATGAAGACCGCGAGGTCGCGTTCGGTGTCGTCGGGCGTGGGGGGCATGGCAGAAGAGGGGAACCACTGCACGCTAGCGCCTTCCGCGGAGGGAGGGAACGCGATCCGTCCGTCAGGACCAATCTGCGGGCTTATGGAAGATCGTATGGAACGAGTCCGCAGACCGATCGAGAATCTCCCGGGCCATCTGGAAGAAGCTCGTCACCACCTTGCGCTGCTGAGAGAGGAACAGTTCCCGCACGATGGCTTGCAAATCGTGTTCCCCGATCGGTTTTCGCAGGCTGCGGGCCACAAGTGGCAGGGTGTCGTTCCGCACGAGGAGCTCGTGCAGGAATGGCTGCGCCGGACAACCGAAGCGCAGGTCGGGTGCGGATATGCCCGGCGCGGCCTTCATCATCCATCCTGCAACACGCATTTCGAAGGCGTTGGATTCTGTGAGGAAATCAAACGCGCGCTCCATTGTTTTGCAGTCCAGCGCGTCCAGCGCCGCCTTGGGATGCACGTCGGCGGATAGCTCGCGCTGCACGGCGGGTCCGATCATCTTGGAGAAGTTGCTTGCGTGCGCCCAATGATCCTGGAACACGGCCAGGCCGTCGGCCGCCGCTGAGTTATCGTGCGCCACCAATTCGCGCAGACGCTCCAGGTACGCGCCGAGGTATCGCTGTGTATGGCTCACGGCGAGCGCGAAATCCGGGCACGCGGCGCAGAATGCCAGGAAGCGGTGCACCTCGTCTTGGGTGAACTTGGACACGTATTCCGCGCGCTCGTGCGCCGCCCCGCCTTCTTTGAGCCTTTTACCTTTCAGCTGGTGGAACGTCGGCACCATGCGCGCAAGGTCGCTCATATTGATCCCCGGCGGGATGGGATCCGTCTCCAGGCGCTCTGCGATGAAATCTGCCACTGTCTCTGAGGGCATCAGCAGGCGCGTGAGCGCGTGGAATCCCCACATGCCCGCCTGGATGCGATCCTGCGTGACATGCTCGCCATTCACGAGTGCTTGGAAGAGGTTGCACCGCACCATCTCGGATTCTGGCAGTGGGCCCGTGGCCGCCTCTCGCGCGATGGCCTCCATGCGCTCGTGCACGGACTTGTCTTGCCGGTCCGGTCGGAAATTTTCCATGGTGGCCGAGTATACGACCCCCTGGCATGCAGGCAAGCGTTTAGCCGCTTGCAGACGCCGTCCCCGCCACCCATCCCGTACTCCAGCAGATCTGGAGGCTAAAGCCACCGGATGGGCGGTCGAAATCCAGGATGTCGCCGGCAAAATGGAGGTTTGCGAGTTTTTTGGACCGCATCGTCTTGAAGTCTACGTCTTTGAGGGAGACGCCGCCGCCGGCGACGATAGCCTTCTCCGCGCCCATCAGCGCCTTGACGCGCAGGGGGAGAGCCTTGAGCAACTCGCCAAACGCAAGACGCTGCTCGCGGGTGAGCTGGCGCAGCGGGGTGTCGCCGTCGATGCCTGCAAGGCGCAGAAGGAGGTGCGCAAGGCGCGGCTGCGTGATCTCACCCACGTGGTTTTTGATCATCCTATTCTTCCCGTGTTCGAAGATCGTCAGCAGGTGATCGTCCAACGCGCCGGGGTCCATCTTGGGGAAGAGGTCGAGCGCGAGCGTGACGGGCCCGGTCTTCAAGGCCTCGCCGATGCTCTTGCTCATGTTAAGGACAAGCGGGCCGCTCAGTCCTTCGTGCGTGAAGAGCATCTTGCCCACGCGCGCGTCCAGACGCTTTCCGTCGCTCCACGACACGAGCTTCACGCCCCTCAGGCTGATGCCCGCTACGTCGGCCAGCCACGTCTCCGCGAGTGTCACGGGTACCAGAGCAGGATCGGGATCGGCTACCTCGTGCCCCAGTTCTCGCATCCAACGGAAGCCGTCGCCTGTGGAGCCCGTCTCGGGGCGAGAGGTGCCGCCGGTGGCAAGAATGTAGGACGTCGCGACGACGTCGCCCGTGTCCGTGCGCACCGCCGTGACGCGGCCGTCCTCGGCGCTGAGTCCCTGTACCGTGACGCCCGTCCGCACTTCCACGCCGTGCTTCTGCATGGCCCGTTGCAGGAGATTACGCACGTCCTCGGCCTTCTGGCTCCGTGGGAACGCACGCTTCTCAGCTTCCACCATCAGGCCGAGTCCGCGGGACTCGAAGAACTCCCACGAGGATCTGGCGTCGTGCCGCGCGAAGGGCGAGAGCAGCGCCTTGCCCTTGGGCCCGTATTTGGCGGCCAACAGGTGCGCGTCCCACTCCGCGTTGAGGATGTTGCACCTCCCGCCGCCGGTGATGAGGAGCTTTTTGCCCAAAAACGGATTCTTCTCCAGGAGCACGACGCGTACCCCCAGCTCTGCTGCACGGGCGGCGGCCATCATGCCGGCGGGACCGCCGCCGATGACGGCGACGTCGAAGGGAGGGGATGCGCGATCCATCGGCGGCAGACTAGCAGCTTCGGGGGAGGAGAAAGAGCCAAGAGAAAAGAATCAAGAGCCAAGCAAGGCCAAAGGAGCGAATGCTTGAATGGCACAAGACGTCATCTTCGCGTTCTTGCCCCCTTCAGACCCTGCTTGTCTCTTGGTTCCTTGGTTCCTGTTTCTTCACCCAGCCGGGGTTGACCCTGTCCGTTGCACTGTATATCGTTAAGCACCTTTATGATGAAGCGACTCAACAAGTCCGGCCCCACGCCCTCCCGCGCCAACCTCGTCATCGCGGTGATGGAGAGCATGACCTACATGCGCCGCGTGTTCCATGCCAAGCCCCTCGCCCCGGGCCTCTGCGCCACGCCGGCGCAGATGGGCGTGCTCGTGGCCATCGTCAAGGCGGGCCTCACCGGCATCAAGGAGGTGGCGGCGGAGTTCCGCATGTCGCCCAGCGCCGCCACCCAGCTCGTGGACGGCCTCGTGGACGCCGGGCTCCTGGTCCGCGAGGAGGACGCCAAGGACCGCCGCAAGATCCGCCTCACCGTCACCCCTTCCGGCCTCACCGTGCTCGCCAAGGCGCGCAAGGAACGCCTCCGCTCACTCTCCCAGGTCCTCAAGCCGCTCACGGACGCCGAGCTCAAGCAGCTCGCCGCCCTCCAGCGCAAGATCCTCTCCTGCCTACACGCGTGAGCACCACCTCTACCGCACCCCCAGGCAACCCCACACCGCCCCCCAAGAGTCCTAGCCTCTTCTCGCTCCTCGGCCCCTACCGCGGGCTCGTCGCGCTGCTCATCGTGCTCGGCGTCGCCACCAACGCTCTCGCGCTCTGGATCCCGCTCATCATCTCTCATGGAATCGACGCATTCTCCATGGACGCCTTTAACATCAACGCCGTCCTTCTGCAGTTTTGCGTCGCCGGTGGGCTGATCTTCGTACTCACGTATTTGCAGAGCATCGTGCAGAACTCCGCGTCGGAGCGCGTGGCGCGGGATCTCCGCCGCGACTTGGCCGCCGCCATCTCCCGCCAGGGCTACGCCGATGTGCAGGAGCTGACACCGGGAAAGCTCCTGACCAACCTCACCTCCGACATCGACGCCATCAAGCTCTTCGTGGCGCAGGCCATCGTTCAGCTGGTCGCCTCGATGTGTGTCATCGTCGGTGCGAGCACGTTGCTGCTCCTCATCGACTGGCGGCTGGCGCTGGCCGTGCTGGCGCTCATGCCCATCATCGGCGTCACGTTCTTCCTGGTGCTGCGCAAGGTCCGCGCGCTCTTCGTCAGGGGCCAGGAGATCATCGACTGGCTCAACAAGGTCATCAACGAGAGCATCCTGGCCTCCGCGCTCATCCGCGTGCTGCACTCGCAGGACCGCGAGCGCGTGAAGTTCCTGGAGGCCAACACCGGCGCCATGGGCGTGGGCATGTCCATCCTCAAGCTGTTCGCGGCGCTCATTCCGGTGGTCACGCTCGTTTCCAATCTCACCATCGTGGTGCTGCTCCTGCTCGGAGGACGCTTCGTTATCGGGGGATCGCTCACGCTTGGCGAATTTGCGGCGTTCCAGACGTACCTGGGACTGCTCATCTTCCCCATCCTCGTCCTCGGCTTCATCAGCGGCCTCATGGCCCGCGCCGGAGCCTCGTACGCCCGCGTGTCCGCCGTTCTCACGCGTCCCGAGCCGCCCGTCACCGGTACCGAGACCGCGCGGCTCCGCGGCGACGTGGAGGTACGCGATCTCGTCGTGCGGTATGGCGAGAAGTTTGCCGTGAAGGAGGTGTCGTTCTTCGTCCCCGCGGGCACCCGCACGGCCATTATCGGGCCCACGGCCGCGGGCAAGACGCAGCTACTCTCGGTTATTACGGGCCTGATACGGCCGACATCAGGCGAGGTCTTCTATGACGGTCGACCGCTTTCCGCCTACGCCCCCGAGGCCCTGCACGCGCAGGTGGGCTTCGTATTCCAAGACAGCGTCACCTTCAATATGACGTTGCGGGAGAACATCGCCTTCAACACCGGCGTCACGGAGGAGGCAATGAAGAAGGCCATCGAGGCCGCGGAGCTGAGTGACCTCATCGCCTCGCTCCCTGAGGGTCTGCAGACCGTCGTCTCCGAGCGCGGCACCAGCCTGTCGGGCGGTCAGAAGCAGCGCCTTATGCTGGCCCGCGCGCTGGCGCTCGATCCCAAGGTGCTCCTCCTGGATGACTTCACGGCGCGCGTGGACCAGAAGACCGAGTCCACGATCCTCGGCAACGTCGCGCGCCTCTACCCCGGTATCACGCTCATTTCCGTCACGCAGAAGATCGGCTCCGTGGAGGACTACGACCAGATCCTCCTCCTCATGGAAGGCGAGTTGCTCGCCCGCGGCACGCACGCGGAGCTGATGTCCACTTCGCCCGAGTATGTCCAGATCTTCCAGTCCCAGCGCAGCACGAATGCCTACGACCGCCCCCAGCCATGAGCTACTCCCTCTCCGCCATCGGCGAAACCGAGCAGGCCAGGAAGCAGGCCTCCCCGTTGGCGACCTTCGCCTCGCTCCGGCCCTTCCTCAAGGGCGAGGGTGGGAACGTCGCGGTCGCCTTCGCGGCGATCCTGGCCAACTCGCTGTTGAACCTCGCCGGGCCCATCCTGGTGGGCCGCGCCATCGACACCGGCGTGATCCCGGGCGACTACGGCGCCGTGTTCGGCTACGCCGGGATCCTCGTGCTGGTGTACGCGCTCGCGCTCGGCGCCGGCTACGTGCAGACCGCTGTCATGGGAGGGGTCGGCCAGCGGCTGCTCTTCACGCTCCGCAACAGCGTGTTCCAGAAACTGCAGGACCTGCCCGTCGCGTTCTTCAATCAGAACAAGGCGGGGGACCTCATCTCCCGCATCAACAACGACACGGACAAGCTCAACCAGTTCTTCTCGCAGTCGCTGATGCAGTTCATCGGCAACGCCTTCATCATCCTGGGCGCCGCGGTCTTCCTGCTCGTCATCAACTGGCGCCTCGGCCTGGCCGCCCTCGCGCCCGCCGCCGGCATCTTCTTCTTCACGCGGGCGCTGTCGCCCTGGGTGAAGCGCGCCAACGCCAGGAGCCTTCAGACCACCGGTGGTCTGAGCGCCGAGATCCAGGAGAGCCTGGACAACTTCAAGGTGATCGTCGCCTTCAACCGTCGCGACTACTTTAGAGGCAGATTCTCGGAGGCCAACGAGATCAATTACCGGGCATCCGTGCGGGCCGGCATCGCCAACAACGTGTTCCTCCCGGTGTACGGCCTGGCCGCCACCGCGGGCCAGTTCGCGGTGCTCGCGTACGGCGTGTGGCTCACGGCTGGCGGCCAGTTCACGGTCGGTCTCCTCATCAGCTACCTCGCCTACGTCACGCGCTTCTACGACCCGCTGCGGCACATGGCCATGATCTGGGCCACGTTCCAGACGGCCATGGCCGGATGGGACCGCATCGCGGTGATCCTCGGCCTCACCTCGGACATGGCGCGCGTCACGCAGGAGGCTTCCGGCGCCCCGGCGCCCCTGCTGGAGTTCCGGGACGTCCGCTTCGCCTACCCCAGCGGCATGGAGGTGCTGCACGGCGTGAACCTCACGTTGGAGCGCGGCAAGACCTACGCGCTCGTGGGCCCCACGGGCGGCGGCAAGACCACCTCGGCCTCGCTCATGGCGCGCCTCTTCGATCCCACCGCGGGCAAGGTCCTCCTGGACGGCCGGGACATCCGCTCGTACGACGATGCCGTGCGCGCGCGGCGCATCGGCTTCATCCTGCAGGAGCCGTTCCTCTTCACGGGCACGGTGCGCGACAACATCCTCTACGGCAACGACGACTACGCGGCCATCTCCAACGCCGACCTCGCCGCGCTCATGGAGAAGGAGGGCCTCGGCACGCTCCTCTCTCGCTTCGAATCCGGCCTGGACACCAAGGTTTCCAGCTCCGCGGAGGGCATGAGCCTGGGACAGAAGCAGCTCATCGCCTTCATGCGCGCGGTGCTGCGGCATCCCGACCTTCTCATCCTGGACGAGGCCACGGCCAACATCGACACCGTCACGGAGAAGCTGCTGGAAGACATCCTCCGGAAGCTCCCGGCCACGACCACGAAGGTGGTGATCGCGCACCGCCTCAACACCATCGAGAACGCGGACGAGATCTACTTCGTGAACGCGGGCGAGGTCATCCGCGCGGGATCGCTGGATCACGCGGTGGAGATGCTGCTGCAGGGGAAGCGGGACAGCTGAAGTACATCCATTCTTCTCGTGAAGTTTCTGCCGCGGTGAGTAGCAGGAGGAGGTAGGAAACCTTGTCCGGCTCCCAGCAGAAAGCCCTCGGCGTCGAGCCGAGGCTTGCAGCGCAGTCCCCGGAGGGATTTCCTTTCCCCCTCCCGACCGACGAAGGTCCCCAGAGAGACACCTCCCTCACCTTCCTGACCCACCCCGGTGCAAAACGTGTCAGCGTAGAGACGGGGATAGTTCGACTCGGCTGCCTTGCGATACGGCTGAAGAAGCGCGCTACATCCAAGTACCCCAGCCGCGGGGGTCCCGCTCCGCGGGTGGCGATCAATCCGGCTTCAACCGGACAGCATACATTCCCATTGCTCCCTCCCGGGTCAGCCCTTCCCATACCCCAGCCGCAGGTCTTCGACCTGCGGGCGGCGATCAATGCAGTCATCTCTCTGGCCAGTCCGCACCGCGGGACCAGTGCGGCTGGGTATGTGTGTGTTTGGTCGCGGCCGCCCAGATCGCCGTCATGCGGGCGTCGACGGCCGGCGGTCGTATACTCGTCCCATGCTCTCCGATCTCCCCATCAAATCCTTCGCCACCCCCGCCGCCTGGGAGGCGTGGCTGGTGAAGCAGGGGAACGTTTCACCGGGGGTGTGGCTGCGCATCTTCAAGAAGGCGTCGGGCCGGAAGACCGTCACGTACGACGAGGCGCTGGATGTGGCGCTCTGCCACGGGTGGATCGACGGGCTCAAGCACGCGCATGACGCCGATTCGTGGACGCAGCGCTTCACGCCGCGGCGTGGGAAGAGCATCTGGTCCAAGCGCAACACCGGGCACGTCGTCCGCCTCATCCGGGAGGGGAGGATGCGCCCCGCGGGCCTCGCGCACGTGGAGGCCGCCAAGAAAGACGGTCGGTGGGACCGTGCGTACGCGCCATCTTCCGCCATGGAGATCCCGGAGGATTTTCTCATGGAGCTTAGGAAGGACAAAAAGGCCCTCGCGTTTTTTGGGACACTCAACAAGGC
>CAZYAK010000055.1:0-10791 GCA_964645935.1 uncultured Candidatus Peribacteria bacterium | reverse complement strand
CACGAGTCCGCGGCGCGAGTTGATGTCGCCCATGATGTCGCCGAAGAACTGCTCGGGGGTGACCACCTCCACCTTCATCACCGGCTCCAGGATGACCGGATCTGCCTTCTTGGCCGCGGCCTGGAAACCCATGGAAGCGCACATCTTGAACGCGAATTCGTTGGAGTCGACATCGTGGTAGGAGCCGTCCTGGAGCTCGACCTTGACGTCCACCACCTGGAATCCGGCCTGAATACCGCGGGACATACCCTCAATGAAGCCCTTCTCGCAGGCGGGGATAAACTCGCGCGGGATGCGGCCGCCGACGACCTCGTCGACGAACTCAAAGCCCTTGCCCGGCTCCTGCGGGATGATCTTGAAGACGACGTGTCCGTACTGTCCGCGGCCACCCGTCTGCTTGACGTACTTCTCCTCGTGCTCCATCTCTTTCTGGATGGTCTCGCGGTAGGCCACCTGCGGCTTGCCCACGTTGGCCTCCACCTTAAACTCGCGCTTCATGCGATCGATGATGATGTCCAAGTGCAGCTCGCCCATGCCGGCGAGGATCGTCTGGCCCGTCTCCTCATCCGTGCGCACGCGCAGCGTCGGGTCCTCTTCCACGAGCTTCTGGAGAGCGATACCCATCTTCTCCTGGTCGGCCTTGGTCTTGGGCTCGACGGCCAGATGGATGACCGGCTCGGCGAACGTGATGGACTCCAGCTTGATCGGATGCGACTCGTCACAGATGGTGTCGCCGGTGCGGGTGTCCTTGAGACCGATCACCGCGCCGATGTCTCCGGCCTCGATCTTGTCGATCTCCTGACGGGAGTTGGCATGCAGGCGCACAATGCGGCCGATGCGCTCTTTGTTGCCGGTGCGGCTATTGATGACGAAGCTGCCCGTCTTGAGCACGCCCGAGTACACACGGATGAAGATGAGGCGTCCCACGAACGGGTCGGTGGCGATCTTAAAGGCGAGTGCCGCCATGGGCTCGTTGTTGTCGGCCTTGCGGGCCTCCTCGGCGTCCGTGTCCAGGTTCTTGCCCTTCACCGGCGGGATGTCCATCGGGGAGGGCAGGTACTTCACGACGGCGTCGAGCACGAGCTGCACGCCCATGTTCTGGAGCGAGGAGCCGCAGCACACGGGGTAGATCTTGTTCTTGACGGTGGCGGCGCGGATGCCTTCCTTCAGCTCCTGGTCCGTAAGCGCGCCGTTCTGGAGGAACTTGTCCATGAGGTCGTCCGTGGAGTTCTCGGCCACCTTCTCCATGAGGATGAGGCGGTACTCCTGCACCTGGTTCTTCATGTCCTCGGGGATGGGGATCTCTTCGCGCACCTCTCCCATCTTGCCGGTGAAGGTGTAGGCCTTCTGATCCACGATATCGACGATGCCCTTAAATTCGCTCTCCTGGCCGATGGGCAGCTGGATGGCCACCGCGTTCTTGGAGAGACGGTCGAAGATCGAGTCGAGCGACATGTAGAAGTCGCCGCCGGTCTTGTCCATCTTGTTGACGAAGGCGAGGCGCGGCACGAGATACTTGTCTGCCTGGCGCCACACCGTCTCGGACTGGGGCTCCACGCCCTGCGAGCCGTCGAACACGACGACGCCGCCGTCGAGCACGCGCAGCGAGCGCTCCACCTCGGCGGTGAAATCCACGTGACCCGGGGTGTCGATAAGGTTGATGGTGATATCGGTGAGCGCGCCGTCGATCGTCGGAGCTTTCCACTGGCACTGCGTCGCGGCGGAGGTAATGGTGATGCCGCGCTCGCGCTCTTGCTCCATCCAGTCCATGGTGGCCTCGCCCTCGTGCACCTCGCCAATCTTGTGGGTGCGACCGGTGTAGAAGAGGATGCGCTCGGACGTGGTGGTCTTGCCCGCGTCGATGTGGGCGATGATACCGATATTGCGTACGTTCTTCAGGTCCATACGGATGTGGGGGAGTGTGGGTGCGGGCGAACAAAAAGGAGCACCCCGAGTCGCGAGATGCGCGGGGCATCGCGAAGTGGACGGACTCTACCGGATTGTGTCGCCGGTGCGCAAACGGAATTCCGCTCTTAAACCCGTATTTGCGGCCCGTTCACGAAGAGAGCACCCACCGCATCAGGCGTGGCAGTGCGCGGAACGGCATGAGCAACGGCTGGAGCACGGTCCGGGTGTCGGGGAGCGCGTTTTGCACCGTATGTACCAGGTGCATGCAGATGAGACGGTCCATCTCCCGACGGATGAGTTGCTGGCGCGCCAGCGTGAAATGGCCGGCCTCCGTCTCGCCCTGCGACCACTCCACATTGTCCGTGACGAACAGAAATACCTCCGGCACCACCGCGTCATGCACACGCTTCTCCTCAGCGGCATCCATCCGCCTGCCTGTGTCTCCCATCACCTGCACGAACGCCGCTTCGAACTCTAGCTCGAGAATGCGGCGGATAGGCCCGCGTTCCCAGAAATCGAGGGAGCGGTCACAATCGTCGATGTGCGGAGGAAGAGTTTGCATGTGGGTATGTAGTGAGTGTCAGTGAAAATTCGACTCAAGGATTATACCGATTTTCAGAAAAATTTCAAGGGTCAACTCCGGCAAGGCGCTCAACGTCCGTCTTTGGGGAGCAGTAAAAAAAACGCGGCCCGGGGGCCGCGTCGACTGCGAAACGTGCTGTCACCAGCCGAGCGTCTGAGGAGGCGATCCGCCCATCATGGGGCCCGGGGGGGGACCGTACTGGCCCTGTCGATGGAGCGGCAGACCAGGACCGCCAAAACGGGGATCGTTGAGGATCGGCCGGTAACGGTCCGTGATTCCGGCCACGAGACCGGGCTGGAATCCGTAGGCGCGGAACGAATCTGCGATCTCGGTGTCTTGCCAGTGCTGTACAGCCCGGCGGTTGTGGACCCAGGTGGGAATGGGCGACGGGATGTACCCCGTGTTCCATAGCTGGTTGAGGCGGGCGGGATTGAACTCCGCGCTTGCCCAGCTGCCCGGGACGCGCGATTGCTCGGCCATCACGGCGCGGGAGCGCATGGATTCGTAGCGATTCACGATGGGCACAAAACGCTCACCGTAGTCCTGCTGCACCTGACGGGCGCGCCAGTATGCCACGTACTCACGGCTGCCACGGGGCGGGGGCGGACCACTGGTGTCCATGCGGCCTTCGGGCGAGATGTCGTAGCGACCGGGAGGCAGATTTTGGAGGCTCATCGGTCTGTGGGAAGAGAATTGAGTCGCGATTCGGCATCGGAAACCTCGGAGGTCTTCTCGGCCTCCTCCTGGGCGTGGAGACGCACGTGCAGCTCGTCTTTGCGCTGCCGCGCCTCGGCGGCCCAGAGGCCGGTCATATCCTGCAACGCCACTTCAAAGACCTGGAATCCCCATTCATAGGCTGCCAAGCGCTTCTCCTGCTCCTCCTGGGGCATGGCGTGCACCTCGGCCATGGTCTGGTCAAACCTATCACTCATCAGCGACGGACAGATGCGCTCCATGATGGAGTCGTAGAGCGTGGCTTCGGAAGCCTTCCCCAGGGGGGTCGGGACGACATTGGTGTGCATTTGACTACTATTATAAACTATTATTACTATTAATGCAAATTCCGCTCCTAAGACGGGGAGGGGGGCCGTTTGGGCCGATGGAAGAGCCCACGCGTGCGCCTACGCGTCGTGCGGCTGATGTTCGGGGGGCCGCCGCATTCGGCCAAGCGCTGCAGAGAGGCCATATGTTCCAGGAGCAGCATCATGAGGAACTCGTCCCCCGCTCCGCCAGGCCGCCCAACGACCCGCAGAGAAAGCGCAAAGCCCTTGTTTCCGGCGATCTGAAACAGGATCGGCCCGAGAACGGTCAGGGCCTCCGTACACACGGGTTCGGCATCCTGTTCTGTGGCGGTGCCGAGCGGCGTCATGATCACGTCTTCCAAGGTGATCCGCTGCTCGGTATTTGAGGTGCCATTGTTCTCGACGAGGACACGTACGGCGGAATCGCTGCCGATCACCCACGGCTTCTCATCGCGGACAAGCGTCCAGATGCCGTCGGTGACACCCGCCGCCTCGCGCGATTGTTCGAACAGCTGCTCCGCCGCCTCGCGGAGAAGACGCAGTTCACACGGGACGTCGGCGCTCTCAAACCATGGATCATCCCTCCCCTCATCGTCGTCTGGCGTGTTATTAACACTTTCCATGGGAAGACGCTACGGAAGCAGCATGCACTCGTCCAGCGAACCGGCGCCGTCATCACAAAACAGGCGTTGTTTCGCGCTAAAGACGGGGTGCTTACTTGGCCAGGTGGGCGAAGGCCTTGTTGGCCTGGGCCACCCTTCGACAGGCCCAGGATGGCTCGGGGATATCCGTTCTTACTTGGCGAGATGCGCGAACGCCTTGTTTGCTTGAGCCATCTTGAGCACGTCCTGCTTCTTCTTGATGGCGGAACCCTGGTCGGCGGAGGCGTCGAGGAGCTCAAGTGCCAGCTTGTGGGCCATGGGGATGCCCTTGCGATCGCGGGCGGCACCGAGGATCCAGCGGATGGAGAGGGCCTGCTGACGGCGGGGCGGCACCTCCACCGGGACCTGGTAGACAGAACCGGCCACGCGCTTGGGACGGACCTCCACAAGCGGCGTCACGTTGAGCAGGGCCTTGGCAAAGACCTCGAGCGGGGCGTCCTTGGTTCGCGTTTTGATCATCTCCATCGCTTCGGCAAAGATCTTGCGGGCCGTGGCCTTCTTCCCCTGCTTCATGAGGCAGTTGATGAACTTCTCCTGGAGGAGATCGGAGCCTTGGGGGATGTACTGCTTGGGAGTGCGGGCCATACGGGAGATCTAAGTGGGGGCTAGAAGGGAGGTGATTACGACTTCTTGGGGCGCTTGGCGCCGTAACGGGAGCGGCCTTGCTTACGATCGCGGACACCCTCGGTGTCCAGCACGCCGCGGACGATGTGGTAGCGAACACCCGGAAGGTCTTTCACGCGGCCGCCGCGGACCAAGACCACGGAGTGCTCCTGGAGGTTGTGCCCTTCGCCCATGATGTAGGCCTTCACCTCGTAGCCGTTGGTGAGGCGCACGCGGGCGATTTTGCGGAGGGCGGAGTTCGGCTTCTTCGGCGTCATGGTCGTCACCTTCACGCACACGCCGCGCTTGAACGGCGAGCCGTTCGGCAGCTTGATCTCACGCATGGTGAGGGCGTTCCAGGCGATCTGGAGCGCAGGGGCCTTGGATTTGCGGCGCTTGGCCCGGCGGGGACGGCGGATGAGCTGGTTGACTGTCGGCATGGGATCGGATGGTAAGGGCTCAGGGAGGGGATGTAAAGGCCTTTAGGGCTTCGCGGAGGGCGCAAAGGCCGCAGAGGGGACAAAAGGGACAGAGGTGCGGGGACAGATGGACGGGACACCTCTGTCCCCTTTACGCCATCTGTCCCCTTTGCCCCTTTAATCCTCGGAATTATGGTCGGCTTCGACCTTCTCGCCCATATAGCGCTTGCGGTACACCTCGCCCGTGGGGATGAGGCGACCGATGATGACGTTCTCTTTTAGTCCCTGCAGCATATCGATACGGCGGGTGGTGGCAGCCTCCACGAGGACGCGGATGGTTTCCTGGAAGGACGCTCCAGCAAGCCACGAATCGGTGGCAAGGGCCACGCGCGTGATACCGAGGAGCAGCTGCTCGTACGTGGCCTCCTTGCCCTTGTCGAGCTTAATGCGGTCGCCCTCGTACTGGAGCTCACCCATGTCGACGGTCTCGCCGGGAAGGAACTTGGTGTCGCCAGCGTCGATGATACGGACCTTGGAAAACATCTTCTTCACGATGATCTCAAGGTGCTTGTCGTTGATGGTCTGTCCCTGCGAGGCGTAGATGTGCTGCACTTCCTGGACGATGTAGTCCTGGACGGAGTAGGCGCCCTTCTTCTCGAGCAGCTCCTGCAGATTGTAGTGACCCACGTTGAGGGCCTGGCCGGCCTCCACTACGGAGCCCGTCTTCACCAACAGCGACTCGCGGGGGCCGAACTCGTACACGCGCTCCTGGATCTCCGCGTGCCGGACCTTCACGATACCGCGCTCGATGTTGCTCACTTTGCCGCCGATCGTCACCTTCACGGTGGATTTGTCGGAGACGGATTTGGCGAGGACCGCGCGCTCGCCCACCTCGTCGCCCTTCTTCACGAGCACCTCGTAACCGGAGGGGATGTAGTACGTGTCCTCTCCCGGCTCCTCGGCAATGATCTGTACCGTGGTCTTGCCGCCGGCGTGCGAGGCCTTTACGCGACCCGCGATGTCGGAAAGCGTGGCAGGCGTGCGGGGGGACCTAGCCTCGAAGAGCTCCTCCACGCGGGTGAGACCCTGGGTGATGTCTGCGCCTTCTGCGACACCTCCCATGTGGAAGGTGCGCATGGTCAGCTGCGTGCCCGGCTCGCCGATGGACTGAGCGGCGATGATGCCGATCGGCGTGCCGATCTGGACGGTCTTGTTGTTGGAGAGGTCGCGACCGTAGCACTTGCCGCAGATACCTCCGCGTGTGTGGCAGGTCATGACGGAGCGCACCATCACCTCGTCGATCTTGTGCTTCTTGAGGAGATCGAGCATGTCGGCGTCGATTTCGTTGTCGCGCTTGGCCAGCGTCTTGCCGTCGGCCTTGACGTCCTCAGCCACAGTGCGACCGAAGATGCGGGCCTCAAACTTCTCGCCGATGCGCTCGGATTCGGCGCGCGTGATGCGGTGACCATCCTTGGTCTTGCAATCCTCTTCGCGGATGATGATGTCCTGCACAGCATCGACGAGGCGGCGCGTGAGGTAGCCGGCCTCGGCCGTCTTCAGAGCGGTGTCGGACTTACCCTTGCGTCCACCGTGCGTGGCGATGAAGTACTCAAGCACGTTGAAACCCTCCTTGAGGTTGCTCTGCACCGGCAGCTCGATGGTGCGGCCGGACGGGTTGGCGACGAGACCCTTCATACCCGCGAGCTGGGTGACCTGGCCCCAGTTACCACGCGCGCCGGAGTCGATCACGTAGGTGATGTCGTTCTCCTCGTAGCGCTGGAACTCGGTGATCATGGCCGTGGTGACCTCGTTCTTGGTCTGGCTCCAGATGCGGATGGCGTGGTTGTACCGTTCGTCAGCGGTGACGAGGCCCTTCCAGTAGAAGTTGTTGATGCGCCGGATCTTCTCGTTGGCGTCGTCGAGCAGCTTCTGGCGCTCCGCGGGTACGCGGATGTCGGAGGACGCGATGGAGATGCCGGAGATAGTGACGTAGTCGAAGCCGATACGCTTGATGCGATCGGCGAACGCCACAGTCTCCTCGGGTCCAAGGAGCTCGAGCGAGGTGGTGATGAGATCGGAGAGGTTCTTCTTCTTCATGGTCTCATTGATAAAACCAAGCGCGGGCGGCACCACCTCCTGGAACTTCAGACGGCCGACCGAGGTCTCCACAATTTCGGGCTCGTCCTTGCCCGGAAGCATGAGACGGACCATCACCTTCGCCTGCAGGTGGATGACGCCGGCGTCGTAGGCCATGAACGCCTCTTCGGGAGAGGAGAAGACCATGCCGTGACCCTTCTTGTTGTCGTGGGCACGGGTGAGGAAGTAGCAACCGAGCACCATGTCCTGGATCGGGTTGATGATCGGCTCGCCGGAGGAGGGCTTCAGGACGTTGCGGTTAGAAGCCATCAGGGTGTGGGCCTCCAGCTGGGCCTTCTCGGAGAGCGGCACGTGCACGGCCATCTGGTCGCCGTCGAAGTCGGCGTTGAAGGCAGCACAGACGAGCGGGTGCAGCTGGATGGCGAGGCCTTCGACCAGAAGCGGCTGGAAGGCCTGGATGCCTAGGCGGTGCAGTGTTGGCGCGCGGTTGAGGAGCACGTACTTGCCGTGAATCACCTCCTCGAGAATGTCCCACACCTCCTTGGTCGAATCCTGCACGAGACGCTCGGCGGCTTTGACGTTGTGTGCGAGCTCGTCTCGGATGATGCGACCGATGACGAACGGCTTGAAGAGCTTCATGGCCATCTCCTTGGGCAGACCGCACTGGTTGAGGCGCAGATGCGGACCAACCACGATGACAGAGCGACCCGAGTAGTCCACGCGCTTGCCGAGCAGGTTCTGGCGGAAACGACCCTGCTTGCCCTTAAGCATGTCGCTCAGCGAGCGAAGCTTCCGGCGATCACCGGCGGTGAAGAGGGTCTTACCGGCACGAGCGGAGTTGTTCAGGAGCGTGTCGACAGCCTCCTGGAGCATGCGCTTCTCGTTGCGGCAGATGACCTCCGGCGCACCGATGGACATCAGTTTCTTGAGGCGGTTGTTGCGGTTGATAACACGGCGGTAGAGGTCGTTGAGGTCGGAAGCCGCGAAGCGGCCGCCATCGAGCTGCACCATCGGGCGGAGATCCGGCGGGATGACGGGCAGGCGGGCGAGAATCATCCAGTCGGGCTTGATGGAAGCCTGCATGAAGGAACTGACCAGCTTGATGCGCTTCATGATCTTCTTGAGTTTCTGGCCGCTGGACTGCTCGCGCTCCTTATTGAGGTCGTCGACCATGCCATTGAGTTCGATGACACCGACGATCTCCTTGAGTGACTCCGCTCCCGTACCGGCGCGGAACACGTGTCCGAATTTCATGTTCATCTCGCGGAACTTGAGCTCCGAGAGGACGGTGCCGACCTTGAGGTTCTTAAGGTCGTCGACCGCGTCCTTGTGGTTCTGTTTGAGCGACTCGAACTTGTCCGCGGCCTCCGCGTCCAGCGCGTCCATCTGGGCGCGGGTGGCGCTGGAACCCTTGAGCTTCTCTTTCTGGTCATCGTACTCACGCTTGATCTGCGTGCGGCGGGCCTCGGAGGCGGCGCCCATTTCCTTCTCGGCCTCCTTTTTGGAATCCTCATCCACTTGGATGACGATGTACGCGGCGAAGTACACAATCTGTTCCAGTGTCTTGATGGGCAGGTCGAGCAGCAGGCCGATGCGGGACGGGCTCGAGCGGAGGAACCAGATATGCGTCACGGGCACGGCCAGGTTGATGTGGCCCATACGCTCGCGGCGGACGATGCTACGCGTCACCTCTACGCCGCACTTCTCGCAGACAACGCCGGAGTACCGAACGCCCTTGTATTTGCCGCAGAAGCATTGGAAGTTCTTCGTGGGTCCGAAGATGCGCTCACAGAAGAGGCCGTCCGGCTCCGCGCGCTGCGTGCGGTAGTTGACGGTCTCGGCCTTGGTAACCTCTCCGCGGGACCACGCGAGCATATCCTCAGGGCTCGCGATGGAGAGCGCGACGGCGTCGAAGGAGTCGGTGGCGGCGGACTTGTGTGCGGGCGGCGGCATACGAGTGGGATTAAAGGGAGAGAATGTGCGTTTTCGTAACGCACGAAGTTCCGCCGCTCCTCCTTGCTGATCGTCTGAATCAGGGGAGGAACGTCGGTGGATTGGCCCCATCATACACGGCCAAACGGCCCACGCAAGCGCTCTCCGGCCCATCTGCCCTCAACCGTCAACGGGAGGACGTGCTCCGTCCGCGGATCCCCTGCTCCAGGAGGCGCCTGGCCTCGTCGGCCTTCTTGGCGGCTTCCTGCAGGTCTGCCGCTCGTTTTTCGGCTTCTGTTAGACCTTCCTGTACGGCCTTCACGCCCTGTTTGCCCAGCTCCACGGTGTCGGAGACGCCTTGCTGCACCGCCCGGACCGCGCCGCTGTTGGCGCGCAACGCGTCATCCACCGTGCGGCCGAGATCCGCGCCCGTCGAACAGCCCGCGAGGAGCGGGGGCAGCACGAGGAGCGCGAGACGGGGGCGCATGGCGGCCTTACGCGGCGTCGGGCTTAAGGTCGCCACCGTACTCGCGAAAGATTCGCTGGAAAGACCCGTCGTTGGCCTCCAACGCGGCACGCAGCGCATCGACTTCGCCTTCCTTGAGGTAGAGAGCCGAGGATTCGTTCACCGTCGCGTCCTTCTCCTTCGGTGGCAGCTTGCCGGTGCCCTGGAGCGAGGCATGCAGCACGATGTACGCGTCGCAGGTCTCGCACTTAAGCTGGAGCAGCATGAAGTCATCTGCGGCGATGCGCACAGACGCGAAGTCCACCGGGACGCGCTTCCCGCACTGGGGGCAACGCATCTGCTGGTAGATGCGCTGAATGATCTGCTGCAGGGTGTGGGGGTCCAATTCCATGCGGTGAACTGAGTATAGCACGAACGCGTCCTACCCGGAAAACAAACTCCCCTTTCGAGGAGATGAGAGATAGGATCTCCACACATGGTTTCCCGAAAGTCCACTCGGCCTCTCGCCCTGCATCTCGTACTGGCTGCCTGCTCGGCCGGCGTGATCGGCACCGTGGTGCTGCGCTTGGGTGCGGATGTGACGGGCACTGTGGTCCCGCGCATCGTGGCAACGGACCTGGCCGTGGAACACCACTCTCCCCTCACCCTGCGGCTGCGCTCCACGAATGGCCGCTCGCCGGGACTCCTGCAGATCTCGCACGACGGCATGGAGACGGTGGATGTAAGCGTCCCGGAGGATTGGATCCTGCGCGAGGTACGCGGGGCCGCGCTCTCCCAAGTCCCGTCTGATCCCCCGGTCGGGGGCTTCCGCCGCTGGCACGTTCCAGCAGGGGCCGCCGCCACCTTCCAGACGCCGAAAGCCGTGCGTCTGCGCATCCACAACCCCACCGGAGCGACACTATTGGTGCGTCACGAGCGCGTGTCGCTCTCCGCCGGCACTACAGAGCAAGACAGCGTGCTCATCGGCAAGGACTTCGCGGAGATCTGGTGACGAAGAAGTGCCCAGTGAGCAAGTGAGAAGTCGCAAGCGCGACGGACCATTATACTCGTCACTCGTCACTCGTCACTCGTCACTCGTCACTCGTCACTCGTCACTCGT
>CAZYAK010000054.1:0-10920 GCA_964645935.1 uncultured Candidatus Peribacteria bacterium | reverse complement strand
CCATGCGCCGTTGGAGAGCGCGTGCATGTGCGCAGGATCGAGTGTGGGGTAGAGATCAAACTCCTCGCTCATCCTCAGCACCTCCTCCAGAGTCCCAAACTGCGAAGGTTTGCCCATGGTCTCCAGGGCGAGATTTACGTGCGGGAAGAGCTTCTGCTTCTGCTCCATAATCTCCGCCACCGCGCTGCGGACATTGGCGTAGACGGTCTCGTCGTCCTGTCCCAGACGAAAGGCCGCGTGTACACACACCGAGCGCGCGCCGGCGATCTCCGCCATCGCAAGAGCCTTGGTCACACGCCCGATGCTCGCCGCGAGCTTGTCGGGGTCAGGGGAGTTGAGATTTACGTAGTAGGGTGCGTGCACGGTAAGCGTCATGTCCAGCTCTTCGCTGACGCGGCGAATCTCCTCCATGTTCTTCACGTTGGTTGGCACCTGCTGCACCCACTCCATCTCCATGGCAGTGATGCCGAGTGACCGCGCGTACTTGAGGCCCGCGACGGTGCCACCCGGGGACGGAGTCCTGAGAGGAGCGCCAGCAACGGCGAAGCGGAGCATGAAGGAAGTGTAGGGAAAGATCGGTGCGGGCGGTAGAATGGCTTGTGAACGAGTTTTGAGTTGCAGTCCGTGCTGCAGACGGGAAACCTCATGTCCCTGACATCCTCCATCATCGAGCAGACGTTGGCGACTCCCGCCGGAACGCGTGCCTACCGCATCGTGGAGACGCTCACCGACGCCGGGCACGAGGCACTATGGGTGGGTGGCGCCGTGCGCGACATGCTGCAAGGCCGCGTGCCCGAGGATATCGACATCGCCACCGACGCCAAGCCAGAGCGTGTGTGCGAACTCTTTCACCGCGCGTGGGACGGCTCCGCGGGCCTGGGCAGTGTGCGCATCGCAATGGGGGATCAGGAATTCGAGGTGACGACGTTTCGCGAGGAGGACGCAACGTCCGACGGGCGTCATCCCGAGTCCATCACGTTCTCCACGCGCGAGAAGGACGCCGAGCGACGGGATTTCACCGTGAATGCGATGTACTGGAGCCCCATCTCCCGCGCACTCATCGATCCATTTTGCGGCGCCGCGGACCTGCACGAGAAGCTCATTCGTTTCATCGGTGACCCCGCTACGCGTATCGGGCACGACGCGTTGCGCATCCTCCGAGCCGTGCGCTTCCGGGCGCTGCTCAACGGCCAGTACCACCCGGACACCTACCGTGCGCTCCAGGAGCTGGCGCCGAAGACCGCGGCGCTCTCGGGCACCCGCCAGCTCGAAGAGCTCGAGAAGATGCTGGACGGTCCACATCCCGACCGCGCGTTAGAAGACCTGTGGGAGCTGGGCGTCCTCAAGGCCATTCTGCGAGAGCTGCACGTCTGCAAGGGCGTGCCGCAGCCGGCGGACTACCACCACGAAGGCGACGTGTGGGACCACACGCTGCGCTGCCTCCGCGCCCTCACCCCCGAGCACGGCGCCGACGTGCGCCTGGCCATCCTGTTCCACGACTGCGGCAAAGCTGAGACGTTCTCACTGAAGGAGCGCATTCGTTTTGACCGTCACGCATCGGTGTCCGCAGACAAGGCGTCTTCGGCGCTTGAGCGGATGCAGGCGTCTAAGGCGCGACAGCGCAAGATCGACTGGCTCGTGCGCCACCACATGTCCATGACGTTCCTGGACATGCCGGAGGACCGCAAGGGCCACTGGTACTTCCACCCGTGGTTCGCGGAGCTCCTCCAGGTGTTCTGGCTGGACGTCGCGGGCACGGAGCCGTCGGACTTCGCGCTCTGCGAGTCCATCCTCAAGGACTACCACGCCTTCCTCGATGCACACCCGCGTCCCGCCAAGCCGCTGCTCTCCGGCCACGACGTGATGGGGATCCTCGGCCTCCCGGAAGGCGAGAAGGTGGGCCGGGTACTCCAAGCGCTCAATGCGGCGCAGGCGGAAGGCAGCGTCACGACCAAAGCCGAAGCACGGGAATTTGTGCGGAAGGCGGCCTGACCGCTCACCGATGAGCAGCCACGCCCTGCACGCGCAGGACGACGTTGATGTTCTCCACCACAAGCGGGATATACGCGATTCCCAGGAGAACGGCACTGATGGTCAATGCCGCCAGGAGCTCCGTCACGTAGGTGCGGCGGCGAGGATACAGCCGGCGGGAGGAGAACTTCGTGCGCATGGGAGGGTTCATGACCATATACTATTATTTTATGTTGTCAATATTTTACTGTACTTGTCCGGTAAGGACGACGGTGCGGGCGCGGGATTCGTGCTTCATGGGTATCATGGGCACATGGGCCGACGGATCAGCCGGCAAAACATGTTGTGGGCCGTGCTGACTGCTGGCCCGCTGCTGCTGCTCCTCACACTCGCCTGGAAGCATGCCGTGCCCGTGCCCTCGGGGGACGATTTTGCGGCGCTGCACGCGCTCAAGCCCCTCCTCTTGGGACAGGGAAACGTCATGGAGGGCATCTGGGAGCAGCACATGGAGAGCCGCTTCGTCGCGGTGCGCCTGGCGTACCTGGGCCTTGGGACGATCACAGGATGGCGCTTCTCCCTCATCGGTCTGGCCGTGCCGCTCTGCGCTGCGCTGAATGCGCTACTCCTCCTTTGTGTGCTGCGTCCCGCGCTGGAGCGCATGGTCGATCTCGACCGCCGCGCCTTCCGCGTCCTCACCATGTTCGTTTCTCTCTCGCCCGCGGCGTGGGAGAGCTGGAACAGCGCGTACTACCTCACTACGCACCTCGTCTTCACCTTCACAGTGCTAGCCATCCTCGCCCTGCGGCGGCAGACGCTCCGGGACAGAGCGATTGGAGCGGTTTGCTGCGCCTTCGCCTCGCTGTCTTTTGTGCACGGGTTCGCCGCGTGGATTCTGCTGCTGCCACTGCTGCCCCGCAGGGCACGCGTTTGCGCGGTCTGGCTCGCGGCGGCTGCGCTGCTGGCACTCGCGTACTTCTGGGGATACCGCGTGCCCTCGGCTCCTGGCGCTCTGCTCTCTCCAGCCATCCTTCCGCGCGCGGCCGTGTACGGGGCATCGCTGCTCGGACTGCCCGCGTCGTTGGTAGACGTGCGCATGGGCGCGCTCCTCGGCCTGCTCATCGGCACGGGTTTCGCGGGCGCGATCCACGCACTCAGCAAGCGAGCGTTGCTCAAGCCATATGCACCCATCCTGTGCGCGTACGCGTTTGCACTCGTCTCCGCGGCCGCCATCCTCGCAGGACGCCTCACTCTGCCGTTGGGGGACACATTGGCCAGCCGCTACGTGATAATGGTCGCGCCAGCGGGCCTGTGCCTTCTGGCGATCTGCGGCGCCATCGGACATCGGTGGACGCTCTGGACGGGCGCGGCACTGCTCGTGGTGGCGCACTTGCTGGCGCTCGGCCCCGCACTCACGCGGTGGGACGAGGCGACGCTGCGCAAACGCGCGGGGCTGGAATGCCTCCGCGCGTCAGCAGTTCCGTCGGACGACTGCATGCGCCTGCTTGTGTGGTGGGACGGCGGCTGGGTGCTCAACGCGCTGCCCACGCTGCGATCACTCGGCAAGTTGCCGCCTCGCTAAGCTCAGAAGTTCACCGGGATGCTGAAACTCGCGTCGTTTTGCGGCTCGCCGGAGGGGTTGTCCTTCTGCAGGACGAGCGTGCCGGTGGCCGTGACGGGCGGGGCAAACGTGAGTGTCACCTGGAAGGGGACCATTCCGGTTGTCATCCAATCGGTCTGAGCCTGCGCAGAACCCACTGCGATCTGGGCGCCGTTTCCGTCCAGCAATCTCACCGGAAAGCTGGCCTCGAAGTACCAAGGGCCGGGCGCGGCGCCGGCAACGATGAGGGGGCTCGCCACGAGATCGTTCGGCTGCGGCAGCGTGACGATCACGCCAGTGCCCGAGGAGGAGACGCTCGCGGCGGAAGACGGCGCTGTGGGCACAGTGGGTGCCGTGGCGGGTGCACAGGCGGCGAGGAGTAGTGTCGCAACGAGGGCGAGGGCGGGGAGGGCGGGACGCATGCAGGGGGAGGGGAAGGAGGAGCGACGAGCGGGGGATTCTGCCAGGAGGCGGCTGTTTGTCCAGCATCAAGCCAGGCCCATACGCCTCAACAACGCATGGGGATCCGGTTTACGGCCCATAAACGCGCAAAACGACGCCATCGCGGGCCGCGATGCGCCCACCGAAAGGATCTCTTTGCGGAGCTTCTCACCGAGCGGGCGGTTGAACATTCCGCGCTCCAAGAACCGCTCAAAGACATCGGCCTCCAGGATCTCGGCCCAGAGGTAGCTGTAGTACGCCGCGGCGTACCCTCCGGAGAAGATGTGGTGAAAGTCCGCGTGGCGCTTGCCGTCGTTAAGCGTCGGCAGCACGCTGATGCGCTGCGAAACCTTCGCACAGAGCGCATCGAGCTCGCGTACCGACCGCGGCGGGCGCACCGTGTGGAGCACCATATCCAGCGTGGAAAACTCTCCCTGGGAGAGGCCATTCATCGCCTGGAGGAACACGCGGCTCTTGAGCATCCGCTCCTGCAGCGAGTCTGGGATCGGCTTGCCGGTGCGGTAGTGATGCGCATAGCGGCGCAGCGCATCGCGCTCCCAGCACCAGTTCTCAAACAGTTGCGACGGCAGTTCCACAAAGTCCCACTCCACGTGCATGCCGTGGAGGTTGCGCTCCGGAGTCTCCGCGAGGAGCGCGTGCACGGCGTGGCCAAACTCGTGGAAGAGCGTCACCACCTCGCCGTGCTTGAGCAGCCGGGGCTTGCCTTTTGCCGCGCGGCCGAAGCCCCCCACGTTGATGACCACGCCCGGGGCGTCGCGCCCGGGGGCACGGATGGGATCCGTGACGCACGCAGACCACGCGCCCGCCCGCTTGGCAGGCCGCTCGTCGAGATCCAGGTACAGATACCCAATCCGCTTGCCGCCGCGCCACACTGCGTACTCCCGGACGTCTCGGGAGTGCGCTTTGAGCTCCTTAAACGAGAGCCCAAAAAGCGTGGATGCCATATCGAAGCTGCCCTCGATCATCTTCTCCATCGGGAAGTACTCCATGAGCTCCCGCTCGTTGACGGAGTACCGCTCCTCGCGGAGCCTACGGGCCGCGTAGCCGAGGTCCCACCACTGGAAGTCCTTGATACCGGAGTGCGCCTTGAGCTCGCGCACTTCTTGCTTGGCACGTGTGCGGCAGCGGCGCAAAAAGGCGTCGATGGTGCCACGAGCCGTCGCCACGGTACCGGCCATCCGATCGTCGATCGCGTAGTCCGCGTAGCGGCGGTAGCCGAGGAGCCGCGCCTTCTCCTGGCGACGCTGTAAGATCTTCACGATCAGCGGCCGGTTGTCGCGCGTGCCCGAGGACGCCACGGAGACGTGTGCGCGGTAGAGTGCCTCTCGCACCGTGCGGTCAGTGCAGTAGCGCTGTACGGCGCTGTAGGACGGGTACGCGAGCGTGAACACCCAACCCTTTACCTTGCGCGTCTTGGCCTCCTCTGCGGCCATGGCGATGTCGTGCTCCGGCATCTCGCCGAGCAGGGCACGGTCCGTGACGCGCTTCCAGTACGCTCGCCGAGCCTGGGTGCCATTGTCCGAGAATTTCTCGGAGATCGCCCCGAGTTGCTTGTTGATCGTGCGCAGACGTTTCTGCTTCTTAGCAGGCAGGTGGACGCCGGCAAACTCCATCCCGCGCATCTGCAAATAAAGCGACCGCTTCTCCATCGCCGTGAGGTCTTTGCGTGCCTTCACGCGCTTGAGCAGCGCGTAGAGCGCCGGGCTCATGGACATCGTGCTGAAGAAGGCCGTGAGCTTGGGCTGCAGGGATTGGATAAGCTGCCGGGTCGTCTCGGTGCCGTGCGTGTGGTGGTGGTTGCCCAACACCCCCCAGAGCGTCCCAATGGGACCCTCGATATCCAAGGTTGCGCGCACGACACTCGCGAACGTGACGGTCTTGGGATCCTGCTTGAGGATGCGACGAAACTGCGCCTTGCCCTCACGCATCAGGCGATCGAACGCGGCGGGGTGCGCCTGAAGCGCTGAAGGTGTGCCCAGGGCGACGTAGGGGAGGGGATCGGTGGCAAGGAGGTTGAGGAGCTGGTCGGTGGTCATCCCGTCGACTCTAGCCCAATCCAGCCCGCTCCGTCAGCGTCCCCTGGGCATCAGCGCGATGCACGGCCGACAGTGCGACTGGTTGCCAGGAATGCGCCGCGTGCAGCCATCGCAAGTGCGGCTCCCATGCAGCGAGAACAGCCTGTGCTGTGACGCCCGTTGTGTAAGCAGTTCCACGACGTGACTGGGGGTGAACAGCGACCGGAGACTTGAGAGGATGGTATGCATGGATGTCAGCGTAGACCCAACAGCGTGCACTATTCGATCTAGGCCTCTCAAACTCATCGCACACCAGTTTTTTCCCTCCAGCCTCAGTAAAACTCCGCCCTTCGATGCGGCGCCTCAAGCGAGTTGCTCTCTCGTGAACATGCGCTGCACATCCCTCTTTTTGCTAATCTGTGCGCATTCCCCCTTGGTCATGTCCGTGGACTCTCCGTCTGATTCTCCAGAACAACAACCAATACAGCCTCTTCAGAAGCCCGGGGTGTCGCTCGGCGAAGAGCGGTTGGCTCTGGCGAAGTGCCTCGGTATCACAAAACCAGAGGAAGCGACATGGGCCATGATTCACACCGCGTCGCTTCCTCAAGCAGCAGCGCAAGCGGGCCTTCCCCAAGATGCGACAGAGGCTCAGATTACCGCCGCATATCTCCAGCAAGATCTCCTGAGGCGCGCCGCAGCCCTGAATCTTACTGCCCGTGCAGAGCAGCTGGCCACAGCACAGCCGCAGCGCGTGGAGGATTGCGAACAGCTCAGAGTTCTCGTGACCCATGCAGAACGCGAGCACCGCCTCCTGAACAGGGCTGCCGCCCTTGGTATATCCCATCCCAAGATCGCCACGGTCGTAGCCGATATCGCTCAGGCAGAACGCGTGAGGAGTCTCGCTCAGAAAGCCCGCGAACTTGGGGCCATACTCCCCAAAGGTGCAACCATGGAGGAGATACACATAGAAATAACGCGCATCTACCGTATCGACCATGCGCGCCTGCTAGGACTCCCAAACCCCGAAACAGCCACACAGCAAGACATGGAAGAGCACTGCGCTCAGCTGCGTGCCGAGCCCGAATTCACGCTGGAAGGTGACCACCCTGGCGACCCTGTGGGATGAGCGTGCCTCGGCAGGAGCCTGGAATCCATGGATGGAGCGGTTCTTGTGACGTCTGTCCTGGATGGTGGGCCAGGGGGGAGTTGAACCACCGACCACGGGCTTATAAGTCCCGCGCTCTAACCAACTGAGCTACTGGCCCACGGCCAAATGGTAGCACGGTGAAACAGATCCCTGCATGAGGAAGGGGACACGGCTTACGCCGGCTCCTTGACCTCCTCTTTCGCGGCCTTGGGCTTGGCCTCCTTCTCCTCGTGGATGACCACGGCGAGGGAGAGCTTGGCGTCGCCGACCTTGAGCTGGACCGTCGTGTTGCCGACGTTCTTGATGGGCTCGGCGATGATGATGTCGTCGGGGCTGACCTCCAGCTCCACTTGATCCTTGAGCGCGGAGGCGATTTCCTGCGCCGAGAGCGCGGCAAAGAGTTTGCCCGTCTTGTTGGCCTTGCGCTGGAAACGCACGGTCTTGTTGGAGAGGGCAGAGGCCGTGGCCTGCTGGATGTTCTTCTCCTTCTCTTTCTCCTCAGCGCGCTTCTTGATGACCTCGGCGTAGCGACGGCGGACCGTGGGCGTGGCCACGAGCGCCTTCCGCTGCGGAAGAAGGCAGTTGAGCGCGAAACCGTCCCCCACAATAAGCAGGTCGTTCTTCTTCCCAATGCCGGCGACGTCTTGGAGGAGGAGGATTTCCATGATGCGATTCGGAATGGTGCTTCCGAGAGCCAAGGCAGTCTACGTGGGCCGAAAGCGTCCGTCAATGGAGCCTGGAGGCCGCCATTCTACCTGCTGCCAGCCTAGGGGACGCGCCAGCCGAGGGATCCTTGCCCGGCCTGGGACAGATTGGTTTGACGATGAATACCTTTATTGCACAACGGCTGTTCCCGAGGCCGTGACTGCACTGGAAGGCGACGGACGAACGGCGCCCGTGCCCGCGGGCACGGCTCGAACGGCAGGTGCGGGCGACCCTCCTCCCACTAGCAGCGTCCCCACCCACCCCGGCAACGACCCCCACCCCTTGCCGGGCAGGAATACGCGGTCTCGGCGGACGTACCACTTGTGGAGTGAGAGGAAGCGGTCGGAGTGCAGCGAGAGCGAGCCGAGGTCGACCCCCAGGATGCTAGAACGGAAGGCGGTGGCGTACAGCGGCGAGTACAGGAACACCGCGGGCACGTGGTTCTTGAGCACCTCCTGCAGCTCCTCAAGGGCGCGCTGGCGTTCGGCTTCGTCGCCGGTGCTGCGAATGGTCTCCAGGAGTGCATCTGCTTCAAACGATCGGTACTGCGAGAGGTTATAGGCGTCGCGACGCAGGTCCTGGTCGTTGCCCGTAAGACGCTGCGTGCCGCTGCTGTGCCAGTACGGATAGCTGTCGAGGTTATCCAGGAGCGACTGCCCGAAGAGCAGCACGTCGTAATCGCGCTTGAGGAGCCGTTCCTCGAACTCCTCCCGCGTGTCCGGCACTTCCACCTTCACCTGCACACCCAGGGCCGCCCATTCCTTGGCGACCTCCTCCGCCACCTTTCGATAGGTGAGGGGAGCGTCGCTCGTGAGGAGACGGAGGCTCAGGGTCTCGCCGCGTTCGTTCTGGCGGACGCTCGGGGGATCCTCGGGCGTGCGGCGGCGGAGCATCCCTTCTTGCAATGCCAAGTCTGCCCCTGTGATCCTGTCGGCTTCGGCGGCGCGGCCGTCGCGAGTGGCGATGTAGCGGCGTACGAGGTCGCGCTCGCGGATGGCGCGCTCGTAGGCGGGCTGCGTGTCGGCGAGGTAGAGGTACGTGGAATCCAGCACCTTGCCGTTGGCTGCCGTGAGGCGCACGAGGTTCTCGCCGATCTTGAGAGCGCCTGTGCCGCTGATCACAGGCAGTCGCACGATCCACGCGCCCGACATGCCGGGCACCGGACGCAGCTCCGTGCCATTGATACGGGCGTCTCGGGGCATGGCGCCGTACGAGCCTGAGTATGTAAGGAACCCGTCGGCGGGCGCCCTGGCGATCACGGGCAGGCGCAGCGGCCCCGCCCTGTTCGTCTCGTCTTGCTCCAGCAACCGCTGGAGGCGCAGGCGCTCGGGGATGTTCCACCGGGAGGCCAGCAGCGCGCCCTGGGCCGCGGCGGCGTCGTAGTGGTACCGCCAATCCGAGACATTGATCTCCAAGAGGGGAGTGTCCACGATGATGGATTCGTGCAGCGCGTCAACGATGGCCTGCTTGTTCGTGCCGAGCTGGAGGCCCATCCGGAGCTTCTGGTCGTGCAGCGCTTGCTTATCCATGTTGAAGAACAGCGCCACGTACTGCGGCAGGTAGTAGTTGCGCGCCTGCAACCGCTTGGGGATGAGCGGCTGGCCCTCGCTGTTGCGGGGGACGAGGCGCACCCCCTGAAGGTTACGGAGGTCCGACAGCAGCGTGGAGTAGTCCGGGAAGATGCGGAACACGATGCGATCCAGGCGGTAGACGGGCGTGAGCGGCCGCGCGAAGCGCTCCAGCGTGACCTCGGAGGAGAGCTCGGTCTGCACAACGGTCCGTAAGCGATAGGGCCCGGCGCCGACGGGGTTGATACCGAAGTCCAGGTGCTGGTCGAACTTGGAAACCGGGATGCCCTCGAACGCCTTGAGCGGAAGGAGCCCGATCGTCAGGTTGCTTGGAAAGAAGCTGTAGGGCTGCTCCAGCTTGAAGCGCACGGTGCGGTCATCGAGCTTCTCGATGGTGACGCCGCGGAAGTTCTGCTGGAGGAGGAGGTTTGGGAACTCGGGATTCTGGATAGTGCGGAACGTGAAGACTACATCGTCGGCGGTGATGGGATGGGGTTCCGCTTCGGTGGTGTCATGCCAAAAGAGCATCTCCTTGAGCCTGAGGGTGTAGGTCTTGAAGTCCGCGCCCGTCTCCAGCGTGGCCAAATCTTCCTCGATCCGGCGGGTCTGCGGGTTGTAGCGCAGGAGCCCCGCGAAGACGAGCGACACGATGTCGCGGTTCACATCGTTTTGCACGGTGAACCAGGGGTTAAGCGGCTGCAGGTCGCCGACGGATCCCTCGATGTACGTGCCGCCGATGCTCGGCATCAGCACCGTGGAGGCTACGTAGAACTGGCGCGTGAGGCCCGCGGCACCTCCCACCACACCGAGGGTGAGGGCGCCGAGAGCCCACCGTTCCCAGCGGGACATGAGGGCGATGGCCTGGAGTGGTCGGAACATCCCGGCCATGGTAGCACGATCAAACTGCCGGGGCTCATCCCGGATCGGACGGGATCCCGGCCCTCAGGCCAGGAGGAACAGCTGGGCGAGGCTGAGGACCATGAAGGCCACGCTCAGCCAGATGGTCATCTTGTACAGCACCTTCTCCGCACCGCGACGCTGCACCACCACCGCTCCGCTACCGCCAAACGTGGACGTAAGGCCGGAAGCCCGGTGCTGCACCAAGATGCACAAGCTCATGAGCAGGGCGATGACGATTTGGACGGAGGTGAGGAGCATGGGAAGGCGAAAGAGGAACCGAGAGGCATTCTACGGGGGTTTTCGGGGTGTGGCAACGGGTGATTCTGCCAGTGGGGACCTATGGATGATCGGTGTTGCCGGGGATTCGTGAGGTTGGGTGCCATGCAGCTGCCTCAAAATTCGCATGGCCGGCTCCGCAAGGGTTTCCCATCTTTGTACGCGATCCCCGTCACCAAGCCAAGGACGTCGCGTCGTGGGCTTGGGACGCGATCCCCTGGGACAAAGAAATGGGAGAAAGAACGCGCCGACCTGCCAAGCCGCCGGCCTCCAGCGGAT
>CAZYAK010000053.1:0-11030 GCA_964645935.1 uncultured Candidatus Peribacteria bacterium | reverse complement strand
CGCTTGGCATCGCGCTGGAGCTTGAACATGTCCCGGGCTTGCGAGAAGGAGACCATGGAAGGGTGAGGAAGACGGTAGGCGGTTATCCTACGCAGGATCGGCCCGGGTTTCAAACCCTCAGCGCCCGTCCTCGGCTCCCGCGTCCTCGGCCCCAGCATCCTCGTGCGTCGACGGCCGCGTGAAGAGCCGCAGGTGCGCTATCTGGCGCTCCAGGCGGTCCAGCGGCTCCCGGCGCGCGGCGCGGCAGCTCTCCACCTGCGTCTCCAGTGTGCCTACCAGGTTCTGCTCGTCACGCAGCACGCGGACCAGGCCGGTGACCTCGTAGGCGCGGCGCACATCCCACTCCCCGTCCCGGCTGTCGCAGGCAATATCCATCTCCAACTGTTTGATGCGCTCGCGGACACGACTCACCTCCGCAATCAGTTCGGTAATGTTGGGCGGATCCTGCTCCAGCTGCTCCGTCAGCGACCGGCGCCGGAGCTCGAGCAGTGCAAGCGCACGCTCAGGCGTGGTGCTGTCCATCGCATACGAAGAGACCAGCTGCGAGTAACGCATGGGCGGCTCCTGCCAGGTTTCGGGCATATCGCGGTGCATGGGTGCAGTCGCACGATTCTCCGCGCAGGAGTGCCAAAGTCAACCGCGAAGGCGGCGATCACGCTCCGTCGGCGGAGACAAGCGGCGATCGGCTCACGCCGCCGGAGCGGCGGGCGGAGCTCCGGCTCCGGGCGCGGCGGGGGCTGCAGGCGCGGAGATACCGATACGGTCCTCAATCTCCTGGTTGACGAAGATCTTCTTGCGGCCGTACTTCATGCGGCTGTACTCCTTGATGAGCGCCGAGAGCTTCTCGTTACGGGCGCTCTCATCGTAGATGGTCTTCATGGAGAACGGGCGGCTCGTCGTGTTGTTTATATTGAGCTTCACGTAGCAGTTGAAGTTGGGGATGCCGATTACGTCCTGCTCGCTGAGCACCGGCGCCATTTCTTTGGCCATGTACTCTGCATCCTCGGCGCCGATCTTAAAACTCATGATGGTGCCCACGTTACCGAAGACGGCGTCGCGCATCTTGGTGCTGGACTGCCCATAGCTCTCGGTCTTACCCACGAGCTGTCCGATGTACTGGTGGGCCATGATGAGGCCGAGCTCGTACTTGCGGGCCTCGGAGAGGATCGTGGCGAAGGCGTCGGTGACGAAGTTCTGAAACTCGTCGACGTACAGGTAGAAGCGGCGACGGTCCTTCTGCGGCGTATCCGCACGAGAGAGTGCGGCCATGTTCACCTTGTTCACGAAGATGAGGCCCAGCAGCTGCGCGTTGACGTCGCCAATCTTACCCTTAGAGAGGTTCACCAGCAGGATCTTCCCTTGGTCCATCACCTCGCGGACCTGAAAGGCGCTCTTGGGCTGGCCGATGATGTTGCGCATCGTGGAGTTGGTCACGAAGGGACCGAACTTGGCCGAGAAGTACGGGATCATCTCCTCTTTCTCGCGCGCGCCCGTCTTGGCAATTTCATGCTCCCAGAAGCTGCGCACGACGACGTTCTTGCACTTGCTGACCTTGTAGCGCTGGAACTCGTCATCCACGTAGAGACGGGGCACGTCGATGAGCGTTGCGCCCTCTTCCTCGTCATCCATCAGTGTGAGGCATCCGTTGCGGAAGTAGTGCTGGATGCGGGGACCGAAGATTTCATTTCCGAAGAGCTTAATGAAGATCTCCATCGCATCCAGTGATGCGCGGTCCTTCTCCTCGTCGGTCTTCGCCTCCAGGAGGTTCAGTCCCATGGGGCGGTCGATGTCCGCGGGATCGAAGACGATCACATCCTTGGCCCGCTCTTTGGGCACGTGACAGAGGATGTCTTCGATGAGGTCGCCGTGCGGGTCTACCACACACAGTCCCTGGTTGGCGGCCACGTCCTGCCGCGCCTGGAAGTTGAGCAGTGCGGACTTACCCGAACCGGACTTACCAATGATGTACTGGTGGCGGGTGCGGTCCCCGTCTCGGAAGTGGATCTCGGTGGTCTGCGCGCGGTGGTCGTTGAGCCCCAGCAAGATACCATCTTGGGGAGCATTGGGCGGCGGCGGCAGCACCTTGTACGTGATCCACTGGAGCACCGGCACCTTGTTGTAGCGACTGTCGGGGAAGTGGAAAATGCCCGCCAACTCCTTCTCCACGAGGAGGTCCTGCCCGCCGCCGAAGCCATTCAACCGGTGCTTCCACAGCCAATAGATCATAGGCGCGTTCCACGCCAGCGGCATGAAGTCGACCAGAATGCGGCGGTTGACGAACCAATTGCCGTAGATGTCTTTGAAGACGTTAAAGGCCACCTGCATGTTGTTGGTGATGTCCACCGCGCGGCGCCACGTCTTGGCCGCAGCCATCACGCGTACAGAGCAGTAGAAGCCGCTCATGCCGGCCTTCTGGCCCATACGCTTGTAGAGCTCCTCCTCCGGCTGGATCATGCGGATGAATGCGTCGCCGTGCGACGCGCCCGGAGCGAACGACTCGCCGTCGGCGCCCATGGCCATACCAGAAAGCACCCGGATGAACGTGGAGAGGATGGGAATGCGTGATACCCACCGGTCTTCCTTGCCTTTAAACTTGAGGCTCGCGTAGCGCTTCACGTCGCGGCTCCAGGCCTCGGAGAAGCACGGCGTTACCACCAGCTGGATGGACGCGCGCTCGTCGGTTTCGAGCTTGGAGAGCACGTTGGCGAGATCATTGATCGGGTCGTCCTGCATCTCCTCGTAGAAGCGGATCGGGAAGATGAACTTCTTCTTGGTAACCATGTTGTAGCCCACGAGCTTGTAGCCCTTGGGCCACACCTCGGGCATGGGCTTCACCGCAACCTCGGCATCCGGGTAGAACGCGGTGATCTGCTTTTCGACAATGGAGACGAGGCTCGGCTGCGTGATCACGTAGAATCCGAGCTCGGAGTGCTCTAGCACCATCTCGAAGCTGATGGTGGCGTATCGGAAAATCCAGAAGTGCACGCCCTGCCAGAACGTGAGGCTCTTCACTTCCCAGAGCGCCCGATAGAGCTGCTCCATGTATGCGGCCTTCTCTTTGAAGTCCTTCTCTGTGCGCTTCTCCTGATCGATCTTGGAGTCGCTGCGCGGGAGAAGCACCTTCATGGCCACGAGCTTCCTGGACATCCACCACGCGTAGGCAAAGCGAATGTTGAACTTGATGATCCCCCAGAGGGTATACACCATCACGAGGACGAGGAGATTCTCCCACGGATTGGCGCTAAACCACTCCCACAGATCCGAGAGGATCCCGATGCGCAGCACCCAGCCGCCGAGGATCACGAGGACCCAGATGATCGGCCAGAGGAGCAGGCGGAGGATGGTCAGCACTGTGTGTGGAGTGGATTCTACAGAATCTGCTCATTGTAGCACGAAATATGCGCTTTCACCAGCGAGGAACGGGCCGTCAAGCGCCGTCTGCGCAACGGGTCACGACGGTCTCCATCACGCGCCGACGGCCCTCCACGGTGCCCACGGTGATGCGGTAGACACCCTCGATGGAGGGTGTGAGGCCGTAGGTCTCTCCCGGCTGGACCCAGTCTTGGACGTGTTCTCGGGTACCGTCGGGGTAGGTGACGCTCACGATGACGAACGGATCCTTGGCGGCCAGAGTGAGACGGGTGCCCAGGCGCATGGCTTGTGGGACACCTTGCGTGAGACGGAGCTTAGGTCCCACGCGCGTCTGCACGGCATCCAGGTGGCAGGTGCCCACCAGCGTGGCATCGCCCAGGCGCGTGAACTTGGCACGGATTTTGCCGCGAGAGCGGGGGGCAATGCTGATGAAGGAGCCCAAGCTGAGGTCCATGTCGCGGCCCTGCACGTACGGCCCGCGGTCGTTGATGCGTACTACTACGCTACGGCCGTCCTCGAGGTTGGTCACGCGCACAAGGGTGTTGTGGGGGAATGTGCGGTGCGCCGCTGTCATCGCGTGCATGTCGAACGTCTCGCCGAAGGCCGTGCCTTTGCCGTGGAACTTCTCGGAATAGAGGCTTACCTCGTGGTCCTCGTCGGCTAGGAAGGTATCCACGCGCCGGACGATTTCCGTAAGCTCCTCGGGTGTCACGTTGCTCTGCTTCACGACACCATCGCGCACGTAGCGGCCGAGGCCCATGCGCTCGGCGATCTCGGGAACCACGGTTGAGTCGCGTTCCTGCCCGTCATCGGGGAAGAGGCGGTCGTCGTCTACGTTGCGTGTGCGGAAGGTCCACAGCAACGCCGCTTCGGACGAGAGCGGCTCGTCGGGACGAAAGGCATCGGCACCATCCAAGAGTCCGCGGGACTCCGCGTAGCTGATCTCGGTGAAGCCACGCGCACCCGGGGGGACGTCCGCAAAAGGAGTGCCACGCACGGCCGCAGCCGGCCGCCGGATACCCTCCCAAATGAGAAGAAATCCGTCACGACGCGTGACGGACGCAGCGGCCTCCGCCGGAGCGGAAACGAGCAGTAGGAGTGCAAGAGCCCCAAGAAGCAGCTTCCGCATAGGGGTCTATGCTGTCCGAAAGCACGATCTGTGGCAACCGCACGAACGCCACGGCAAAACCGTACAGATTTTTCGTCAAGATCCCGCTGGATCGGCGTCAATCCTTGCCCACGGACTCGTCGAGCCCGCCCGTGCGACGCGCCTTCTTACCGCGACGCTTGGCTTGCCGGTGGGTGTAGCTCACGTAGTGCATGCGCGGATCTACACGCACGATGGTGGCGCCCCAGCGACGGGCATGCCACTCGGCCTGCTTCTCCATCCAGGTACTGAGCGGTGCGAGCAACGTCAGGCAAAGCAGCGCGAGTGCCGTCACCGCCACGGCCATGCCATACAGGCCCACGCCTGCTGCCATGCCAATGGCTGCAACGAGCCAGATGGTGGAGGCTGTGGTGAGACCGAGTACGTGCTTCTCGCTGTGCATCATGGTGCCGGCGCCGAGGAAGCCGACTCCCACCACAATCTGCGACGCGACCCGTGCCGGGTCTTGCGACAGTCCGTCGCCAAAGCCGGTAGACGAGAGGATGGTGAACAGGCACGAGCTGATGGCAATGAGCATGCTGGTGCGCAGGCCCGCGGGGCGGCCGTGCCACACGCGCTCGAACCCAATGGCCCCTCCGAGGACAGCGGAGACGAGGATGCGGAGCATCAGCTCCGTGTTCGGGAGGAGGACGGGGGTCATGGGATCAGAGGGAAGACCAGCCGCGGGAACGGACGAGTGCATAGAGCTCTTTGATGCGCTCTTCGCGCAGGTGCGCGAGTGTGGCAGGGCCCACGATGCCGGCACCGCGGTCGCGGTCGCTCTTCACGATGCCGCTCTCCACCTGAAACGCGACGAGTGCTGCCTCGGTGGCGGGGCCAAAGAGGCCCGTCACGCTGGCGCGTGGCAGGTGCCCCTCGGCCGCAAGAATGGCCTGGAGGAGCTTCACCTGGTCGCCCTTCTCCCCACGGGAGAGGAACTGCGAGAGCACGATTTGGAGTTCCTCGGCGCGACGCTCCACCTCCTTCAGTGCGAGGAGCTCACGGGCCTTTCGCACCGTCTGGAGACGTCCCCAGATGGCGAGGATGGCGCTGCGCGTCTTGGGGCCGATGCGGCCCGCGCCCGGCGAGGAGGCATCGCCAACGAGGGCCTGATCCTGCTGGAACTTGAGGATGGCAGAGAACAGGGCGTCATCGTACGTACCGTTGGTGCGACCACTGAAATACCCAAGAAGGCGCATAGTGCGCTTGGCCTGGGCAATAACGGCGGGCGCGCTGGAGGAATCCACTGTCTGGGCGACCGGCGGCTTAGCGGCGACGCGCGACGCGGCTGCCTCGAGATAGGCGCCGGTGGTGTCGGTGACGGAGTCGGTGGGCTCGTTGAGGTTCATGTCCTTGATAAAGGCGGCCAGCGCGTCGCGCGTGGCAGGCCCAAAGTAGCCCGTGGGAGCCACTGCGAGGTGGCCCGTCGCGCGCAGACGCTCCTGGAGGAGTGAGACGCTGGGCCCGCGCTGTTCCGCAACCGGATGAAGGTCGGTCATGGACGGAGCGGCGGACACATACGCCTTAAGGGCGCCCATCGGCGCGCCGAGCGCGGCGAGGTCGAACTGCTCCGCGGGGCCCGGGGCCGACGGTGGATAGACGGTGGCGGTGGCACGACGCACACCAAAAGCCAGCGCGCGGGCAAGGCCCTCCTCGCCGGCGCCGACCCAGAGATCAATGCGGTCGTAGTGCTCGGCTTCCACGATGGCGCCGCCCCGGTCATGCACCGTGAAGATGCCAACACCCGGGACGTCCAGCCGCGTGCCAAATGCATAGCTCTTGGGCGCGGCCGCCATGCCGGGGTACACCTCGGTACCGTCGGCGCCGTTGGTACCCCTGCCGTTGAGCAGCACGTCCGCTTCGTAGCTGCCACGGACGTAGCAGCACTGATCCGGAAGCGGCGAATAGTACGCCGTGATGACTATGTCGCGCTGGTACGGCGCGCCCGCATTCTGCGCGATCGCGGACAGCGGTAACGCCAGCAAGGCGCAGAGGGTCACGGTGGATGTGAGACGGTGGGTGTGTGTATGCATTCACGACATCGTACCAGAAACCGCTTCCCCCCGCCATCCTCAGGGGGTCCATGACACCATAAGTCCGGCTTCGCGCAACTTTCCGGCCCTCACGCCACGTACGCCATGTCCTCCAGCCGCATGCCGAATTTCCCGGGGAAATACGCTCCCGGCTCGATGGCCACCACTTCGCCCGATACCAGCGCCGTCTCGGGCGCCTTGGACGACAGCGTGATGCCCTCGTGCACCTCCAATCCCACGCCGTGCCCGAGCGCGTGGGTGAACGCCTGCTCGATTCCGTGTTTACGCAGAACCTCACGCGCCAGACAATCCAGTGCCCGGTTGGTGACGCCCAGCGCCACCGCGGCCATGGCCTTGTCCTTGGCTTTGCGCAGCACGTCGTAGACCGCGCGCTGCGCGGGAGTGGGGTCCACGGTAAAGAACACCTCGCTCATGTCAGCACAGTAGCCGCGGTACTGTACGCCCACGTCGATCTGCACGATGTGGCCCTTCTGAAGCATGCGGCCCGTGGGTCGGTGGTGAGGTGATGAAGTATGCGTGCCAAAAGCCACAATGGGCTCGAAGGAGAGCCCATCCGCGCCCAGCTCCAGCGCCCACTGAAGGAGCTGACGGCCGAGCCGCTCCTCCGAAGTCTGCGACCGTAGCGCCGAGGGCACGCGGCGTAGAAGCTCCTTGGTCATCTTGTGCGCTCTTCGCAGGAGCCGGCGCTCCTCGTCGGTCTTGTGGCGACGGAACTCACCCACCACGCCAGTAGTCCGCACCAACTTGGTGCCCGGAAACGTGCGCTTCCACTGGACGAATCGGGCCACGGAGACGTCATTGGCCTCAAAGCCGCAGCGGGTGACGTCCTTGAGGAGCTCGGGAAGCGTTTGGATGTCCCGGATCACCATCCCTTCCACGCGCCGCTCGGCCATCTCCCGATAGCGGGCGTCCACGAGCAGAACGTGCCGCCTCGGCAGAACAAGCACCAAGCCGGCCGTGACCGGCATCCCCGTCAGGTAGCGGATATTCACGAGATCCGAGACCAGCAAGGCCGGCTGGTCCGCCGCCGCCAGGACGGCACGGGGGGTGGGTCGCGACATGGCGGGAAGTGTAGATCGGAGGGGCGTTTTGTGCTATAGTGCTTGGAAGACACACTCCCCAAACCCGTATGCAACGCACCCTCGCCCGTTGGCAGTACTCCCTCGGCATGGCCGCCTTTGTTGCGCTCAACGCCCCTCGCGCGCTCGCCCAGGTATTCGATGGTCCGGGTCTGGAAGGCGGCGTGGACGCCGCGCGCGACATCAAAGGACCCATCACCGGCACATCGCTCCGTGACACCGTCATCAAAGCGCTCGCATTTATCCTCGACTTCCTGGCGCTCGCGGCCACCGTCATGATCATCGCGGCGGGAGCAGTTCTGATTGTTAGCATGGGCAACGAAGAGGCCAAGAACAAAGCCAAGGCCATTGTGAAGTACGTCATCTTCGGCCTTGTCCTCATCCTGTTTGCGCGCTTCATCGTGAGCTTCTTCACGGTAGCTGTTCCCACCGAGCTCAACTGATGGTCCGCCGCTTCGCCTCCGTCGCGCTCCTCGCGTTCCTGCTCGGACCTCCGGCGTCGCTGGCACAGGAGCTCACTGAGGTATCACAGACTGCAGAGACCATGCACGTCCTCGCGGGTGAGACGTTCGAGATCCTCGCCGTCGCGGACGACTCGGACTTCCGCGCATCGTGGATCGTCACGCGCGACCAGGAGTTCGTAGAAGCCGGCAGCAATAAGGACTTCCGCATCCGCCTCACTGTCGAGGGCGAGTACAAGCTGGAAGCCGCCGTGGACCTGCCAAGCTCATCCACCCGCTTCCGTAAGGAGATCACCATCGTCGTGGACCCGCGCGCCGGCGCGCCCGCCGCGGCCGCACCCGACTTTGCGCACTTCTCGCCTGCCCCACAAGACGGCGAATCGCGCCTGCACCGCGACACCGACATCCTGGCCATCACGCCCTCTCGGGATCTCCCCGGCGAGATGCGCTTGGATCTGGATACGAACGTCGACGCCGATGGCAACGGCGACACCTCCGACGACAACGACGCAGCGGGCACGCTGTTCATGCGTGAGAAGAACCCCCTACACGTGTGGTTCGCTGAGCCTCGCGAAGTCCGCTCGGTGCGCGTCCTCTCCCCCGAGAGCGGTCGGGACTTTGCGCTCGATGTGCTCCGCACCGACGACGAGCCGCCAAGCGGGCAGCCCCAGACACCCGTTGGCCCCACGGAGCCCGAGATGATCCTGGGGGAAATCAGCGCCCAGGTAGCGGAGGATGGGCAAGCCCGCTTTGAGTTCCCGGTAGAGATGCCCGTCCAAGATACGGTGTACCACTGGAGCTTTGGTGATGGCGCGCAGAGCCTCATTACTCGCCCCTCGCACCGCTACATGCGCTCGGGCGACTACGACGTAACGGTGGTCGTGCGCAATCTCGCCGACGGCTCCAGCGTGGCGCGCGGTGAGACCACCGTGACCGTGGAGATCGCTGAGGAATCTGTATCCTCCGTGGCGGCAAGGCCCGATCCCGAGACACCTCCCGACAAACCAGATCCCAAACCCGCGGAGCCGTCATCGGGCAGCGGCATTCTGGGTCTACTCCTGCGCATCCTCGGCGTCGCGCTTTCCGCGGTACTCATCGGAGCGCTGGGCATGCTCGGCATCCGCAAGTTCACCAAGCGCGGCGGCGGGCTGTCCAAGCGCTTGGAAGATGCCGAAGCCAAGATGATGTCCAAGAACAAGGCGAGCGGCGCCATCGACGTGCCGCCCCCTCCTATGGAGCTGAAGCGATCCACCCCCGCAGACCCTCCGCAAGAGGAAAAGATTGTGGAGAAAGTAGAGGAGGCGCCTAAGAGAGAGAAGAAACCCAAGGAGAAGAAAGCCGAACTCACACCTCCTCCCACGGACTTCGTGGACGTGAATGCGGCGCCGTCGTGGCTCAAGAAGGGCCTGACGTCTGAACCAGCGGCTGGTACTCCCCCGCCCCCGCCTCCTCCCGCACTCGCCCCGGCGCCGGAACCCGCCCCTCTGCCGCCCGAGCCGCTGCCCGTCCCGCCCCCAGCTCCCAAGCCCACTCCTGAGACGCCCGCCTCCCTCCCTCCTGTAGAGATGGACAAGGCGCCGACCTGGCTCCAGCAGGGTCTGGCCAAAGCCGATCCAGCCCCGGCACCGATGCCTGCCGCCCCAGCTCCCGTGGAGAACGCTGCCACAGCATCCGTGCTCCCCGATGCCGCCGCCACGCCGCTCCCGAGCGAGGAGGACCTCCTTCCCGACTGGATGCGCCAGCCTGCGCCGCGTCCCGCCGACGCGCCGCCACTAAAGCCGGACCCCGCGCTCTCCGCCCCGCTGGTTGCCCCAGCCGATATCGACCTCACGCAGACGCCCCCGTGGCTTCAGCAGGGTCTGGCTGCAGCAACTACTGAGACGTCCGCGGTAGCTGCTGCACCCGCAACACCCGCTCCCGCCGCTGACGCTCCGCCTCCCTGGCTGCAGGCCGCGGAACCCGCCCCGGCGCAGGCCGTCCAACCGGCAGCGACCACCGTGACCGCTGTGGCGACGACACCCCTTCCCGTCATCGAGCCACCCGCGCCCGTCGCACTCGCTGTTCCGGCGCCAGTACTCATACCCGTTCCTGAACCGGCTCCTGCGATGCTGGAACCCGCTGTGGCTCCCGAGCCGACGTCTCCCGCCCCCACACCCATCGTCCCCACGCCCGTCGCCGAAGTGCCGCTTCCCGCGATCCTGCCGGTCTCGGTCCCTGAGCCCGCAATCCAGGTCGCTCAGGCTCTCGTCGTCGCCACGCCGGCCGAGGCACCCGCACCGGTGACGCCCATCCCCACCCCCGTGGCAGAACCGCCCGCGGTGCCGATGCCTGAGCCGATCCCCGCCCCGACAGCCGAGACCGTTCCTGTCGTGCCGCCCGTAGCGCCACCCACACCCATCAACGATGCCGAACAGCAGGAACGTGACGAGCGCGAACGCGAACGCAAGCGCCGCAAGCGCATGCGCTACCGCGACAACCTCAAGAAGCGCCGCGAAGAGCCCGGTGTCCCCGGTCCCGTGCCCCCTGCACAGCCCCCATCCTCCCCGTCGCCCACCCTGGCTGCGACCCCAGCCATGCCCGCCACCCCGATGGAGGCCCTGAAGCCCGTCTCGGCGGCGGAACCCGCTCCCCCAGCCCCGGCAGCCGACGACATCGCCTTCATGATCCGCGCCGACGACGTCCCTCTGCCGAAACCGCCGGATGGATCTGGCCAGGCAGCCTGATTGCCTCTACCATCCGTCGCGCCGGGTCTTTTGGCTACGGCAGACCTTCCTTGTGGCGAGCGTAGCTCAGCTGGCCTAGCCTCTCCGCGGAGAGGCGTTAGGTAAGAAGAGATGCGCTGGTGCCCCGATCATTCTCCCACTCATGGCGAGCGTAGCTCAGCTGGTTAGAGCATCAGGTTGTGGTCCTGAGGGTC
>CAZYAK010000052.1:0-11198 GCA_964645935.1 uncultured Candidatus Peribacteria bacterium | reverse complement strand
TGACCGCACGATGCGATCTTTAGTATCATACAATACTATTATCATTTGTATAATTTCGCATACGCATGCGAAAAAGGGGCCGGCATCATGCCAGCCCCCTCTCCGCCTGCCGCGGTTGATCACTCCTTCAGCTTCTTCTCAGCCTTCTCGATTTCTTGGTTCAGCGTCGTCGCATCGTTCCCGTAAACGAGATGCTGGCGTCCGATGGTTCGGAACGCGATCTCGATTGCCTCTGCGAGCTCCGCTTCGGACCCTTGGGCCTGATCCGGCAGGACCTTGCCCCCCTTCATGGGAAGGAGGACAGAGACCTGCTGTTTATTGCGAACCTTGGCCTTGTTGGTATCGAAGCTGGCCATCGCAGCGAGGGTGTCCTCGGCCAGCTTCTTGGAGACCTTTTCCACACCATACTTGGCGAAGAACATCGCCGAGCTGCGGAATTCCTCCTTGTCGGTCGGGTCGAAATTCGCCTCCTTGTTGGTCTGGGCGATGGGATGGATGACCGAGACAAGGATCTGGCCATCCTTGTACGGGACGAGGGCCGCATGCGCTGGAGCGGCCACACCGACGAGGACGACTTCCAGCTTGTCGCCCTTCTTGAGTGTACCCTCCCAAGCCTTGGTGGAGAGCGTGCTCAGCTTCCCACCGTTGAGGCGGTACTTGTAGAAGAGCGACTCGTACTCGCCCTGGAATCGGCTCACGGGCGCGATGCTGATCTTGCCGGCGGGGACTTCGGCAGAGTCCTTATCTTCGATCTCCCCCATCTCGTCTCCGGCGGTCCAGAGGACGCGGAAAGGGAAGCTCTGGGTAAGGATCACGGTCGCCGTGTCCTTCTTCTTGTCGTCGGAGGCCGCGGTCAGGGCGGACGCGGCGGAAACGGCGCATAGGAGCGCCACGAATCGGAACGAAACCTTCATAAAATCCTCGACTGTTTGGAGCGATCAGATGACAATGAGCGGCAGACGGACGCCCGCCTCCTTGGCAGGCAGACCGCAACGAGCGGTCATAATCACTGTACAATATTTAGTGAATAACGCAAAAACACCATCGGAGCCTTGTCCTAGCCCATATCACGCCGCGCGCTTCGCCTTAGGCCGCTCCAGGATCTCCCCCAGCAGCTGCTCCAGCCGAGCGCGGATCTCGCGCAGCTGCACCACCACATCCGGGTCCAGCCCCGGGCCTTCCTGGCCGCGGAGGTACTCGTAGACGGCTTCGATCTGCGGGATCTGGTGCAGCTTGTCCTTCTTCTCATCCTCCAGGGCCCCCACCTCCTCGGGGCCCGAAAGGGCAGCCCGAAGCGCCAGATCCTCACGTGAGAGTTTCTGGAGCGTGCGCACGCGGCGGATGTCGCGCGCGATCGTGCCGTTGAGCTCAGAGCGGGAAGGGGTGTGGGTGCGGCGTTCCATGGAATCGGACTATCTTAGCATAAAACTGCACGGAACGGAAGATCCGTGGGCCCCGATCCTTCAGAGGTACTGCTCCAGGAACGCCTTCCGGGCGCCCCCCCGCAGCCGATGGATGGCCGCCGCCTCCGCGGCCCGCACGTCCGCATCCGACACCGCCAGGAGACCCGCGACCTCCTCATGCGTCCGGGGGCGGCCGTCGAAGAAGCCGTACAGCAGGTCCACCACCGCGCGCTCACCGGGCGGCAGCGTGAGGAGGATGCGCCGCGAGGCCTCGCGCCGCTCCTCGAGCATCAGGTGCACCGGCGGCGTGACCTGGGAGGGATCCGCCATGTCCCGCGTCAGCGGCTCGAAGACGGCGTGCGTCGCCGGTGATGATGGGCGGTCCGGAGCGTGTCCCATGCGTTCCACGCTAGTCCGCGGGCGCTGCGCCAGCAACCGTCCATGCTCACGCGCCGTGGCGGCGGCGCTCGCGCTTGATCTCCTCGAGCTCCGCGGGGAGCAGCCCCGGGAGGTGCAGGGCGTCGATACCCTCCTCGGGCACATTCCCCATCTCGTCGATCCAGGCGATGAACGCCATCAGATGGTCGCCCGCGGCGTGAGCAAGCGACTCCAAGAAGACGCGCTGGCCGCGCGGGAGGGAGGCGCCCGGCAGCGCCCCAAACCGCGCGAGGACCGTCTGCATCGTCCCCGCGATCTCGTCATCGCCCACGGGCGCACCGGCCGCGAGCCGCCCGCGCACGTCCTCGAAGCGCGTCGCGCTGTCCGTGTCGGTCCCGAAGAAGAGCTTCAAGCTCGGCGCCCCTTCTTCCAGCAGCATCCCCAGCACCCGCGCCATACGGCGGCCGTTGCCGCGCGCGCGGGTGGCGGGCCCGGTCGCCTCGGGCAGCGCGGCCTCCTGTTTGGCAGCCTCCTGTGTCCGCCAGTCGCTGAGCAGCGCGTCGGACGTCTCCATGTCCAGGTGCCGACCGCCCTCGCGGACGAGAATGCACAGCACCGGCCACGACGGGACGTCCGAGCCGCGCGCCATGCGCTCAATGTCGTCTTTCTGCCGCCCGGCGGTCGTCACGACGCGCTCGCCGTCCCCTTTCCAATCGGCCTCCAGGGCGGCGACCACGTGCTCGTCACCGAGCAGCCCGAGCGTGCCCTTGTGCGCCACCACCGTGAGCGATTGCAGCGCCTGTTTCACCGTGGCGGGACGGTGGAACGCGTTCCACGCCACGCGCGCGGCGGCCAGGCGCTGCTCGCCGAGCTCGCGAATCTCGCCCATGAGCTCCTCCGTCTCGCGCGCCCAGTCCTCCGCGCCCGTCGCGGGCGCGTCCGCGCACTCCCGGTTGGTGAGCTCCTGCGCGGTGTATCCCGTGCGGTCCGTCAGGTCGGCCGCGGTGAGGCCGAAGAGCTCCCGCTGCGGCAGCGTGCCGCCGGCGATGCCCCGGTTGCGGCGGTGCACCATCGAGCGCTCGCGGAGGTAGTGCTGCTCCAGGCGGGCGGCGGCCGGCTCGTCGAACTTCGCGAGGACGCGGATGATGCCGGCCATGGAGATGCCAGGCTTGATGGTCCCGTCGCGCACCATGAAGTGCACAGCTGTCCGCATCTTGCCCACGTCCTGGCCGAAGACCGCCGCCACCGCGGGCCACGGCACGCCGGACCGCTCCTTGAACGCGCGCAGCGCCTCCGCGAAGGACCCCGCGCGCTCCGCCTCCGCCTGCTCGGCCCAGTTCCGACGCCAGGTCTCGACGCGCCGAGGGAAGGTTTCCTCCACCAGCCGGAGGGCCTCCGCGCTGAGGGCGGCGTACGGCGCATAACGATGACGCTCCAGCGAGACCGTCTGCTCCTTCTCGATGCCGAGCGCCATGAGGACGGGCCGCGTGTAGCGGCGCCCGGAGAGCTGTACGGCCGCCTCGAACAGCACGATCGGCTGGGGGATACCCCGCTCGGCGCCGCGTGCCTCGAACGACTCCAGCCACCCGCGCCGCATCTCCGCGGTCCACGCGTCGTCCGCCGAGGTGAGGTCGTGCCCCTGGCGCTCGGCGAGCGCAATGAGGTCGGGGTACTCGGGGAACTCCTTGCCGCTGCGCCAGTTGTTGAGCGTGGACCGGCTCATGCCGAGGTGCTCCACGAAGGCGTCCTGCCCGCGCTCCCACATCCAGCGTTCCAGCACGCGCGCCACGCCGGTCCGGCCCGTCAGCAGGAGCGTCTCGATGCGCCCACGGGCGTCGCGGACCCGGGCCACCGTCTCCTCCTCCGGACCGGCCGCGGTCTCCTGGTCGCGGAGGTAACGCAGCACGGCGCGGATTTGCGACGTCTGGGCCGCCTTCTTCTTGGACGGATCCTCCAGCGCGGCCACGGCGTGGTCGCCCGCCAATCCCGCCGCCGCGGCGAACTGCGCGCGCGTGAGCCCACCCTGCAACGCGCGGACCGCCTCGATCTCCCGGGCCAACTGGGCATCCACGGTCAGCGAGGCCTCCGCGCTCGCCGCGGGCCCGGCTCCGGGAGGATCCGTGCCATCCTGCGGTGCCTCGGCCCGTGGCGTCTTCTTGGCCATGTAATGTCTATTATACAATATATGACACTTATTGACAAAAACCCGGCGCGTTGTTGCAGATTCGGGCCGGACCGTGTATATAAGGCACATCACTTCCGACTGATCGCTGCGGTCCTGACCCTTCGGGGTATCCTCCGCGCTCGGCGACAAGACGTCGGAAGGCCGTGAACCACTCCCTGCGCTCGGGTTCACGGCACAGCCAAGGATCCCCTCATCACCATTACTTCCGGCGCCGCGGGCTGTCGTGCGTCAATCCATCCCCCATCCATCCGTATGGCGATCCCGTCCGAGAAAGACCTGCTCATGGCCGCGTGCCACTTTGGCCACCGCAAGGAGAAGTGGAACCCCAAGATGAAGAAGCACCTCTACGGCGTCCGCAAGGGCATTCACATCTTCGACCTCGCTCAGACCAAGAAGCACCTCGAGCTCGTGGTCTCGCACCTCAAGAAGCTCCAGACCGAGGGCAAGACGATCCTCTTCGTCTCCACCAAACAGCAGTCCATCCCGCTCATCGAGCGCCTCGCCGGCAACGTCGGCCAGCCGATGGTCACCAAGAAGTGGATCCCTGGCCTGCTCACCAACTGGTCCACGATCAAGCGCCGCCTCAAGTACTACCTGGATCTCCAGAAGTCCTTCCAGACGGGCGAGATCGAAAAGTACACCAAGAAGGAGCAGACGGCGCTCCGCAAGCTCCTCGCCAAGCTCGACATCGCCCTCGCGGGTGTGAGCAAAATGTCCGGCCTTCCCGACGCCGTGTTCGTTGTCGACGCCATCCGCGACCGCGTCGCGGTGCTGGAGGCAGCCAAGCTGAAGATCCCCATCTTCGGCATCTGCGACTCCAACGCGGACCCCGATCACTTCACCGCCTACATCCCCGCCAACGACGACGCTGTAAAGTCCATCAATCTCGTCCTCTCCACCATCGAACACGAGCTCCTGGAGGGCACGCCCAAAAAGAAGTCCAAAGACGATGACGAGGAAGACGACGAGGACGACGTGAAGCCCGCCGCACCGGCCAAAGCGTAAACGAGGAAGTAGGCGTCAGGATGAAGGAAGCTTACGCTCTTCTCCCATCCCAAACCCCCTACTCTCCCCCTCCTACCTTCTACCCCCTTGAACCCCATGTCCCCCGTTTCCGCCGCCGACGTCGCCACCCTCCGCGCCCGCACGGGCGTCTCCATCCTCGCCTGCAAGCAGGCGTTGGAGGAAGCGGGCGGCGACATGGAGAAGGCCATTGAGCTCCTCCGCAAAAAAGGCATCGCCAACGCCGTGAAGAAGGCCGATCGCACTCAGTCCGAGGGCGCCATCTTCATCGCCGAGAACGGCGCCAAGGCCGCCGTCATCACCGTGAAGTGCGAGACGGACTTCGTCGCCCGCAGCGACGATTTCCTCAAGATGGGCCAGGAGCTGGCCGATCTCGTGCTCTCCAAGGGCTCGTCCGCCGCCAAGTCCAAGATGGACGAGATGGCAGCCGGCGCCATCCAGAAGCTCGGAGAGAACGTCTCCGTCGCCGAGGTACAGGAGCTCACCGCCCCCGCGCTCTCCTCCTATGTGCACAGTAACCGCAAGCTCGCCGTGATCATCGGCTCCGACGCCGCCGGCGCGGACAAGGCCAAGCTCAAGGACGTGGCCATGCACGCCGCGGCCCTCAACCCCGCCTACGTACGTCCCGACGAGGTCTCCATGGACACGCTCGCCAAGGAGCGCGAGATCTGGAAGGAGCAGCTCGCCAAGGACAAGAAGCCCGAGGCCATCATGGGCAAGATCATGGAGGGCAAGGAGAAGAAGTTCCGCGAGGAGAACGCGCTCCTCACCCAAGCCTTCGTGAAGGACCCCAGCATGACCGTCGAGAAGTACCTCGGCGGCCACGGTGTCACCACGTACGTGCGCGTGACGGTCTGACGACCGCATGGAAGGGAAACCTACGGTTTCCCTTCCATGAGCCATCTCTTCCCTAAGAGGAATCGCAAAGAAGCGGGGCCCACGAGACCCACTTCTTCGCGATGATTTTAATTTGCATGGCATGCCTCTAGGCTTGCTATATGCCCAATCCAATTCAGGACATTGAAGACTTAAGGAAACAGTACTACGCGACAATGATCGGCTTCTTTTCCGGAGGTACCTACGACAATGTTCTTCTCGGACTCTTGGATCGACTGATCGAAAATTTTACAAGATCCAGCGAATCGTCTGACAAACTTACGATAGCCCTGAATCGCATCACGCTTGCAGGAACAGTTATTGCCGCTGTCGGACTACTGATCGCAGCTGGATCGCTCTCACTGGAGTTCTACAAAACTTTCATGGTAACCCCAATTACATAATTTGTCTTCCAGATGCGGGTCTCGTGGGCCCCGCATCTGGAAGACCCCTCTTAGGGAAAGGAGGGTCCTTGGGAGGAAAACCGCAGGTTTTTCTTCCAAGCCCCGCAGGGGGTCACCACTTGTGCCACGGCTGCTCGATCTGATCGAGCGGAATGTCTTCAATGGCGACAGAGGCGTCCGTGGCGAACTTTCCCTTCCGGCCCTTAGGCAACATGGCCACGAGGTTCTTGCGGAAGAGGATGCCGCCGATGGCCGCGAAGGCGGCGGCCGTGGAGCCGGCGATGATGCCCTTGGTGCGAGTGCTCATACCGATCGGCGGGCCGGAGTAGTCCGATCCGGGGCGGATGAGGTCGCGGCGGACGGTGCACGTTTCGGTACACAAGGTGCTGCCGTCGCACTCCTCACCTGTATCGATAACCGTATCGCCGCAACGAGGATTGCGGCAGTCCACGCGGCAACCGTCGGGGGTGACGTCCGAGTTCTCGCCACCGCGGTCGCACTCCTCCGCAGGTTGCACGAACCCATCACCGCAACGGGTGCGGCGGCAGATGTTGAGGCAGGAGTCGAGATTGGAGGTGTTACCGTCGTCGCATTCCTCCGAACCCTCCACCGTGGTGTTGCCGCAGAAAGGGTGTTTGCAGGAGTTGGTGCAGATGTCGGTGTTGCGATCGTTGCCGTCGTCACAGTCCTCACCGGGCTGGCGCTTGCCGTCGCCACACACACCCCGCTTGCAGAAGGAGGTGCACTCGTCGTAGTCACTCTGGTTGCCGTCGTCGCACGCTTCGCCGGCCTGAACGATGCTGTCACCACAGAGGGCGGCCTTGCATTCGTTGCTGCAGGTATCATCATGAACGCGATTGCCGTCGTCGCACTCTTCGCCGAAGTGCAGCACACCATCGCCGCAACGCGGCATGCGGCAGGTGTTGGAGCAGGAGTCGGCGTTGTTGGAGTTGCCGTCGTCACACTCCTCTCCAGATTGCACGATGGCGTCGCTGCAGCGGGCACGCTTGCAGGTGTTGCTGCAGGAGTCAGCGCTCACCTCGTTGCCGTCGTCGCATTCCTCCGTAAACTGCTGGATGGCGTCGCCGCAGTGCGGCAGGAGACAGGCGTTGGTGCAGCCATCGTCGTTGATGCGGTTGCCGTCGTCGCATTCCTCACCCTCCTCGCTGCGTCCGTTGCCGCAGACCGGGATGGCGGCGGCGGGCGTCTCGGGCGGGCGTGTAAACCCATTGGCTGGGGCAGACGAAGCGGCCGTGGGTTGGGGCACGGCCTCCGCGGGAGCGGAGGACGTGGTGGGGGCAGGGGGCGGAACCGCGGGAGCGGAGGACGTGGCGCCCGGGATGGCGGAGGCGGGGGCCGAGGACGCGGCCTGTTGGCTGCAACTGGCTTGGAAAACCCACTTGCATCCGGCGTAGCACGCGCCCGACTCCTCGCAGCGCGGAGCCAGGCAGTACGTACCGCAGACCGGCGTAGGCTTGTAGCGGCGCTCGATGATCATCTCACCGTCGGAGTCCTGCGCGTAAAACTCGTCGGCCCCAGGCTCGCACTCCTCCTCCAACGCCCATAGTGTGCCGTCGCCGCAGCCCTGGAACCGGCAGTTCGTTCCGCAGCTGGTCTGGCCGTTAAAGCGCGAGCCGTCGTCGCACTCCTCGCCACCATCGATGATGGAGTTGCCGCAGGAGGTCGAGGCCTCAATTGCGGACTTGGTGGGGCAGCCCGGCCAGCCGTAGGGCTTGCCGACACACTCCGACGGGAGCGCCGCACGGATACTCATGCTGGTCACGAGGGCGAGCGCGACAAGCCCAAGCGCGGCAGATCCGACAAGCCAGTGACGGCGGGAGAGTTTCATGAAATCCAATCAGTATACCGGAAATCCGTCCTGCCGTCATCCTTTCTTGTGAGGGGCGTGCCTGGGGACAAGTGTTGTTTACTTCTCGGCCCGGATGCGGTAGAATGTGCCTCATGGCAAAAGGAAACATCCTCATCGCTGAAGACGACGCAGTCCTCCGCAGCCTCTATGTGAAGAAGTTCACGGTGGAGGGATACGAGGTCCGCACCGCCCAGGATGGGGAGGAGGCCATCAACGAAATCCGCAAGCAGAAGCCTGATCTTCTGATCTGCGACATCCACATGCCCAAAGTGGACGGTTTCCAGGTGCTCAAGGAGTTCCCGCGGACGGGCCGGGGCTTCCCCATCATCATGCTGACCAACTTCGACCAGCCCGACTTCAAGCTCCGCGCCGAGGAGTTGGGCGCGGACGATTACTTTGTAAAGAAGGACATGACCATCCGGACGTTGGTGGACATGGTGGAGAAGCTCCGCCATCTGTGAGGATGTAGGCGTTAGGCCGTAGGGAGTAGAGCTTTCGCGTATCTACGCCCTACCGTCTAACACCTAACGCCTCTCCTCAAAGTTTGAAGTACGCCAGCAATTTTCGGAACGGCGAGAATCGCAGCGGATCGCGCACCGGCTTGCTTCGGAGGATGCTCATCCGCAGGGCCTCGCGCAGGGTCTGGATGGGCTCCGCGTCACGGCCTTCTAGGAGCACGTTTACCTCGCCCATGTCGTCCAGCGAGGAAGTGATGAGGTTCACAGAGCCCACGAACGCCTTCTCGCGGTCCACAAGGATGGTCTTGGCGTGGAACATGCGGGGATAGAGGAACACGTGCATGCGGCGCTTATCCCCTTCTGCCAGGAGACGGCTGACAGACTCCATATTGGCGTGATGGTGTTGGAAATCCGTGCGCTCGGGCACAACAAGCGTGACGTCCACCCCTGCCTTGCTCTTGGCAATGAGCGCGTCCAGCACCTTAGGATCGGAGATGTAGCACTGTTCCAGAACGATGGAATGCATGGCGGATTCTAGAAGCCGCGTCACCTCGGGGCGGATCTCCTTGCGGGAATCGGAATTCATCACGATGCGCGTCTTGCCCTGGGGGCCGGGCATCTCGCCGCGTGTGAGGAACTGCTCCACGAAACCGTTTCCGTGGAGCTCCACCATGTAATCGTGCAGGCGCTCGTGGTACTCGTTGGCAATGTTCATCCCTGTGAGGAGGATCACAGAGCTGTCGATAATGTAGACTTTGGCGTGGTCGCGCTCCGAGGCGTGCGTAACGCGGATGAGCTTGTGCTCCCAGAAACGCTTCCACACGTCGCGGTGCGAGCCCTTCGTGGTGAGGAAATCACGGTGGAACTCGAAGACGTCGCCCGTCGCTTCCTTGGTGATGAACACCTTCACGCCACGGTCCGCGAGCTCCACGAGGAGCCCCGCCATCTGGCGGCCGATGCGATCGTCCTTCCAGATGAACATCTGAATCACCACCGTGTGGCGGGCACGGGCGAGGAGGCGCTGAATACGCGGAAACACCTCTTCGTCCACCCATAGACGCGGGCGGGCGTGCTGCTGGACCACCGGCAACGGGGCAATGGTCTGAAGCATCAGCTCCGTGCGCATGCGGTAGAACATGCGCCAGCCGGTCACACGGCGCTGGCCCCGCTTCCCGAACACGTAGCGCAGAGCCCCGCGCAGGGCGGAGCGGATGGACCGACGGCTGAAGAGGTCGGAGAAGGCCATGGGCAGAGGTCCGGACGGAAGTTCCTACGCGATTACCGGGGTGGAGGGGCGGCGCCGGACGTGGTACAATGGTACGATACTCGGGCCCGATTGTCCCGGATCCCGCATGAACGCCTTTCTCATCGCGATCGGCATCCTCCTCCTGCTCGCCGCCGCGGGCTGGGGCGCCATGCTCCTGATGCGCATGCGCAAGGACGGTAAACGCGAACGTTCGCTGGTGTTCCTTCAAATCTTGGTACCGAAGAAGGAGAGCAAGGAGGACAAGGAGCAGGAGTCCGAGGCATTCTCTACCGGCAAGGATTTTAAAGAGGTGCTCGGCGTCATGGACCACCTCTACCAGTCGCTGCAGTCCATCTACACCAGCAAGCAGAAGCGCTTCTGGGAGGGGCAGGAGTACTTCTCGGTGGAGTACGCCGCTCTCGCGGGCGAGATCCTGTTCTTCCTGGTGTGCCCGCGGAAGTCAGCCGGTCTTATCGAGAAGCAGATCACGGCGTTCTACCCCGACGTCATCATCGACGAGGTGGAGGACTACAACATCTTCACCGAGCAGTCCGTCGTGGCCTCCGAGGTACTTATCCCGTCCAAGAAGTTCACAAGCGTCTTCAAGACGTACTCGCAACTGAAGAGCGACCCCCTCAACAACATCACCAACGCGTTTTCCAAGTTGCGCTTGGACGAGGGTGCCGCCGTGCAGTTCGTGCTGCGGCCCGTTAAGGACTGGCAGAAGAAAGTGGTGGACGAGGCCAAGCGTCTCATCAACCCCAAAAAGAAGACGGGCTTTAGTCTCTGGAACCCCCTCTCTTGGGTGGTGGCGATCTTCGACATGTTCACGAGCGACAAAGCTTCCGAGCTCGGTGAGCAGGAGAAGGCCTCGGGCGAGCGCGTGTCGCAGATGGTGGAGGAGTACGCCAAAGTCCTTGACGAGAAGGCGAACAACCCTGGCTTCGAGTGCGCCCTGCGTATCGTCACCTCCGGCCAGACGATGGCCCGGGCGGAGACGCTGCTGGATTCCATCGTGGCAGCCTTCTCGCAGTTTGGCAGCGTGCAAGGCAACTCGTTCAAACGCCCACACCTGGTGAGCCGCAAGAACATTGTGGCCCGTTTCGTGCGCCGCTCCCCCACCCGCCCGCTGTCGCAGGTGCTGCGCTTCCCCAAGCTCATTCTCGGCACTGCGGAGCTTGCGAGTCTCTTCCACCTGGCGAACATCAAGTACAACAAGGTAGAGACGATCAAGTGGCAGAACTTCAAGATGGCCCCGGGCCCCAAGAACATTCCCGAGGAGGGCCTGATGCTCGGCTACAACACCTACCGCGGCGAGAAGAAGAAAATCTTCATGAAGAACGACGACCGCTTCC
>CAZYAK010000051.1:0-11201 GCA_964645935.1 uncultured Candidatus Peribacteria bacterium | reverse complement strand
CGCGCCGGACAGTACGTAGTGCTTGCCCCCCGCGGCAAGCAGAGACAAGCCATTGAGTTCCATGGGTTTTCCGTGCTCCTGGAAGAGATCCACCCACTCGTGGCCTCCGTCATCGCCGTCGGGGTTGGGCAGAGCGGAAAGCAAGCGGATGCCCGTGCCGCTCTTGATGGACGAATCGACCAGCGGCGAGGAAGAGCGTGCCGCAGTCACCGTGGAAGACGGCGAGGGCGTCTTCGAGATCTCTAGAGGCTCTGAGTCTACGATGATCTCGAGAACCCGTGTGACCGTTTCTCCGCAGGAGTTGCTGGCCGTGGCTACGAGCAAGAACGATCCAGGTTCGCTATACGCATGGGAGGGCGGATTGCAGCTCTCTGAAACCTTGCCATCCCCAAACTCTACCGCGCAGCGTGTTGGCGCGAGACTGGGCGAGGTGAGCTGAATGTTCACGGATGTGCGCCCCGTGGCGCGCGTCTCGCCGGATTGGACGACGATGGATGCCTCCCACACAGCCAGATCTCGTGAATTGCCGCTTGGTGCACAGGTAACGCGCTGAAGCAGCGCATCGTAGCTCTGGCCCGTCAGCAGACTCGGTACCGTCAGACGTTGGATGCGGCCATGTTCGTCGTGCAGCTCGAGGGTGCTGCCGGCCTTCCGCGGCCGAAAACCCGAGAGACTGGACGGAACCATCCGCACCTCCCCTGCTTTGAAGGGGGCGAGGCCTCCGAGAGGGGCCGTGACCGTCCCGTCGGTGATCGACCAGCCATCCAGCAGGATCGTCCCCGATCCCGCGTAGTGGAACTCCACCCAAGGATCCCCCTCCAATGGAGCCGGGGTAACCTCCGTGATGGCAAACGCCACGGGAGCATGTGCCAACGGAGCGGAGGAGTATTGCTCCGATGAACTTGAAGTATTTTGCTTGGGATAGGGCTGAAGTGAAATACGTATTCCGGGAGATTGCTGCTCGTTCCTCACCCGCTGGAGCAGCAAATCCCCTCGCGATTCAGCCTGTTCGAAGACCAGCTGCGTTCCTGTGGCGGAAGCTGGGTATTCCTGGCGGAGATCCACGGCTGTAAGGAGTACGGGGTCCGACGATTGCCAATACAGCGTGATCAAGGCAATACTCCCGCTCCAGGTGACTTCCGCGCCGACGTGCTCAGGATCGGGTACTGGGACATCCTCCTCTTCAGGGGGAATGACGGTCTCTCGAGGGCCCTCGGCGTAGCCCGGGCTGCCAAAGATCGTCGTGCCGGCATCGAAACCCCATGACCCTGTAGCGGTACGCCACGCGGCAGGGTCTTCCCCGGAGAGGGGTGGGTACCGGCGCTCCATGCTGGCTTTGGGAGCGATATTGGAGCCAGCCATCGGCGAACCGGTGCCGTCATCCGCCTGATCTCGCACTGTGCCCGTGGCATCGCGCAGCCGGATAAGGAGTTTGGTGTTCGGCAAAGACATTTTTGTCGAAACAGCATGGGGAGCCGACTCCAAGCGTGACTCCCCTTCCGGATACCTGGCGACGACCAACGGTATATGTGGAAACAGGAGCGCCCCTGTGGCAAAGACGTGCAGCGGCACCTCCGCACCCGCTCCAGAGACCCCCGTGAGAGACCAGCCGGTGAGGTCGGTGGAGCCGGATGCCGACGTGGCCACCTCCAGCCATTCGTCGGAGGCAGAGAGGTCGCTGCCTGTCCAAAGCAGCTCGCTAATATAGGGCCCTGTGACCGGGGAGGCCGCGCGGACGAGACCGGCGCAGAGGAGAGCGGCGAAGAGGGCCGAAAAAAGGGAGAGACGCATGCGAGGATCATGCGACGAAGGGCATGCTCGGCGCAGGGCACGTGCAGCACAACCGGTGGCGAAACCACCGTGATGATGCGGCCGCAAGCCCTTTGTGTCGGTTCCGGGCCGGGAGCGAACCCCCATCCTCGACTCTCCCGTAGGCAGGAGTACACTTCGGCCATCATCATGTCCTTCATCCGCCTCCTTCTTGGCTTCCTAACGCCGTTCAACCGGACTTTCGCGTTCCAACCCGTACGAGAACGCCCCCGGCTACGACAAGGCGGACGGCGGGCATGATCCCCCCCACTCCCTGCCCCCATGTCCCATGGAATTCATCATCGTTGTTCTCGCCTTGCTCGGCGGAGCCGGGCTCGGTTTGCTCGCGGGTTGGTTCTGGTTCTCCCAGGGCAAGAAGATCTCGAGCGCACTGCAGACGCAGATCGACGGCCAGGAGCGTGAGCTGCACAAGCTCGAAGGAAAGGTCCAGGAGGTCCGCGGACAAATCCGCACCGCCGAGGCCGAAGCGAAAGTGGCAGCCAAGGAAATCCTGAGCGAGGCTCGTCTCCAGGCTTCCGAGATGGAATCCAAGGTGGAGAAGGAACAAGGCCGTCTAGAAGAGAAGGAGCGCTCCCTCGATATCAAGGTAAAGGAGATCGAGCGCCAGCGCGCCAACGTCACGCAGCTCGAAGCCGAATTGGACACCATGAAGACGGATTTGTCCGTCGCCAGCGCCAAGCACCGCGAGGCCTTGGAAAAAGTGGCCAAACTCAGCCAGACCGAGGCTCAGAAGCAGCTCTACGAGGAATTGGAGAAGGAGTTCTCGTCCCACTTCGCCGCGCAGCTCAAGCTCAAGCGCGAGGAGATGGAGCAGGAAGTAGACGAGCGCGCCAAGAACCTCATGTCCGAGGCCATGCAGCGGTTCGCCTCGGAGGTGGCATCCGAGTCCACCGCCACGGTGGTCCAGCTCCCTTCTGACGACATCAAGGGCAAGATCATCGGCAAGGAGGGCCGCAATATCATCGCGTTTGAGCAGTCCACGGGCGTGGACGTCATTATCGACGATACTCCCGGAGCCATCATCCTCTCGGGCTTTGACCTTGTGCGCCGCTACGTGGCCAAGCTCGCCATGGAGAAGCTCATCCAAGACGGCCGCATCCAGCCCGCCAAGATCGAAGAGACCGTTGCCAAGGTCAAGGACCAGGTAGGCAAGATGATGCTCGACTTCGGCAAGCGCGCTACCGAGGACCTCGGCATCACGGGCTATCCGCCAGATCTGCTCAAGATCATCGGCCGACTGCGCTTCCGTACCAGCTACGGCCAGAACGTCCTCAAGCACTCCGTGGAGATGGCGCACCTGGGCCGCATGCTCGCGGAGGAAATCGGCGCAGACGCCAGCATCGTCACCGAGGGCTGCCTCCTGCACGACGTGGGGAAGGCCCTCGATCACGAGGTCTCCGGCACGCACGTGGAGATCGGTGTCGAGATCTGCAAGCGTTTCAAGGTACGTCCGGAGGTCATCCACTGCGTCGCCGCCCACCACGAGGATATCCCCATGGAGACGCCCGAGGCCTTCATCGTGGCTGCCGCCGACGCCATCTCCGGCGCCCGTCCGGGAGCACGCCGTGAGTCCATCGAGGAGTACTTCAAGCGTCTTCGCGCGCTGGAGGACCTGGCCAAGACATTCAACGGGGTACAGCGTGCCTTTGCCATCTCTGCAGGCCGCGAGGTCCGCGTGTTCGTGGATACCAAGAAGATCGATGACCTCTCGCAGGAGAAGCTCGCCAAAGACATCGCCAAGAAGATCGAAGGCGAGCTGACCTACCCGGGCGTCATTAAGGTGAATGTAGTGCGCGAGCGCCGCATCGAGGAACTGGCCAAGTAAGACGTTACGCCTCCAAAACCGCCGGACCACCCGGCGGTTTTTTTGGTCTTCCTGAAGCCGTTCTCGTCCTCTTGACCGGGCTTAGATTGTTGTTATTTAATGAATTTGACATTTTAGCAAGTTATTATAAAGTTATCCGGTTTCCTCCCTCAACCGTATGCGGATCCTGCGTGCATCGTTCGTGCCCCTGCTGCTGGCGGCCGGTCTCCTCGCCACCCCGCAGGCCTTTGCGCAGCAAAACGTGACGAAGTCCTACCGGGCCTCGTTCGTCAAAATGACGTACCCCGCAACGGTGCGTAGCGGCGACAACGTGAAGATCAAGGTGCAGATGCGCAATACCGGCACCAAGTCCTGGCCCACGGGTACGGCGCTGGAGTCGCTCAATTCTCAGACCGACATTGCCTTCCGCTTCCCGCGGCTCATCGTGAAACAGACAGTGCCTCCGGGGGCCACCGTGACCTTCTCGCTCTCCGGCAAGGCGCCGACTCTCACGGGCGAGTTCCCCCTGGGCTGGCGCATGGCGATGGCTGACGGAACGTTCTTCGGCAATCTCACAGCCAGCCGCAAGATTCTCGTCACCTCCAATGGCGCGCTGCTGCCGTGTTTCGACGGCCTAGATAATGACCAGGACGGCAAGACCGACTACCCCTCCGACCGCGGCTGCACCGGCCCAGACGACCTGAGCGAAGCAGACGGCATCGCGGACATCGCCATGATACTCTCGGGCCCGACATCCTTGGACCAGGGTCGCCTGGTGCGATACACCGCCACCGTCCGCAATAACGGCCCCGACAACGCCGCGGGCGTGGCCATCCGCATCCGCGCCAATAACGGCATGACGTTCCGCCCTGATCTCTCGGACGCGGGCTGCGCGCAGGAAGGCGTCGGTGAGGTACGGTGCGCAAACCTCAACCTGCGCGTAGGTGACTCGCTGCCGGTGGTCGTGGGCTTTTACGCCCCGTTTGACTGCGGCCAGATCGCGGTAGTGCGCGCGTTCGTCTCGGAGAAACCCCAAGGCGATCCCGTGTTGAGTAACGACGAGCCCTCCCCCATCACGCTCTCCGCCACGTGCGGCACACCAAACGGCACCCGCCCGGACCTCTCCGTGCAGATGCACGGCCCCTCGTCGGTGCAGCGCGGCGGATCGTTTAACGTCGTAGCTGTTATCCGCAACGCCGGCCCCGCCGCCGCCACGGATGTGCGCTTCACGCTGCCCATCCCCTCGGGCCTTCTGTATTCCACATCCACCGGTGATGCCGGTTCGTGCACTGTGGTAAACAACACCATCGACTGCCGCGGCTTCACGCTCCAGAGCGGACAGGTGCGTGCGCTGAGCCTGCATTTCACGGTGCCCACCCTGACCACCTGCTCCACGGCCACCGCCGCCTTCACCGCCACCGTGGCGAGTGCCCTCACAGACGCCAATGCAGCGGACAATACGAGCGCCACTGTCAGTGTCACCCTCTCCTGCCCCACCAACCCCACGACCCCATCCGCCGACCTCTCGGTGAACGGCACCGTCCCGGCCGTCGTGCAGCGCGGAACCGCAGCTATCTTCACGCTGACGGTGCGCAACGCCGGCCCTTCGGCCGTTACGGACGCCGTCGCGTACTTCGGCATCCACGAGAGCTTCGTCTATTCCGCTTCCCAGTCCGACACGACCTGCCGCAAGGAAGGTACGCGGGCCGTCTGCGGCGCCCTCACCCTGCAGCCCAATGAGTCCCGCAGCCTCAGCGTGGCCTTCACCGTGCCGGAGAGCTTCACGTGCGACGCGCAGATCTCCACGCGCGCGGGCATCCAGTCCGCGGTGGCGGATCCGGCCTCGGCCAATAACACCGGCGACGTGATGCTGCTCTCCGTCCGTTGCCCGGTCGCACTGGCCGCCGCCAATCTGCACGTGACCAAGGACTCCACACCCGTGCGCGCCCGCCAGCTCTTGGCCGGCGGCGAAACGCGCGACTCCATCCTCCGCCTCCAGTTGCAGGCCGAGAACCAGGCCGTGGAGGTCACCCAGATCCAGCTGACGGGCGAGGCCGTCAACGCCCAGACTCCGGCTACCGATCCCCTGTCCTCCGTCGACCGCCTGGAGCTCTACAAGGCGGGTGACCTGACGCCGGTGGCCTCCGCCACTGTCGGCGGCTGCGGCGCCCAAGTGGTCCCTGCCGGGACGATGTGCGCATTCATCACGAACGGTTACCTCACCGTGGGCACGGCCCAGGCCACCACACTCCTTGTGCGCCCCCGTATGCGATCGGACCAGGAGGGCGCGGTGTCGGGCCACTCGTTCACGCTCACGGTACGGAGCGCTACCGGCGCAGTGCAAGGCAAGGATGTCCGCACGGGCCTCGCGCTCGCCCAGAACGACGGCGATGCCGTAAGCGAAGGCGAGGTCTTCACGGGCGTCACGGGTGCCGGGGCCAACGCCGTGATCCGGGGAAACCCCAACGACGTGGTGCTCTCCAAGATCAGCCTCATCGAGAACGTGAACCCCGACAGCAGCGACATCACGCGCGTGCCCTCGGGCCCGAGCCCCGTGGGCCAGTTCCGCTTCCGCGCCGCGCAAACACTCAACAGCCGCAACGGCCTCAACAAGGTCGTGATCTCCGACGTCATCTTCACCGTCACTGCGCAGAACGTGACGCTCGACGGTGCGGCGTTCAAAGCCTACAACAAGGCCGACGCGACGCAGAAGGTCGCATGCGCGGCCCACTACCCCGACGGCGCGGCCGTGACGGCGCCCCTCACCGGCACGTTCCACGTGGTCTGCGGCGGCCTCGACGTTTCGACCGTCAATTCCGCCATCGACTCCGACAACACGATGGTCCTCGTGCTGGAAGCTCTGCCCACAGCCGGTGCGGGTGCAGCGACCCTGCAGGTCTCGCTGGAGGCCTTCACCGACCGTTCGCTCACGATCTTCAGCTCCCCTGGCACGCACCTGCGCTGGATCGACCGCGACACGCAGGACGTGACGCACGCCTGGATCGAGTCCGCCGACACCGTGATCCGCTCCACGCTCTACCGCAACGCGCCCTGAGCGCGACCGCATGCCCGGCTCCCCCGATCCCTTCGGCCCGCCGCCCGCCCTCGACCCCGAGCTCGAGGCGGGCGACGCCGGGTTGGCGGAAGCCCTCGCGCGGCTCCGCGCGGAGGGCCATGAGGGCCTGACGTGCGAGTTCCTGGCATCGGGCGCGCACGGCAACGTGTACCGCATCGAGAATCGCGAGCGCCGCTCGGTGGCCGTGAAGACCGTGCGCCAGCGCACCGCCGCCACCATGCAGTTGCTCCTGCGCGAAGGCACGTACCTGCGCCGCGCGGCGCCCGCCTCCCCCAACGCGTTCCTGTTGCAGGAAGAACCAGCACCGTACCTCGTGATGGAACACATCGACGGCAAGACCGTGCCGGATCTGTGGCACCGCATCCGCCTGCACGCGTCTGAAGTGCGCGCCGCCATCGCGGCCGCCGCGTCCGACGGCATGCGCCACATCGCCGCAGCGGGCATCCTCCACCTGGACTACTCGCTGGGGAACCTGGTGGTGGAACAGAACGGCGGCGTGCGCATCCTGGACCTGGGCTTTGCGGAGGACCTGCCAGCGACAGAGCAAGATATCCCCGGAGGATCGCGCGGTACCGCGGTCTATATGGCTCCGGAGCAGCTCGCCGGACGCATGCATCCCCGCACCGACGTCTATGCGCTCGGCACCGTGCTCCTGGAATGCCTGTCAGGCCAGCGCCTGGCGTCGCGCCTCGTTCCGGACCTCTCCGCGAGCCACACAATGGCCGCGGCGCAGCTGATCGCGCGCTACGCAGTACCCGACGCGCAGGAGAACATCGACCGTCTCCTGGAGGAGGAGCCGCTGCTCCAGCGTGCATGGTCCGCCATCCTCCTGCGCATGATCCGTCTGGATCCCGCTGCGCGCTGCACCCCCGCGGAAGCAGCGGCAGCCTGGGCCGCCACGGCGCGCGTCTCGCCGTCTGCGCTCTTCCGCCCGTTGCCCCACCGGCCGGATCCCATAGACGTCGCCGCGCTTCCGCCCCCGCCGCTCACGAGCGGGAACGACGAGCCGTCATCGGCGTCCACGATGCCGTGACGTTATGCCGGCAGCATGTAGTGTGTGTGCTTGCGCACCACCATCCCGTCGCGCTCGAGCCCCGCGAGAACGCCCTCCAGCCACGCCGTGTGCTCATCGGGATCCCAATCCACGCTGATGCGCCGTCCGATCTCCGGGGACATGAGTCCCTTCGGGGCATCTCGCAGCTCCTCCACAATGCGTCCGCGGAAGATGCGGTTGGGAATGTGCACTCCACCCACTGCGCGTCCGGGCTCAGCCTTCCTGGCCTTCCGCACGCGCGGCACCACCTTATACGCAGCGAGGCAGGCGCCCTTGGCAGTTATAGGACAGACGTCCCACTTGGGGCTGCGCGCGGTGCAGACGAGCGACCCGAAATCCATGAGCGCGGCGTGCCACTCCGCGGCGGGGCGCTCCATGCCCTTGGGCGCGCGTGCGATCGCGACTTCGAGAGCTTGCTGCGCCAAGGCGTAGAGAAAGTCGTCATCCTTCTCCCACGCACCGTCTGCGCGCTCGGCGCCCACGAACACGCGGTGCAGGACGCGGCGGACGTTGGTGTCCACGCACGCCGTGGCTACGTCGAACGCGAAGTTGCGTATAGCGCCGGCCGTGTAGCGACCGATGCCCTTGATGGCACGCAGCTCCTCTAGTCCCGACGGGAAGACGCCGTCGTGCTCCGTCATCACGGTGCGGGCGGCGTCGCGCAGGCGCAACGCCCGGGAGTTGTACCCCATGCCCCGCCACTGGCGGAGGATGTCGCCATCGGACGCGGAGGCGAGATCGGCGAGGCTCGGGAAGCGTTGTATAAACGAGTGGAACGCCGTCTCCACCCGAGAAACCTGCGTCTGCTGGAGCATCATCTCCGACACAAGCACGCGGTACGCCTTCTGCGAGGGATCGGCGATGTCCATGTCCCGCCACGGCAACACGCGCTTGTGCCGGGCGTACCAGGCCCAGAGCTCGTCGACGAAGATAGTGAGGCGTTCGGAGCAGAGCATGCGACGAGGCTTTAGGCGTGAGGAGTGAGGCTGTAGGACATATGGCGGAGAACATCTCCGGGTTCCGCTAGGCTGGACACTCGAATCATAGTATCCAATCCTCCGTCTACATTCTCAATCCTAGCGCCTAACTCCTCAGCCAATTCGTCTCATCCTCACCCTCGTCTGGCGGAACGCGAAGCGAAATCCTCGCGAGTACGCGTTCTCGGCCACGCTCGTGCTGCTGGTAGCCACCATATGGGCGATCGACCCGCTGTACTCGCGATACGCCATCGACACCATGCTCAGCGCACGCGACGGAGCCACGGTGGATTACGTGCGGCTCTTCGCGATCTGGGGGCTCATCTTCGTGTGCCACGCCACGTTCCAGTCGCTCAACAAGTACATGACCTGGCGCCTGGACAACCGCGTCATCCTGGACCGGCGCGAGGACGTGTTCCGCCACGTGCTGCGCCTGGGCGTCTCCTTCCACACACAGCAGAAGTCTGGCGAGGTGGTGAAGATCCTCGACGAGGGCGCAGACATGCTGGCCTCGCTCCAGCGTAGCCTCTTCATCGACCTCACACCGTCGTTCCTCACGTCGATCGTGTTCCTCATCGCCGGGTTCATCTTGAGCCCCATTATGGCGGGGATCCTGCTCATCGGATTGGCGCTGTACCTGTGCGTGGCGTTCCTGGGGACCCGAAGGACCATGCCCCTCCAGCAGAGCGTCAACCGCCTGTGGGTGGTTTCGGTGGGACGGGCCTTCGACGCTGTCACCAACATCTTCAACGTGAAGTCCGGCGCGCAGGAAGAGGAGGAGATGGCGCGCATGCACCGCACGCACGAGGAGGCGTTCCGCAAACAAGAGGAGGTAAACCGGAGATGGGCGTTCATCGAGGGCATCAACTTCTTCTTCCTCACGCGCATCCTGCTCGTCTCCACGGGCATCTTCCTCTACACCAAGGACCTCATCTCGCTTGGCGAGGTGTACTTCTTCCAATCGTCATTCTTCCGGGTGCTCGCGCCCTTCGAAATGCTCGGCGGCATGTTGCCCCAGTGGAACAGGCAGGTGGGCAAGGTGCGCCTCGCACAGCAGATCCTGGAGACCCCAATCGACGTGGCCAACCCCCCCGATGCCGTCACACTCCCAGCACTTCAGGGGGCCATCTCGTTCCAAGACGTCTCGTTCTCGTACCGCACCGATGTGCGCCTGTTGGTAGAGGAAGAGGAAAAAGGGGCAGAGGAGCATCCCGCCATACAACCACCACCCGAAGAGGAGCCTGTACGCGTGCTCGCGCCCTCCAAGGCCAAAGCCACAACCGAGCCCGGCGCGCTCGCCTACCCCGACGACGAGGACCGCCACCCCGGCGAGGTGCTCCATGGCATCACGCTGGACATCCGCCCCGGCGAACACATCGCCTTTGTGGGCCATTCGGGCGCGGGCAAGACCACGCTCGCCATGCTCATCAACCGCTTCTACGACGTCACGGGGGGCGCACTCCTCGTAGACGGCACGGACATCCGCCGGTTGAACCTGCACTGGTGGCGCAGCCAGATCGGCCTCGTGCAGCAGGAGAACGTGATGTTCAATGACTCCATCCTCGAGAACATCCGCTACGCGCGCCCAGACGCAACGGAAGAGGAAGTGCGCGAGGCGGCCCGGCGCGCGGCGGCGTCGGAGTTCATCGAGGGCTTCCCTCAGAAGTACCACACCGTTATCGGCGACCGCGGCATCCGCCTCTCCGGCGGCCAGCGCCAGCGCGTGGCCATCGCGCGAGCCATCCTCAAAAACCCCACCATCGTGGTGCTGGACGAGGCGACAAGCGCGCTCGACTCCGTGACCGAGAAGCACGTGCAGGAAGGCATCCGTGAACTCATCGCTGGGAGGACGTCTTGCATCATCGCCCACCGCCTGAGCACGGTACGCAGCGTGGACCGCATCGCCGTCTTCGACAAAGGCCGCTTGGTAGACTGCGCCCCGCACGAGACGCTCCTCCGGCGCTGCTCTATCTATACAGAGATGGTGGAGCTGCAGAGCCACGGGATGCTGGCGGAGGCGTGACGGACCCTCCGGGCGTTTCCAGGGGGCACCGGGCCTCCGGACACCCTTGGGAACGCCGATTTTGCCCCTGAACCGCGCCAACTCCCGTTGACGCCCTTTTGCACATTGCCTACACTCTCCCAGCTTAAGAGGGGCTTCTCTGTCCTTCGCTACTCCCCCATTCCCTCCTTTCGTATGGCAGACGCTAAGAAGTTCGATCGTTCGAAGACGCACGTGAACGTCGGCACGATCGGTCACGTGGACCACGGCAAGACGACCCTCACGGCTGCTCTATCGATGAACTTCTCCCCGGAAGGTGAGAAGAAGGGCTACGCCGACATCGACAACGCTCCTGAGGAGCGCGAGCGCGGCATCACCATCAACACGGCGCACGTCGAGTACGAGTCCGCCAAGCGCCACTACGCGCACGTCGACTGTCCGGGCCACGCCGACTACGT
>CAZYAK010000050.1:0-11294 GCA_964645935.1 uncultured Candidatus Peribacteria bacterium | reverse complement strand
GAAGAATCGCACACTGGTGCGATCGAGGAGCAACGGACGAGAAGGGACTGGTGGGTCAGGTGGGGCTCGAACCCACGGCCAATGCCTTAAAAGGGCACTGCTCTACCACTGAGCTACTGACCCAAAGGGGATACGGGAGAAAGAACAGGGACAAGGATCGAGCTTCTTCTTTGATTCGCACTCGCGACGAGCGCGTGGCACGGAGCTACTGACCCAAAGGGGATACGGGAGAAAGAACAGGGACAAGGATCGAGCTTCTTCTTTGATTCGCACTCGCGACGAGCGCGTGGCACGGAGCTACTGACCCAAAGGGGATACGGGAGAAAGAACGGGGGTCGACGGGCATGCCGAAGCGACCTGCCCGTATGGTAGAGCAGGATCGCTCCGTTCGCACCAGCAGCCCGAAAGGCGATTATTTGTTCAGGACGGGGTACTGGGGAGCGTAGATGTTGCGGATCCGGCCGAAATCGAAGGTCTTGAGTAGCCGCTCCGTGCCGCACTCAAAGGCTGCGTCGCCTAGGGCTTGTTTCTGCACGAGCATCCCGAAGTCGTAGGTGCGGGTGATGCCTTGGGAGTCCTTCTGGGTCGTCGACCAACGGAGGAAGAGCGTCTTACCGCCCGTGCCGCCCTTGGTCACCTGGCCGTTGTCTAGCCCCCTGGTGACCACGTCCGCCGTGGCACCGCCACGTAGGCGCAGTGTTTCCCAGTGGTCGCCTGGGTTCTGATTCTTGCGGTACTCAGCCATGAGCTTGGTGACATCGGAGCCCGCCATCTTGTAGAAGTCCACCTGGTTCCAGTTCGTGTCCCCGAAGGCCACACCGTCCTGCGCAGCACTGAAGAGCAGGCCCTGGTGAAGGTCGGCCTGCGTGGAGAGCGCCGTCTCGCCGGCGAATAAGTAGCTCCAGGTGCTGGGCATCTGCGCCAATCCGTCGATGAAGGACTTGGTGGTTTTGTAGGTCTGCGCCGGGCAGTTGGTGTAGGACCCGCCTGTCACCGAAGCGGTGGCTGCGGCGGCGGTGGAGACCGAAGAGACCAGGAGGACGGACAGGACGAGGGCGGACGGGAGACGCATGGACGGGCGGGAAGGGGATGGTGGTGTGCACAGGGAAACGCACGGGGCTCCAAAGTAGTACATTGACGGCGTACACTTTGCGCCAAGCATGATCGATTCGCACTGCCATCTGGCCGATCCGAAGTTCACCGAGGATCTCCCCGCCGTGCTCGCGCGCGCCAAGGCGGCGGGCGTGGACCGCATGGTCGCCATCGGCGACACCGTGGAGGAGAGCGCGCGGTGCGTCTGGCTTACGGGAGCGCATCCCGAGCTGTTCGCCACGGTCGGCGTCCACCCGCACCATGCCAAGGACTGGAGGCCCGGCGACGAGGAGCGGCTGGCCGCGCTGGCCGAATCCACGCCCAAGGTGCGGGCCATCGGGGAGATCGGGCTGGATTTCCACTACGATTTCTCGCCTCGCGAGGTGCAGCGCGCGGTGTTCGCGTCGCAGCTCTCGCTGGCGCGGCGACTCACGCTCCCCGCCGTCGTCCACTGTCGCGAGGCCGTGGAGGACGTGTGGGCGATCGTGCGCGAGTTTGCGGACCTACGGATCGTCATCCACTGCTGCACCGAGCGATGGGAAGATGTGGAGCGTTTTGTAGACACCGGGCACTTCCTCTCCTTCACGGGCATCGCGACGTACAACAACGGCGAGGTCATCCGCGACTGCATCCACCGCTGCCCCGTCGGTCAGCTCATGATCGAGACCGACTCGCCGTATCTTGCTCCCATCCCACACCGCGGCAAGCGCAACGAGCCCGCGCACGTGGTGGAGGTGCTCAGGCTCGTGGCGGAATTGAAGGGGATTGGCCTGGAAGAAGCGGATGCCGTGACAACGAAAAATACGGTAGAGTTCTTCGGGTTGCCGGTCTGACCGGACTCCCGTTCTTTCGGACCAGACACCGTCTCCCGTCAGCTCAACTGGCCCCGTTCCGCGGAGCGGAACGACAAGGCAGCCAGCTCGGTCCCGGGTCAGCATCACATCAGCGGTCCCTCCTGTGCTCGTAGCTCAACTGGATAGAGCGTCGGCCTCCGAAGCCGAAGGTTGTGGGTTCAAATCCCGCCGAGCACACCATGTTACGTTTCGTTTTACATCAGCGTCCGATAAAATTTTCACATGGTTCAATACGCACAAAAAATGAGCGGCTGGGAGGAATGGCAACCTGAGTATCGCTTTGGTGCGTTTTATATTTTCCCACCCGACGACATCATTGGTCCGATAGATGCACTTCGTAAAAAGTATGACCCGAAATCGGATGCTATTTGCCAGGCACACATTAGTCTCAGCGAGTCGTTGGCCAAACCTATAACTGATGCCGATATGGCAGAGCTTCAATCCATCCTCTCCAAAATCGAACCTTTTGAAATTACCTACGGTCCGCTGCGTGACTTCCCACCACATCCTGGAGTTTGTTATCGCATTGAGCCTGAGAGCAGCTTTAGAAAATTACGAAATGCTTTGCACGCAGCATCGTCTTTTAAAGTCGTACCTTTACAAAGAGAACACATCGCTCCGCATATGACGATTGCTGAATTTGTTTCCGTAGAGCGCACGAAGGAATTGCTTCAGGAATTAAGCGGGAAAGTGCCCGCAGGAACGTTTTTGTGTGATGAAGTTGAATTGGCTGTGCCAGATGAAAATTTTTACTTTAAGCGTGTGCTGAAATTGCCGCTTGGAAAGTAATTTCTTGGCCTAGGCACAACAAAAACCAGGGTAAAATAAATCGAGAAACCCTGGTTACCAGTCCATTCTCGGTCGTCGCTCCTCAGTCGCATACAGCGGCCGTTTTTGGAAGAGCGGAATGGACTGGTGTGCTGTCTTTTCCTGGGAGAAGGTTCTCCCAAAGCCTCTCGGTGCGAGTGTTTGCTTGCCTGATCAGGCTTCCATGTGAGGGGGTTTTGTCATGTTTCTCTCCTCCCGTCGCGCTATTTGACTCAATAAAAAATATTATACAATGCAAATAATGGAGAACCTCTACGTGGAACGAACTGTGGGTGAGGTGCTCGCTGATGGTCGCGGATCGGACGCGTACGTGGACTATGTGTGCCGCGCGTACGGGCAGCTCACCATCCAGCAGCTCCTCGAGAAGATCGAGCGGTCGAAACCGGTCGGCTGTTTCAATCGCCATGAGCTGGAGAACACGTCTTTCACGATCTGTCCGTCCAACCAGGTCGATGCGGAGGATGGTGTTATTAATAATCTCTGCAGCCATCAGATGGAAACCGACGTACAGGATACGACGGACAGCGCACCGCTCCCGCACAAGCATGCCGCCGGTCTCTACCGTGCCGGACTGTACGTCGTTGAGCGCTTGGGCGGGGCCTTGCCAGCGGGAGCAACGCACGACGCGATCATGGCACTGGCCAAGCAGGTAAAGAGGGTCGATGACCCCTGCTACCTGGAATTCAGCAGATTCACTGGTCATCAGTTGCGTAAGCCTCTGGAAGACCGAGATGCCGAACGCCTCCCGTCGCTCCGCTCAGCCACCACGCTCCCGATGCTGAAGCAGGCGGTGAATGCGGAGAAATCGGCATGTGCAGCGCCGATGAACGCCATCCGCGACGCTGTGGCCGCCGCCGTGAGGGTGCTACTCTAAGTGTCGGTCTCTCGTGTATTTTTCCCGAGGAATACTCGCAAAGAACGCGAGCGCTTGTACCATACGTCCCTCCACTTCCACCCACCTGTGTGCCCCGCACGCGCCTTACGCTCTTGGCTTCCGCCCTCCTCGTCCTGTCCGCCTGCACGTCGCAGGAGCAGCGCCAGGCGTCCGATACGGCCTTGGACGAGCAGCGCCAGCAGGAGACGCAGGATTACAACGAGAACACCGAGACCGTGTCGTCCGTCCCCACGGAGCCCGAGGTGCTCGATGCCAACGCGGGTGTGGACGCGCAGGTGAACGCGGAGGAGCAGGCGTGGGCCGGCCAGCCGGAGGCGGCCGGCCAGTACGCGCTCTTCACCGACGACGTGCTCGCCGACGGCAAGACCAAGGTGCTCTTCTTCAGCGCCTCGTGGTGCCCCGTCTGCAGGTCTGCCGATGTGAAGCTTAAGGACTGGTACGCAGCGGACGGCTTCCCGCTCAATGTGTACTCCGTGGATTACGACTCTCGCGACGATCTGCGTTCCCGCTACGGCGTGACGTACCAGCACACGTTCGTGAAGGTGGATGGCGAGGGCAACGCCCTCCAGACGCTCCAGAGCCCCTCCGACGCGCAGCTGCAGGCGATGCTTCAGGCCTGAGCGTTCCTGCTGGATTTCTCCTGGGCCGCGAAGATCGCGGCGTATGTAGCCGCTGGTCGCGACCGGACGGGCGCCGCCTGTACACTGTGCACATGTTCTCCACTGCCGCCGTCCTCTTCGCCGCTGGGCTCCTCACCATCCTGCTGCCGTGCATCCTCCCGCTCGTGCCCGTCGTGGTGGGCGTGAGCATCGCGGGCCGCAGTAAGTGGCGTCCACTCCTCACCGTGATGGGCATGGTGGTGAGCTTCGTGGGATTCACGTTCCTGCTGCAGGTGGTGCTCGCGCAGTTCTACCAGGTTGCCGACTATTCGCGCCTGGCCACGTACGCGGTCCTTCTCCTCTTCGGCGCCGGCTTCCTGGGGCACACTCCTACCCTGCGCGTCCTGGCCGCGGGCCTCGTCGCCTGGTTCATCGCAAGCCAGGACTTGTTGCTCTGGCTGCTGGGCGTGCGCTCGTGGTTCTTGAGCTCCGGCTTACCCGTGCCCGTGCTGCTCGGGGTGCTCTTCGTCCTCGCCCTGCTCGCGCTTTGGAGGGTCAACAGCCAGCGCGTCCTGCTGCTGGTGATCGGGGCGGCTTCCTCGGTCTTCTTCGCCGAGAAGGGATGGCTCGCGATCCTGGTCTCCGCCGTCACCGGCATGGTCGCCATGGAGCTGGGAGGCCTCGTCGCCGCGCGGCTCCAGCAGCTGGGATCCGACATCCAGCAGGAGACGCGGTCGCATCTTGGCAAGGACGCGCCCATCACTGCCTTCGTCGTCGGGCTCACGCTCGGGCTCGTATGGGTGCCGTGCGCCGGGCCGGCGCTGGGCTTCGCGCTCACGCTCGTGCGCGAGAAGCCGGGCTTGGAGGCGTTCTTCCTGCTGCTCTGCTACGCGCTCGGCACGGCCGTGCCGCTCCTGCTCGTCGGCTACGGCGGCCAGTGGGCCGTGCACTCCGTCCGCGCGATGGCGCGGTACGCCGGCCGCATCAAGCAGGTAGCGGGCGTGCTGCTCGTCGCCTCCGCCATCGCTTTCCAGACCGGCTTCTTCGCGGACCTGCAGACGTTCTTCGTGGAGAACACCGGCTACGGCACGCTCGGCACGCGCATCGAGGAGGCGCTCTTCGGCGACCGGCTCGGTGAGGGCGAGGACGCTCCCGTCCCCGCTGCCGACGGCACGCTCCCGGTCCTCGGCACCGCGCCGGAGCTCGTGGGGCTCGGACCCTGGTTCAACGGCCAGCCGCTCACGATGGACGGGCTCAAGGGCAAGGTGGTGCTCGTGGACTTCTGGACCTACAGTTGCATCAACTGCATCCGCACGCTCCCGTACCTCAAGGGGTACTGGGAGGCCTATAAGGATTCGCCCTTCGTCCTGATCGGCGTGCACGCGCCGGAGTTCGCCTTCGAGGCCGTGCCTGAGAACGTGCAGAAGGCCATCGCCAAGCACGCGCTCACGTATCCGGTGGCGATGGATAACGACTTCGAGACGTGGAAGGCGTTCAAGAACCAGTACTGGCCGGCCAAGTACCTCATCGATGCCGAGGGCCGCATCCGCTATGCGCACTTCGGGGAAGGGGATTACGAGGAGACCGACGCCGCCATCCGCGCGCTCCTAGCCGAGGCGGGCGCATCCGCGTCCGGCGCCGTGCTCGCGCCCGACAAGCCCGCCGCCCGCCGCCAGCAGACCCCCGAGATCTACCTGGGCGCCCGCAGCTGGAACACGCTCTTCAACGCCACGGGCGGCCCGTCCTCCGCGGTCGTCACGTACGCGGCGCCCACGGCCGCGCTCCCGCTCCACCGCTACGCGCTGGTGGGAGACTGGCAGCTGGCGGAGGGAGAGCGTCAGGTCCTGCGCGGGAAGTCCGGCGAGATCCGCCTGCGCTTCCAGGGCGGCGAGGCCAACCTCGTGCTCGGCACTGAGTCCGGCACGCCCGTGCAGGGATCCGTGCGCGTGGACGGCGGTCCCGCCAAGGCCTTCTCCATCCCGGCCAACGACCTCTACGAGCTGTTCAAGGGCGACTACGGCGAGCACGAGCTTGTCTTGACCCTGACGGGCGAGGGCGCCGAGGGCTTCGCGTTCACGTTCGGGTCCTGAGTTAGAGGAACACGGCCGCGGTGCCCAGGTAGATGGTGACGCTGAGCAGGTCCTGGATGATGGTCGCCACGGGTCCGCTCACGTCCGCCGGGTCGAGCCGGACCCGGCTGAAGACGTAGGGGATGACGAGGCCGGTCCCCACGGAGGAGAAGATTGCGAAGAACATGGACGCCCCGATTACCACACCGAGCGTTGCATTACCGTGCAGCATGCCGAGGATCCCGCTGAGGGCGAAGCTGAAGAACACCGCGATCCCGAAGGTCACGGCCATCTGCCGCACGAGGTACTTCCGGAAGGAGAACGCCCGGTTCATGGCCAGGTCGCGGATGACGCAGGCCTGCATCTGCATGCCCACCGCGCTGCTCATGTACACGATGAGCGGGATGAACGACGCGAGGATGAGGTTCTCCTCCAGCGTGGTCTCGAAGAGTCCGATGACGCTCGCCGAGAACAGCCCGCCGAGCATCCCCAGAAAGAGCCACGGGATGCGGTGCCGCAGCGAGACGAGCACCGGCGTGTCCTCCGTGCTCAGGTGTGCGGCATGCGGGTGCACGCCTGCGAGGCGTAGCAGGTCTTCGTGTGCCTCCTTGTACAGAATGGACAGAATGGTGTCGTTGAGCACGGCGCCCAGGAACGTCTTGGATTCGTCCGTCACGGGCACCGCCTTGATGTTGTGCTTGAGTGCCACGTACACCACGCGCTCCTGATGCGTGTCCGGGTGGACGGTTGCGAGGTTCTCGCGCTTGCAGATGTTGCCCACGTGCACGTCCTTGGGATTGCCGTAGAGCTCCTTGATCGTGAGCACGCCGTAGAGCTTGCCGTGGCGATCCACGACATAGATGTAATCCACCGAGCGGAAGACCTTGATGTAGTGGAACACGAGCGTCTGCGCGTCGCCGATGGTCTGGTCCGGGTGCACAATGGGCACCTTGGCGGTCATACGGTGGCCCGCCGTCTCTGGCGGCCACTGTTGCTGGATGAGGAGTTCGGGGTAGCCGGCCTCCGAGAGTGTCTTCAGCTTCTGATCCACGGACATGCGCGCATCGTAGGCCTGCGCGCGTCGGGCGTCCAAGGCGTTCCGCGTGCTGCAGAGGAGAGGCGGCGACTAGGGATGTGTGCATGATGGATCGCTCTTGCCAGCGGAAGGAATTGTTCAAATTTTTTGTACAAGGCGTGACGGACGTGTGAGGACCCCGTATCATCCGCCCTCGTCAGGGATTCCCCCCCGTTTTCCATGGAGCAGCACGGCGACGTCATCGTCCGATTCTCGGACCTCGTGTTCCACTACGACCACCGCAAGCCCATCCTCGAGCACGTCGATCTCTCCATTCGCGAGAACGCCAAGCTCACGATCATGGGCCAAAACGGCGCCGGCAAGAGCACCATCTTCAAGCTGCTCACGGGCGAACTCGCGCCGGTGGAGGGGGAGATCCATGTAAAGAAGGGCACGACCATCGGTATCGCACGGCAGGTAATGCCGCCGGCCGACATGGACAAGACCGTCGCGGAGTTCTTTGCTGGGGCGTTTGCGGAGAAGAAGTACGATCTGGAGCGCCACGTCGCCAAGGTGCTGGACGCCGTCAACCTGCACGCGCCCCGCGACAAGAAGATCCGCGCGTTCTCCGGCGGCCAGAAGGCGCGATTGCTCTTGGCCTTTGCGCTCATCCAGGAGCCGGACATCCTGCTGCTCGACGAGCCCACCAACAACCTCGACGACACGGGCATCGGTCACCTCACGGCGTTCCTGATGGAGTATGAGAAGACCGCGGTGGTCATCTCCCACGACGCAGGCTTCCTCAACTGCTTCACGCACGGCGTCATCTACCTGGACGCGCACCTCCACAAGACCGATTTCTACGAGGGCGACTACTACGATGTGCTGGAGCGCATCCAGGCGCAGATCGAGAAGGAGCAGCGCCAGAACGCGCAGATGGAGCGCAAGATCCAGGACCAGAAGGATAAGATCAACTTCTTCTCCCACAAGGGCGGAAAGATGCGCAAGCTCGCTTCAAAAATGCGCGGCGCGGTGGAGGAGGCGGAGGAGAACAAGGTGGACGTGCGCCGCGAGGACAAGGCCATCACGCCTTTCGACATCGGCATTACCGAGTACAAGCTGCCACTCGTCACGTTGTCATCGCTCATCGTGATGCGCGACCACGAGCCCAAGCGCAAGAAAGTGGAGATCATCGTCCGCAAAGGGATGCGCCTGCGCATCACCGGCCCCAACGGGGTCGGCAAGACCACGCTCCTGGAGAGTCTCGCCGGCGGCAAGGATAAGGGCGCGGTGTTGGGGGACGGCCTCAGGGTAGGCTACTACCGCCAGGATTTCTCGGGCCTGCCGTTCGACAAGACGGGCTACGAGCTGCTTGCCGCGGAACAGGAACTCGAAAATCGTCAGGAGGTCTTCTCTACGGCGGCGCGCTTCCTCCTTCCCGGCGACAAGCTGTCGGTTCCTGTGGGTGCACTGTCGGAGGGGCAGAAGGGCTTGCTCTGCTTCGCGCGGTTCGTCCTACAGAAGCCGACCCTCCTCATCCTCGATGAGCCCACGAACCACATCAACTTCCGCCACATTCCCGTCATCGCCGAGGCGCTCAGCCGCTACGAAGGCGGCATGATCCTCGTCTCCCACGATCAGGACTTCGTAAACCAGGTGGAGATCACGGAGGAGCTGGACCTGGGAGCGCTGTGAGGACGGGATCGTGTCCCGTCCTTTAGGCCGCCATGCCGTACAGGATCAGTGCCATTACCCACATCGAGACGAGCAAGTAGCCCGCATCGATGGCGAGGAGCTTGAAGGGCTTGAACGTGTACGCGTAGGTCTGCGCCATCGTCATGCACGTGAAGGGGAACCACAGCACCGTGGCGATGAGCAGGGGATCGAGCCAGCTCGTGACGGCCACCAGCTGCAGGCCGCGGCCGAGGACCACCGCGAGCACGAAGCCCGTGGCGACACTGACGAGCATGGTGGGAGCCATGGCCTTTTTCATGGCGACGGGATCCTGCTTGTCCATGCCGGTCATGGCGGCCCACGGCTTCATGAAGAGCATGCCGTACCACACCATGCCGAGTGCCATGTAGGCGACCACGCAGAGGAGGATGGCGAGGGGATTTCCGGCCATGAATGCACCGAGGGCTTGGAGATGGGTCACAGGGGGTCGGGGGAAGGTTCCCAAATCATAGCACGCTCGGGATCGCCACCAGTCTCGCGCGCTCGTCGCACCGCCTTCGCGATGGCTTCAGGAGACGACGCGGTGAAGTACTCGTACTCCGCGCTACCGGGTTTTAGCACACGTGCGGCCGGACCGTTCCCGCACGCGCCGATGCAACCTCGCATCTTGCGAAGCGCAGCATCGCAGCCGTCTGCCACTCTCAGCAGTGGCGCGTTGAGTGCCTCCACAAGAGTGAGTTGGAGGCGACTTGCGATTTCTTCCACCACGTCGCGACCCTTGGGCGGGGCGCCGTCCCGTTCCACGGCGCGCTGCCAGCACGCGCTGCCGCAGAACTCCACGACGGGGACGTCTTCGGAAGCGGGGTGTGCTACGGGCGTGTCCGGCATGGGCGAGGCAGGGGAGCCGCGTGGGCGTTGGTCCTGGGAAGGGTTCCCTGCGTTCCGGGTATCGAATGCGGAACAGGACGACGCGCCGATGTGCCGTTAGGGTAGCGCGGGCGCGGGCGTGCGCGCAAACCCTCCACCACACTCTACCTCTGCCCCTCCGCGTATGCCCTGAAGCTGTCCAGGATGGCCTGCCAGCCACCGCGCTGCATCTCCACGGGGTTCTCGCTCTCGGCGTCGAACGTCTCGACGATGCGCGTCTTGCCGGCCTCTTCCGTAAACAACACCTCCACGTTGCGGCCGTCGTCCATGGAGTACTCCAACCGTTTCCCGGGGATGACCTTCGTGTACGTGCCTCCAAAGTCGAACCCGGCACTGCCGTCCTTGGCTTCCATGCGGGAGACGAACGCCCCACCCTCGCGCAGGTCCGTCTCGGCCTTGGTGGTGTGCCAGTCGGCCGAAGCCTGGTTCCATTTGAGGATGTGCTTGGGCTCGGTCCAGCACATCCAGATGTGGGAGCCGGGGGCGTTTACGAGGGTCTCGACGGTGATGCGGACAGAGGCGGGCATGGGTTCCGGGGAGGAAAGCGCGGGGAGGCTTCAGGTTACCCAGTTGGGTCTTTGCCAGCCAGCAGTCGCGCTGCAACTTCACCGGGTGTTGCTTACGCGTCGAAGATCTCGATCACACGCGTCTTGCCAGCCTCGGTTATGAATCGACAGCATCTTTGATCAGGCACAGGAGGCGTCCGTTATTCCACTTGGGCGCCCCATGTTCGGAGTAGCCCCAGCGGCGATAGATCTTGAGGGCGGGGTTTTTGAGATGCACGGACAGTCCCTGGATGACGGTTTTTTGCGTGGTCTCAATGAGGCCGGGTACGCACGTGCCTTCAAATTCCCTGTGCAGCTGCGAAGATAAGCCTCTTCCCCGCTCCTCTTCATCGACCAGCAGCCACGTGATGTAGGCGATCAGAACATCTCCCCGCTCCCGCGGATCCCACTCCAACAGCCCCGCGATCTGGTCTCGCGTCCCGCGGACCACGATGAGCGTTTTGGTCTCCAAGAGCTCCCGATATGCGTCGGTAGTCCTGCGCATGGCGAGCGTATCGAGCCTCTCCTGCTCGCCCTCCTCGTCGAACACCGGAACGTTGCGCTTGAACAGACCACAGATTTCCTCCAGCTGAGTCGTGGATGGCGACGCCTCCCGGTGGAAGATATCGATCTGTGGTTCCTTCATAGGAGGGCATGATGACATAGAATGGTCTTTTGTAAATCAGCCTCAGGGGCTGTGGGACGCGGTAAACCTTTAGTAAAACGAATTGCGGTACAACATACATATGCCCGCTACACGCCGTTAATATTGTTCTTCTGGGTTTTGGCATACTTC
>CAZYAK010000049.1:9204-11530 GCA_964645935.1 uncultured Candidatus Peribacteria bacterium | reverse complement strand
TTGAAGGAGAAGTCTGAAGGCGACTCCTGGCTCATGCCGCGCGCGGAGGACGCGTCGGACTGCACGGCATCTATGGCAGCCGGGTGCTTGGTGCCAAGGAGTGAGACGACATCGGCAATAATCTCGGTGGTATAGCGCTTGGAGCCCTCCTTGGTCTCCCAGCTGCGCGTCTGCACACGGCCGGTAACCATGACGCGCTGGCCTTTCTTGACGGTCCTGTTTACCTCCTCCGCAAGCGTGCCCCACACGACGACGTTATGGAATTCGGTGCGTTCCTTCTCAGTGCCACTCTGGCGATCCTTCCACTTCTCGTTGGTGGCCACTCCGAGCGTCACAACCTGCTGACCACTCGTGGTGGTGCGCATTTCGGGATCGCGCGTCACGTTGCCGATGACATCGGCGCGATTGACGAGCGTCAGAAGCGAGCCGACACCCTGCGGCGCAGCCTGCTGCCCATCTTTGGGATCAAGCATGATCATATCGAGACCCACGATCTTGGTCTTGGAGCGCTTTTCGTTGGTCTTCTCGTCCTGCCAGGAGTCGGTCTGGAGGCGGCCGGAGATAAAGAGCTGCGAACCCGCCTTCACGAAGCGGCCCGCGACCTCGGCCATGGGGCCCCAGAGAGTAACGGTGTGGAAGCTCTTGCCGTCCAGCATCTCGCCGGACTCAGACTTGAAACGGTAAGGCACGACCAAGTTTAAATCCGTCACGCTCGTTCCACCTGGGGTGTTGCGGACGGCGAGGGGCTGGGTCTGGTATCCGATGATGTGGACGCGGTTGAAGGAGAACATGTTCGTCTGGGAGAAGTGGAAGTACAGGATGCCACGCCGATGACCTGTCACACATCGGAGCGTAGCGACTGATGCATGACGTGAACGGTTGTACACCCATATTTCCACGAATGGCAAGGATCTTGGACTTGGTTTTTTTGGAAAAAATTTCCTGATGCTGTCAAAAATAACTTTACGAATCTTTTTAGAATTTCGGTCAACGGCTCCCGGGGAGATTCCCATAAAAGAGGCTACAGGATGCGACGAAACCGTGATACACTGACGTGATACTCCACATCCACACCCTTCGACGGCTGAGTGCGATCGGCATGCTGCTCCTGCTGGCCGTACCGCAGACCAGCATGGCACGCCTGACGCTGCCCGAAGAGGCGCCGAAGACGTGGGACGAGATGGAAGGCATGCTCGACACGATCGCTGGCGAAGCCGAGAGCGGGCAGTGCGGCGGATGGAACCCTGACGAGAGGGTGGGTGAGATCCCGGGTGAGGGTCTGGTTTCCGCGGTAACGGGGGTGCCGGGATGGGACTATGCGCCGCTCGCGCAGCCGATCTCGGGCATGGCCAAACGCCTGGACTACTCATACCCGGATAGCGCCGAAGGCCTGGCTACGACGTGCAACTTCGAGGACTCCGAGACGGTGCCGCGTTGGGTATGGACGGAGGAGAATGACAGCACCGAGCCCGGCGACTACGAGATGCAGGAAGTGCAGAACACCTTCCACGTCGAGGATCCTCCTTGCGCCTGGCGCGAGGAAGGCCGCCTGACCGATCCCGATACGGGGGGTCCCGCCCCGCACACACCACCGCGATGCAAGGAATTTTGCGAGATCATCAATACCTACACGTACGACGATTGCCGGGTATTCAACAACGTCTGGGTCGATCCCGACGGCAACGTGGTCGATGTGCTCCCAGCGGGCGAGGAGCCTAAGCAGCCGCCCATCTGCCCGCCGGATGATCCGGATGATCCTGACGATCCCGATGATCCTGACGATCCCGATGATCCTGACGATCCCGATGATCCTAACGAGTACGAGGAGTACGACGATGGGGACGATCCCGATGATCCTGACGAGTACGAGGAGTACGACGATGGGGACGATCCTGACGAATACGACGATTGGTACGATCCCTACGAGTACGACGATGGGGACGATCCTGACGAATACGACGAATACGATTTCGACTTTGGGCAAAACGGCCAGTCGTGGGCTCCAACATCCCGTTTAACGCTGACGGCCGACTTGCTCTTCTTCGATGTTGTCACCAACGATCCGCAGAATCCCCCGGTCGATCCCAACGTGCCCGAATATCCCAATGACCCCCAGTATCCCGAGAATCCCAACGTGCCCGAATATCCTAATGACCCCCCGTATCCCGAGAATCCAGAAGATCCCGAAGACCCCGAGGATCCGGAAGACCCCGAGGATCCGGATGCGCCCGACTGCGTGGACGAACCCATCGAGTACGAAATCATCGGGCAAAGGTGCGCAAAGTGGGACAAGAAGTATCTGTGCTCCGAGTTGTGGGTGGATCCC
>CAZYAK010000049.1:5661-9104 GCA_964645935.1 uncultured Candidatus Peribacteria bacterium | reverse complement strand
GAGTGGTGCCGCTGCCCCGGTCCCGGCTGCATGGTAAACCAGGGCGAGCCCGGCGGTCCCGACGAGGAGGGTATGCCCACGCCGCCGCGCGACGAGAAGACCTACCGGTCCTTCTACCGCCATTACGATGCGTCCACCGAACGCGCCGGCATCATCGAGGTGCCGCAGGACCAGCTGACGTCCACATCCTTCGAGGTGGCGTGCTACGGCTTCAACGACGAGTTCGATCCTCTGGAGGAAATCACGCGGCAGCGCCAGTGCGTACTGGACTTCCCGTACTCTCGCTCCGACAACAACCCATACGCGCTGTCGGCTAAAGGCCTCAAGACCTCGCAGAAGGGCCGCGGCTCCATCGCCCCGATCCCCGAGACCGAGGACACCCTCCCCGAGTACCGCAACCCGGACTTCGACGCGCGGGAGGACCTCTGGTATCCCAACCTCGGCGGAGCCTTCTCGCTGCTCTCCGAACCGCTGTTCACGCTCGACTACAAGCGCAGCATCCTGGCCACGTTCCTGAATCTGGATTCAGCCTCACTCACAGCCTCGTGGCAGCAGGAGACGGAGGATTTCATCGCCAACCTGGCACGCAATCGCGCCGGCGAGGATACGGTGAGCAACATGCGCCACTCCGGCCACACCATCGATAAATGGTGGAATAACTTCGTATCGTCCATGACGCGATTGGTGTCGCCGCAATCGGTGCGCTTGCGCCTACCCGTAAATATGACCTCCATACTCAAATCGCTCCCCCTGCAGGGGATCGATCCGGTGACGGTATTGGGTGCGAATGGCGAAGCCATGGGCACTGTGTCCGTGAGGGGCGCTGTCAGCGGCGCGGCCTCGGCGGGCAAGACCATCGAAGTGCAGCTGCAGGCCAGCGAAGACCTCCTGGGCGTGCTCGCCAAGGCCCTGAGCGCTAGCTTCACCGTGGTGGGGCACCCCGTGCCGGTAGTCTTCCCGGTGGGCTCACCCGAGTCGTATCGTGCGCTCGCGCAGCGGTGGGAGGACTACAAGCAGCAGCGCCGCTCCCTGGGCGCCACCTTCGTAAGCGTCGGCCCCGACGCGTACCCGCCAGAGGTGGATGAGCTCATCGCGGACCTCCTGGAGTACGCCCGCCGTTCGGAGGAGTATCGCGCCCTGCGCTCGGAACTGCCGCGCACGCTATCTACGCTGCTTCTCCAGCAGGAACAGGTGCTGCTCGGCATCGAGGAGTGGACCAGTGATAATCTAGATCGCTACCGCGAATTCCTTGCGGACCGTGCAAGCCGCTTGTCGTTCTCGGAAGACATCCGCGAGGTGCAGGCGCTCTACGCCCAGTACGCTGACGAGGAGGAGATGCCTTGGTGCGGCATGACCCAGTTCACGCCGCCCATCTACGCACTCCTGGACCCGTGGCTCCCCGGACGCCCGCTGCTAGACGGTGGCATTCCGTCATGCGAGAACGGCGACGGCGGCGGGCTGCCGCTGCTGTGCGTGCAGCGTCAGGACGACTTGGTCATCGACCTGTCCAACTTCTCGCGCCGCATCGACACGTCGGCCATCAACATCCCGGTGCCGGAGCCCGTGGGCGTGCAGTTTGAGCTGCCCTTCCCGCCCGACGCCGACGACGACGAACTCCCTTCAGCCGACGACCTCTTCCTGCCCGAGCTGCCACCCATCCCGCTGTTCGACGAGGAGGTGCTGGCTCAGTTCCCTGACGTGGAGGTGCAGAGCCGCCCGAAGGACCTGCAGGAGGTCGATCCCCTCGACACGTCCCGCATGCGCGAAACACTGGAGCGGGCCAAGACGGTACTGCGCGGCATGGCCACCACCACTTCCGACTTCTGGTGGTCGTCCGATCCCAGCAAGCTCACGGTCCAGCTGGCGTGCCCGGATCCGGACGTGTTTCCCTGCATGTACGACGAACCAGAACTCAAGCAGATCCTCGCCCGCCTTACGCGCCGCCCGCTGGTCTTGGTAAAGGAGGATCGCGAACTGTTGCAGATGCCCGTGACGGCCGGGTGCGACCCACAGGACAGCAGCTGTCTCCCCATGCCCCCCGAGCGCCGCCCGGCCGCCAGCGGATGGCAAGTGGTGGGCGCCGCGGACCTGAACGAGGCCGTGGTAGGCGTGATCCGTCAGCTGCGCATCAATTCTCGGGATGCGACTATCGACGACGAAGGCAAAATCCAGATCGATGAGACAACCGGCGAGCCCTACCCCTACTCCAGCGGCGCGACGGACCTCTACCCCATCTACGACGTGCCGCCGGACCTGCGCCTGGAATTCCCGTCCGACGACGCTTCCGACACCGAACCATGACGCGCCTTCTCTCGCTCCTCCTCACGGCCCTCCTGCTCCTCGGTCCCGCCACAGCGGCGCACGCCGAGGACGACGAGACCGTCCAAGAGGCCATGAGCGTCTCCACCGCCTGCGTGGGCGAGGTGCAGTCGCGCATGATTCAACAGCAGCGCATCTTCCGAGACATCCTCTTTGGGCGGCAGGACGCCAAGAAGGACGAGCCGGGTTCCGCGCGCTACGGCGAGGACGGATCAGCATGGATCAAGATCGACACCAACGTCTGGCGCAGCGCCTCGGAGGGCTACAACAACACCACCTGGAGCGATACGCAGGTCAACCTGCAGACGGAGTGGGAGGGGATGAACGAGGCCGTCGACGGCCCGTCCCCGCGCAAGCCCCGCTTGGGTCTCTTCGCGTCCACGGGATCGCTCACCTCGGAGCTCGTGGAGCCGGTGACCCAGGCGTACCGGGCGCTGCGCTGCCGTGCCGCGATGGTGTGCGAGACATTCCGTGCGACCCTGCGCGGCGATGAGCCGGAAGAAGACGGCCGCCTGGAGATTACAGTCCCTGGGTGCACCACCCTGTATGCCAAGCCACTGGAGGAATGCGAGTTCGACAACGATTCCAATACAGAAGCCTCTGAGGCGCAGGACGATCCCGGATTCATCGAGACGCTCAGCGACACTGTGGTACGCACGCACTGTCAGCCCCTCCTGGAGGAGATCACGGAGCGCGAAGGCGAAGTGATCCGCCTGGCCGTGACCTACGACGCCGCCTACCGCTCGCTGCTGCAGTTTGCGGGCAATTTCGATCTCTTTATCGGAACATTCCAGAGTGACCTTCTTTCGCCCATCCGCGATGCCATGTCTCTCGTGGGCTACCTCACGCGGATCCCTTGCTTCATCTCTGCTTGCAATGGCTAAGGCCCCCACCAAGACCGGCATGATCCGCCGCCGCGCGCTGCTCCTGGCACTGCTGCTCCTGGCAGCTGCACCCGTTGGGTGGTTCGCTTCCCCGCGCCTGCGGGGCGCCGTAGCCAACGAAGAAGCGTCTTCGCAGATGGACCCGTGCGAGCGCATCCCCGCGCTTTTCCCGCTGCCCAGCGACGAGGAGGGCATCGACGACCTGCTCGATCTGCTGGACATCGACGATGGAGACGGAGA
>CAZYAK010000049.1:0-5561 GCA_964645935.1 uncultured Candidatus Peribacteria bacterium | reverse complement strand
AGGAGGGCATCGACGACCTGCTCGATCTGCTGGACATCGACGATGGAGACGGAGATGGTGATGGAGACGGAGACGGAGATGGTGATGGAGATGGAGATGGAGATGGAGATGGTGATGGAGATGGAGATGGAGATGGAGATGGTTTTGATGGAATTGGTGTTGATGGTGATGAGGACGCCCCTAACGTGGTGCAGGAGTGGAGCTACCTGTACCACTCCATAGTCTCGGCCATCTTGGACGGCCACCTGGAGCCGGAAACCGAGCAGGTGACGTGCGACCAGAACCCGCACCTGGCGGCCTCCGGTCCGCTGGCAGCCATCGCCATGCACCTGCAACCATGGGCGCCGGGGAGGCCCGGAGAGGACGTAACCGCAACCGTGGAACCGCCCACCGAGAGCGACATGCCCGCCGTGCTCACGGCCTACCTGCGCGCCTACACCTGCGCGCTCCAGGAGCGCGAGCGCGAGCTCTTTCAGAGCGTCACAGCCGAGGCGTTTGATGGGCATGACGAGGCGTTCGAGATGGATCCCCACGAGGGCGGCGACGAGGACCTGTCGCTCACCGCGATACTGGACGAAGTGGGCGCCGAACTGCTGCTCATTAAAGAAGAACTGCGCACGGTCGGCCCCGCGCTGGCCAGGACATTGCAGTACGTCACCAACCGCGACCGCTTCAGCATGATTGGCACCAATATGGTGTGCCTGGAGAGAGCGTCGCTGGAAATCCGCAACATCATGGGCCTCAACGCCGCAGTTTCCGCATGCCTCCCGAGGGCATGGGACGCCCGTGATCCCCTCCGTGATATCTAATGAACCGCAGCCTGTCCCCGACGGCTGTCCGCCTCCGCCTTCTCCGCGGGCTGGCCGCGTGTGCGTTGATCCTGCTTTGCTCGCCCACGCTGGCCGGAGCAGCCGGAGCAGGTACCAGTATCTACCGGCACATGCGCGACATCACCGCTCAGGAGATCCTCGCCGATGGCGAGCCGGGCGAACGCGACGCCGCCCCGCTGGTGAAGCAGTGGATCTCCGCGCTGTATACGCTGGAAGAGGGCGAGGTGCGCGTGTCAGATATCCCCCAGGCACTCAATGACGACATCGGGTTCTGCGAGCCACAGCCTCCTATAGATGACTGGGACGGCCTATCCGACGTGCCGGGCCAGTATCGCGCAGCGCTCTCGCCCTCGCAGTGCATCATCGTGGAAAAGGAGATCCAGGACCTCGCCAAGGGCGAGATGGACGTGCGTACCCTTGCGGCGGACCTCCGGGCCATCGCGGGCGGCTACGAGCAAGCCGTGATGAACCCCGACGTAACCGGCAATCTGCTCCTACGCGCCAGCGCCATCACGCGCATCTGGCGCGCCGGCCAGTCCGGCACAGGCGGGGCGCTGGGCTACCGCACACGCAAGGTACCAAAAAGCGCCGTCATGGAGCAGGCGTTTGAGGACCTGAGCGACGAACTCAACGAGCTGGTGGGACCCGGCGGGGACGACGAACAACTGGTGGCTGCGGTTACACGCTATTGGCTAGGCGGCTACCGCTTTGTGGGCGGCCAGCGCACGGAGGAGTTCCCGCCACCGCTGGAGGCACGTGTGGGAGAAGAGCTGGGCACCGAGCCCCAGTACCTCTACCACCGCTGGGACAAGGTAGAAGAGATCCTCGACCGCATCTGGATGAACCTGCCGGACCTCGGCGAAGAGAGAGCCTTGGATGACGGCGAAATCGCGCTCTACGAGTTCCCCGCCGCGTACCAAGCCAAGATCCCCGGTGGCGCGCAGGTATGGGCATACCACGAACAGAACGGCGACGATCTGAGCGGCGACGTGGGCCTAAACTGGCTGGAACCCCTCAAGGCCGTAGTGCCCTCGCCCTGCGACCGCGACCCGGTGGACCCCAACTCGCCCTGCGGCGTAATCGGCGGCGGCATCTACCCGCTGGCGCCGCGCCCGGGAACAGCCCTCTGCACACATCCGCTGGCGCGCCTCGGCTACCTGTGCCGCCCATTGCAGGGCCCGGCCAATGAGTGTGAGGAGCAGATCGAGCCGATCCCCGGGAAGATCATCCTTGCCGCATGTACCACGCCGGGCGGCGACCTGATCACCGACCCCGGACCGCTGTCGTGCGACGATGTGGATTGGAAGGATCCCAAACAGTTCGACCCTGAGACCGAGTGTGACGTCGACTTTAGCTGCAAGAGCGGGCCGTTCAGCGGAGGCATCACACGCCTCAAGGAGGGCAATGGTCGCATCGACGTGTCAGTGAGCCCCGTCACCGATGTACCCGCGCGCTACATCGCCCTGCACGAGCTGGTGCATGCGCGCTTCTTCTGCAGCCGCGAGCCCGGATACAATCTGTACGGCTTCCCCACGGTGGACGAGACGCTCACCGAGCAGCAGAAGCAGCAGCTTGGCTGTTGCATCCGCGAAGGCGAGGCATACCGCGTGAGCTGCGAAATCATGGCCAAGGATGGCATCTTCGAGGGGGAGCCGATGTCCTCCTTGGGCATCCCCATGAACGAGCAGACATGCTCGGAGCTCTTCACCAACTACTCGTGCGAGCAGCGGTTCGAGACCGCGTGCCCCAACACGATCGGCTTCGACCGCTTCACCCCAGATGAAGAGCTCCGGTTCCTCGAAGAAGTGAACCAGCTCGGTATGGAGCGCGCACCCGATGACGTGGCCCGAACCTGCGGGGAGATGGTGGATGAACTCACCGGGGCCGTGAAGGACCCCTACGTGGCCGCCGCCATCCGCGAGATAGAGCAGATGGGCGACAAGCCCTGCGACCCGCACGAGACCACGGAGTACGAGAATACGATTGGCAACAACATGTGCTACTTCGATCAGTGTGTGCGCCAGTCCACGCAGCACCGTCTCTTCCCGGCCCGCCTCCCCGCGGGCACGCAGGACCAAGGCAACGCCACAGACACGTGCGTGCGCCCGGATCCGATGTACGAGACCATCTCTACCACCATCGGCACGGGCCGCACGTGGACTATGCCGCCGTACCGCGTGGAGATGCTCGTGCGCGAGATGGACCGCGCCCTCTGTACGGGGTTGGCACCTTCCGCGCTGCCGGTGCTCTGCTCGTTTAATGCGGCAGCCGGCATCCAGTACGTGCAGCAGTCGCCAGCGGACGTGTCGGCCTTTCTGCTGGACCTGCAGAAAGAGCGCCAGGAGGCCATCGACGACTTGCGCGACGTGCTTGCCGCTGTGGGCGCGCGTGTGGGCAACCGCCTGTACTCGCGCTACCTCCAGGGCTTCGGCGACAGTCTCGCCGAACTGCCCCGCGCCGCAGCCGATCTCCTGGAAAACTTCCCGCGCGCCACCTTCACGCGCGAGATGTGCCCCCGCAGCGGCACGCAGGAGTTCCTGCTGGGGGAGACCTGCTCCGAGCCCTACGAAGACATCGGCACCGATGAGCTAGAAGACGAGTTCACCGGTACCTCCGCCCCATGAAGCGCCTCATCCCACTGCTCATCGGCCTGCTCGTTCTCCTCGGTCCTGCCCCGGCGGCGCGCGCAGAGGGGGAGAACTACGCCACCTCCTCGGCGGTACTCACGGTGCTGAACCGCGCGGACGCGGCACTGGCAGGTGCGGATCAGGACGACATCTTCGTGACGTTCTTCGCCACGGCCCTAGGCTCATGGTCCCGCGACGCGCTCACCCCGGTGGTGCGCGCGCTAGACGTGAACGTCCGCGTCATCGACTACCAACGCGACGTGCTGCACCAGACAGCCTGCTTCCGCACCGATGTGGCGCTCATTGAGGACAAAATGGAGCAGACCCGCCTCAAGCTGAACACGTCGCTGCAGGACCGCAACATTCTGGCAATCATCCGCCTTACAGACCTCTACGACTATCTCGTGGAGCGCAAGGACCTGCTGCTTCAGGGCGGCATAGATCCCACTCTCGAAGACGACGGTGCGCTAGCCGAGCGCATGGCGGGCCCGGCCTCGTGGGACGAGCACGCTGCATGGCAGGAGTGGAGCGGCACGACCCCCGAGGACGAGGAGCCTGAGGAGGACGAGGACGGAAACGAACGCCTGCCGTTCTGCTACTTCCACACGGACTTCCTGCCGCCAAGCGTGGCCGGCTACGGCTGCGACGTGGAGGCTATGAGCGCCATCATCGATGGCCTTCCCGACGGCCACGATGAAATCAAAGAAATGGTGGAAATCGAACGCGACGGCATTCTCTTGGTGCAGGCGGCAGTGATGTCGTTCTTGTCGGGGGCACAGACCTTCTCGGAACTCGCCACCTCGGTAGACAACGTGACGCTCGGCGACAACCCCTCCGACACGGCCGTGGGCACGCGCACGCACCGGCAGCGCGAGGGCTGCAACCCCGAGGGCGTGCCGCCCGGAGCAGTGGTGCGCGCTCTGCGCGGACCGTTCCGCCTCAACGAGAACGAGAGCTATCTGCTCCTGGAATTTGAAGATCTCAAGCGCCGCCAGGAATTGGACCGCCCCTATCCCAAGAATTACGCGCCAGCCGACGACGAGATCCCCGACGAGGAGGATGACGCCGCTGCCGTCACGCCGGAATCCGACGACCGGTGGTCCCTGTTCTGGATACAGAGCATCATGGACCACGTGCGCAGCAGCATCGCCACTGGAGGTCGCGAGCAAGCCAAGCTGGATGTCAGCATCTTCGCCATGGCAGGGGACTCCACGGCCCAGATGGAGGAATCTATGGAAAACTTCACCGAGGCCGTGGGGCGACTGTCACATCTGGCGACTGTGGTGGACGGGGGGCTCCGTGGGTTTGTGCGCGACTTCACGTACTTCCTCCTGCGCACCTGCATGGAACGCGAGTGCCAACAGCGCCTGGAGCACGTAGCGCGCATCACCCTCACGGACGAGTGCTTTCCGTACGTTTCAGGCGCGTACCTGAGTGACACCTGCATAAACTCGCGCGCCAAGAAATGCGCGGAGAAAGCGGGCCTGCCCCCGCCCCCGGAACCGAATTGCCCGAACTAGTGATTCGGAGCTGATTGGAGCCATGATTGCGAATCCGTAGCTCTATTGATTGGTGGTTGAGGCAAGACGCGCGGAGCATGTGCCGCACCCTCCCCACCCGCCATGCACGCTCTACCTTCTGAACCCGATTACCCCGCTGCCGAACCAGGCTTGGGAGCAGTCTTTCCCGCACTCGTGAAGGAGTACTGGAAACCCGGGCAGAACGACATGACGCGCGGCACGCTGCGCACGGTGCTTATGCACAACGTTGTGTACCTGGACGGCCAAGTCTTGGAAGACCTCCGCATCATCGAGGCGGATTTCCGCGCGCGCTGTGCGGCGAGGGTGGGGGAGCGAATACCGCGGATCCAGACCGCGGCGACGCTGCTGCCACAAGAAGGCGAAGAGGAACGCGATGCCCTCCCCCTGCATGGGGAAGAACGGGCTGCATAGGGAAGCGGTCGCTCTTCTCCTCGCACGGTTTGCTCTACCGAGGGTGCTCCTTCTTTGTGCGCGATCTCCGTCACCAAGCCGAGGACGTCGCGTCGTGGGCTTGGGACGCGATCCCCTGGGACAAAGAACTGAGAGAAAGAGCGTCTCAAATT
>CAZYAK010000048.1:3901-11561 GCA_964645935.1 uncultured Candidatus Peribacteria bacterium | reverse complement strand
GCCTCGCCCGTCTTCACGGGGGGAGGTGGGATTGGCGTCGTGACGGACCGCGAGGGCATGCACGTCGCACACAGTGTTACCCACGGTCTGCATGGCACGCACGTTCAAGGGCGGCCGAACAGGACCGCGTGTCTGATCAGGGGCTTTCCGGGCGCCGATCCGCGGGGATACCGAACCGCCGTCGCACACCGAAACGGACCCAGAGGTCGCCCTCGGGACCGAACGGTACGTGGGGATTACTGCCTCACTTGATCGCCATGGCCGTTAGCTGCGGCAGGGCCGCACCGGCGGAAAGCGCCGGGAGGAGCAGCGCCATGAAGACGCCGAGCAGGCTCTCCACGCGGGTGAGCGTGCGGTTCTGAACGAGGGGGCGCTTCTTCGCCATGGGAGTGTGGGGAAGTGGATGTTGCTTATTATGATACAATAAAAATTGAAATATAGCAAATACCTCTTCGGGAGGCATTAAGATATGGCCTGTCTTTCTGCGGAAAGAAGCGCTTCCAGCCGCGCCAAATCCACCTCGTGCTGCTCCCCGCGGAAGAGGAGCTTCAGGGTCTTTTTCGAGGTGTCCCCGGCGATCCGGAACACGGCGCCTTCCGCGAACCGCAGGGCTCCGCCGATCTCCCGGAGGGACGTGAATCCCGTCACCGGACCCTGCGACGTCCGCCGGACCATGATGCGCTGCAGGAGCGATTCCACCAGCGTCTGGTGCGTGCCGTTGAGGATGTGCGCTGGACCGGGCCGTTCTCCGTCGAACGCCAGCCACTCCGCCCACAGCACCGACCCGATCCGCCGAGCGGCCTCGGCTGGGGAGGCGCTCTTCGCATCCGGTCCGCGGTCGCCGAAGGAGAGGAACCACTCTGCCGCCGCATCGGGATCACCGGTGGCTTCCAGGGCGCGGAACCTCCGCAGGGCTTCCTGTGACATGGGTGGGATGGCCAGCTCCTCGCGCGGCTCGATGGGCAGGTGCTCCGCGTCCGCGCGCGAACATGCGATCCACGTCATGGTCTCCCGCACGCGCTCGGCAGTGCTGGAGCGCACGCCGAGGATGCGTCCTTCGGACATCGCTTGCGCGTACGCGACTGCCTGCTCCACACCGCGGGGCGTGAGCGCTTCGGCGAGCTTCTCGCCGTGGCGAATGAAGTGCACGTCGAGCGTGGAGGCCTCGATCATGCGGGAAGTGTACTTTATATAAAAATATTGTACAGATACAGTTTTACCCGAATCCCCCTGCGACGTATTCCCGCGTCAGCGCATGGGCCACCGGCCCAAAAACGTGGTCTGCCGTGCCCTGCTCCACCAGTGCGCCGCTGTGAAAGAACGCCACGTGATCCGCAATGCGCCGAGCCTGAGGGAGGTTGTGGGTGACAATGACGATGGTGTAGTGCTCCTTGAGACGGACCAGCAGCTCCTCGATGGCGCGAGTGGAGAGGGGATCTAGCGAGGAGCAGGGCTCATCCAGGAGCAGTACCTCCGGTCGCACCGCGATGGCGCGCGCGATGCAGAGACGCTGCTGCTGCCCGCCGGAGAGGCGCAGCGCCGGTGCGTGCAGGCGGTCCTTCACCTCGTCCCAGAGTGCGGCTTCCGTGAGGCTCCGCACCACGGCGAGATCCACCGGATCTTCGCTCGCGGCGACGACCGCGGGGTCGATGGCGCGTCGCAGCAACCCCGCCCACCTGCGCGGCGCGCGTTGGCCCTGGATCTCCAGCCCGTACGAGATGTTCCGGTAGATGGACGTGGGGAAGGGCGTGGGGTGCTGGAACACCATGCCCACGCGCTGGCGAAGGGCGATGACGTCGGTGCGTGGGTCTAGGAGGTTCCCACCTTCCAAGAGCGCTGATCCCGTGACGGCAGCCGTCGCGGTGGCGTCGTGCATGCGGTTGAGCGCCCGGAGGAACGTCGATTTCCCGCTACCAGACGGGCCGATCAAGGCCGTGATGCGGTGGCGTGGGATGTGCAGACTCACTCCCCGGACGGCGGGGTGGCCGGCGTACGCGACGCTGAGGTCGTGGGTGCGGAGGGCGATGTGTTCCATGGGGGAGGGAGTCACCAGTCGCGGCGGCGCCGGACAGATGAGCGGAAGAGGATGGCACCGAAGCTCAGTGCGAACGTGAGGCCGATGAGCGTGAGCGCGGTGGCGGCAGCATACGCGGGGGCGGAGGGGCTGGAGTGTTGTGTGGCGAGGATGAACGTGTGGTAGGGCAGCGCCATGAACCGATCCAACGGTGATGACGGCAGGCGCGATAGGTAGAACGTTGCGCCCACCAGGATGATAGGCGCCGTCTCGCCCATGGCGCGTGCCACGCCGATGATCCCGCCCGTGATGCAGCCGGGGAGTGCGGAAGGCAGCACCACGCGCCATGTGGTCTGCCAGCGGGTGGCCCCAAGAGCCATGCTGCCCTGCCGGAAAGCCTGTGGGACGGTGGAGAGCGCCTCTGCCGACGCACTGATAATCCATGGCAGCGTCATCGCCGAGAGTGTGCACACGGCCGACAGCAGCGACATTCCCAAATGCAGCCCGTGCACGAACAGCGCTAGTCCGAACAGCCCGTACACCACCGACGGCACGCCCGCGAGGTTGCGGATGGCCACCTCCACCACACGCCGCGCGCGCGATCCCCGCGCGTACTCCGTGAGGAAGACGGCAGTGCCGACTCCCAGCGGGAAGCTGAGGATCGCCACCCCAACTCCCAGCAGCAGCGACCCTGCGATGGCCGGCGCGATGCCGCCCTGCGTAATGTCCCGCTGCTGCCATGCGGCGGTGAGGAACTGCCAGCTGAGAGCGCCCGAGCCGGCTTCGAGGAGCAGCAGCACCGTGCCCGCGAGTACGGCCACGGAGAGCACGGCGCTGAGACGGAACAGCGCAAACCACACGCGTTGCGCGCGCGCCGCGCGCCGCGTGGCGTCAGTGCCGGTGATGGCGTGCGACGAGGGCATCGCTGAGGGAATTGAGGAGGAACGTGAGCACGAAGAGGACAAAACCCACCGCGAAGAGCGCGTGCCAGTGGGCGTCGCCCACCACCACCTCACGGATCTCGATGGCGATGGTGGCGGTCATGGGGCGGACGGGATCGAGCAGCGAATGCGGGAACGCCAGGCTGTTGCCGGCCACCATCAGCACCACGATGGTCTCGCCGATGGCACGTCCGAGCCCCAGCATCACCGCGGCTACCACGCCCGTGCGCGCAGCGGGCAGGACAGTCTTCCAAATGGCGGTCCATTGCGTGGAACCCAGTGCCAGGCTGGCATGGCGCAGGTTCACGGGTACTGCCGTGAGCGCGTCCTCTGCCAAGCTCGCGATGGTGGGTACAGCGGACAGTCCCACCAACAGTGACGCCGTGAGCGCACTAAGCCCGTTACTAAGGTGGAAGACCTTGGCTACGAGCGGCGCGAGATACAGAAGCCCAAGCAAGCCCAGCACCACCGAGGGGATCCCTGCGATCATCTCTACCGCGGGTTTGAGCAACTCCCGACGGCGGGGCGGTGCGACCTCGGAGAGGTATATGGCTAACGCCAGCCCGAAGGGCACCGCAAACGCCATCGCGCCTGCACTCACGAAAAACGTGCCTGTGAGGAGCGGAAGGATGCCCCATCGCGCCTCGCCGTAGGCTCCCGGGTTCCACCGGGAACCCAGGAAGAATTCCTGCAACGGTACCTTGCCGATGAGCCCGAACGCGTTCCCGGCCAGGAAGAGGAAGATTCCCGCCAGCAGCGCCACAGAGAGCGCGGCGATGGTTCGCAGGAGGAGCGCTGCCACGCGGTCCGCGAAGGCGGACCCGAGTGGACCCGGGAAAGGACGCGGTGCGTGGCGCATGTCAGCGGACGGCGCCGAGCAGCGCGGCGTTGGCGGTGGCGTCCGCCTCCGTCACCGGGTAGAAGCCGCTCTGCTCCACGGTGGCCTGACCGCCCTCCGACAGCTCGTACGCGAGGAATTGCTGTACGAGCGATCCCGCCGCGGGCACGCCGTTGACGTACTGGTAGATGGGTCGGGCCAGCGGATAGCTGCCGTTCAGCACCGCGTCGCGGTCCAGCGACGAGAACGCCTCGCCGCCGTCCTCGCGGGAGAGCGGCAGGGCCTTGATGCGGTCTAGGATGCCGTCGCCGCGCAGGTACCCCACGCCCACGTATCCGATGCCCTGCTCGTCTGCCGCCACGGCGTCCACGATGGCTTGGTTTCCTTCCATCTGGCGCATCTCCGCCGCGTAGTCGGCCTGGAGCACGGTGTCGCGGAAGTAGCCGAAGGTGCCCGAGGTGCTCTGGCGGCCGTACAGCACGATGGGCGCGTCGGGCCCGCCGATGTCGGCCCAGTTGGTGATCTCGCCGCGGTAGATGCGACCGATCTGCTCCACCGAGAGCGCCCCGACGGGGTTGGACGGGTGCGTGACGAGCGTGAGCCCGTCGCGCGCCAGGACCACCTCGCGCACGTCCACGTTGTTGATCGACGCGAGCTCGCGTTCCTTTTCGTCCATGGCGCGCGAGGAGTTGGCGATGTCCGTGGTGCCATTGATGAGCGCCGCGATACCCGTGGCACTGCCCCCGCCGGTCACCGAGAGGTCGGCGTCCGGGACCATCGCTCCGAATGCCTCTGCCAGCGAGGAAACGAGCTGTACCTCGGTGTCGGAGCCTTGGATGACAAGGGTCCCATCGGTCGCAGACGCGCTGTCTGACACCGGCGCGTCGGGTGCGTCGGGCGTGACGGTCGCGGTGCAGGCGCCGAGGAGCAGCGTGAGAGCGAGGAGGGAGGCCGGGCGGCGCATGAAGAGGGAGATGGAAGGAATGACCGTCATTCTCCGTCATGCTGCGGTCGATGTCATGGTGTTCGCACGGTGTGGAATCCGAGACTGACGACGAACTCCCGTCAGCAGTCGGGACTGCTTCCTCATTAGCGCCAACGCGAGCCCAGGAGGCTGCACGCACCGAATCCCGCGAGCGTGAAGAGCACAATGGTCCCTCCGCTGGCGAAGCCGAACTCGTAGGACGTGACGAGCCCCGCCACGACCGAAGCGATCGAGATAGCGACGGCCACGAGGTACGTGCGGAGGAACCCCAGCTTGAGCTGCGTGGCCGCGATGACGGGGATCACGATGAGCGCGCCCACGAGCAGCACGCCCACGATGCGGAGGCTCAATGCGACTGTGACGGCTGCAAGCACAACGAGGAGACGGTTGAGCATGGCCACGGGCAACCCTCCCGAGGCTGCGAGGTCTTCATCCACCGAGGCCAGGAAGAGCGGGCGCCAGAACGACGCCACCACGGCCAGGCACACCACGCCGAGGACGGCGATAAGTCCGAGGTCTTGGATCGTGACCGTGGTGATGCTGCCGAACAGGATCCCCGAGATGCTCGCGTTGCCCCCGCGGGATGCGGTGAGGAGCACGGCCGCGAGCGCGAGCCCGCCGGAGAGGAAGAGCGCCAACGCGGATTCCCCGAGCAGCCGCTTGGTGGCGCGCAGGTGCTCGGCCCACAGCGCTGCGCCTACGGAAGCGATGACGGCCGTGATGATGGGTGGGAGCCCCGTCAGGAACCCCACGGCCACGCCGGCCAGCGAGACGTGTGCGAGAGTGTCGGCTAGGAAGGCGTACCGGCGCGTCACCAGGAAGATCCCGATAGTGGGGGCGATCACGGCGGTGACCAATCCCGCGAGCATCGCCCGGACCATGAAGTCATGCGCGAAGAGATCCATAGGAGAAGGGGAAATTCCAAATCACAAGCACCAACGCTCAGGCAGTGTTTGGATGGTGGTGCTTGGTGCTTGATGCTTCACGGATGGGCGTGGAAATGCGTGTGCCCGCCTCCGCCTTTCAGCTTCGGCAGCACTGTGACGGCGAGCCAGGTGGAAAGGGGGACGGCAAAGAGGAGCGTGGTGCTGCCCACGAGAGTGCGGATAATCTCCTCCGCCAGGAACTCGCTATTGAGGGTCAGCCAGAGCGGCAAATCGCCCTGCGTCCGGAAGAGCAGCAGCAGCGGCAACGATGCGCCGGCGTAGGCCAGGGCCAGCGTGTTGATGAGTGCGGCGATGTGCTCGCGGCCCACCGACATGCCCGCGCGCCACAGCTCCGAAGCGGTGAGCGAGGGGTTCGCCTTGCGGATCTCGTCCACGGCCGCGGTCTGGGCGGTGGTGATATCGTCGAGCACTCCCAGACAGCCGATGACCATCCCGCCGAGGAGCAGGCCCCGCAGGTTTACCTGCTCCAGCGGCCCCAGCTGCAGGAACATCGCCTCCTCGGTGCCCGTGCCAAAGAGCTTGGCCACGCGTACGAAGAGCATCGCCAGTAGCACCGAGATCCCGAGGGTGAGGAGCGTGGAGAGCAGTGCCACCGTCGTGCGCTTGTGGAAGCCGTGGGCGAGATACAGCGACGTGCACGCGATGATGAACGACCCGATAAGGCTCACCGCCAGCGGGTTCTGTCCGCCGCCGATGGCGGGCACGACGTAGATCACGAGTACCCCAATACTCACCCCGAGCCCGAGCAGGGACGTGAGGCCCATCAGGCCTCCTAAAAGGACGGCCAGCACGCAGAACCCGGCTACAAGCATCACGAGGGCCGGGAGGCGGTACTGCTCCCGAACGAGGTACCGCACGGTGCCGTCGGACTTCTCCAGCTGCTCTAGCACCACCCGGTCGCCCTCGTGCAGGCGCATGTCCTCGCGGTCGTTTACGATGCCGTTCTCCAGCCGCGTCTCCGTTCCCTCTTCGGGGCCGCTCTCCAGGCGCAGGCGCACGGTCTGTACCTCACGCGTGAGGCCCATGCTCGCGTCCGTCTCCACGTGCTCGATGGCGGTCACCCGCGCGCGGAAGTAGTTTGCCTCGGGTTCTCCGGACTGCGCAGACACGGAAGTCGCGGGCAGGAGGATCAGGGCCAGGAGGAGGGCAGGGAGGAATTTTCGCATGCGGTCAGTGGTGATGGTGGTGATGGATGCGCGTCACGCCCTCGCCGTAGAGCGCTTTCAGCGTGGCGTCGCGCGCGAAGTCCTTGGCCGGGACGTGGCAGAGCAGCCGCTGGTCCACGCAGAGGATGCTGCTCGCTTCCGCCGCCATCACGTCCACGTCGTGGCTGATGTAGAGGATGGTGAGCCCGCGGGAGGCGCGCAGGTCTCGCAGGAACGCGTGGAAGCGATCGCGCGCTCCCGGATCGACGCCCGTCGTCGGTTCATCCAGGATGAGCACGTGGGGTTCGCCCGCCAGCGCCCGCGCGATGAACGCGCGTTGCCGCTCGCCCCCGGAGAGGCCGCCAATCTGGCGACTGCGCAGATGCCCGATCTCCGCGATGCTGAGAGCTTCCTCCACCGCCGCCTCGTCCTCCTTGGTGAAGCGCCCGCCCCACCGCGCACGGGGCGTGCGACCGCTCCGGACGATCTCCTCCACCGTGGCCGGGAATGCCACCTCCTGCTGCGTGACGCGCTGCGGGACGTAGCCGATGCGCCCGCCCTTGCGAGCCGTGCGCGGGGCCTGGCCGTACACACGCACTGTGCCCGCGGAGGGCTCCAGCACGCCGATGAGCAGCTTGATGAGTGTGGATTTTCCGCCGCCGTTGGGGCCCACGACGCCCACGTACTCGCCGCAGCCGATGGTGAAGCCGATATCCGTGAGCACCTCCTGGGACCCGTAGCGGAACGACACGCCGTCGAAGCGGATGCAGTCGCCGCAGTCCTCACAGCC
>CAZYAK010000048.1:0-3801 GCA_964645935.1 uncultured Candidatus Peribacteria bacterium | reverse complement strand
CTTCAGCGGCATCGCATGGCGGTCCGGAGGGCGGCAAGGTTCTCGCGCATCACGGAGACGTACGTCTTGTTCTGATGCTGCTGCTCCGAGATCGAAAGGCTTTCCAGCGGGTTCAGCACCAGCGTCGTCGCGCCCACCTCCGCGGCGAGCGTCTCGGAGAGCGCTGGGCTCACCCAGGTCTCGAAGAAGATGACCGTGATGCCCTTCTCCTTGGCCAAATCGGCCAGCTCCCCGAGGCGCTTGGGGGAGGGGTCCTCTTCAGGGGAGAGCCCGCTCACCGCGTGCACGGTGAAGGCGTAGCGCTCCGCGAGGTACTCGAACGCGTCGTGCGCCGTGATGATCTCGCGCAGCTCGCAGGACTTGAGGCCCGCGGCGAATTCCGTGTCCAGCGCGCGCAGTTCCTCCAGGTACGTCATCGCGTTCACGCGGTAGCGCTCTGCCCGGGAAGGATCGGCGCGCATGAGCGTGTCGCGGATGCCGATGACGATCTGCTGCGCCTGTACCGGGTCCAGCCACACGTGCGGATCGTCCCGCGCGGCGTCGTCCGCGCTCTTGCGGAGCGTCAGGAGCGAGCTGGCCTCGAGCGTGAAGCCGCCTCGCGCAACAACGTCCGGGGCGATGCGCTCGGCCCACGGGTCCACGCCCGCGCCGTTGTAGAGGAAGACGGGGAACGTCTCCACCTGGCGCAGGTCCTGTGACGACGGCTCGAACTCGTGCGGCTCGGCGACGCCCGCGATGGCGAAAACGGCGGTGCCGCTCACCTGCGAGGCGAAATGCGCGAGCGGGTAGATGCTCGCGGAGATGCCGATGCCTTCGACGGTGCCGGGATCCGTGGGGACGGTTGCGCAGCCGGAAAGCAGTGCGCAGAGGGCCAGGGAGGGGAGGAGGCGGTTCATGGGATTCAAGAACAGGAATTGCAAGTGCCCAGGATCTCGCTCACGTGGCCGCTGGGGGCGAAGCGGTGCTCCGCGGCGATGGCGTCCTCCACGCGGCAGAGCGCGGAGCTGACGAACTCCTCCGTGGTGCCGCACGCGGTGCAGTGGAGGAAGCCGTGGTGGCCCTTGGCGTCGGGCAGCGAGCACAGGCTGAAGCGGCCGTCGCACGGGTGCTGGTGCACGAGGCCGCGCGTGCGCAGCGCATCGAGCACACGGTAGACGGTGACGCGGTTGACCGCGTGCCCGCCGCCGTCGACGGCCGTCCACAGCTCCTGCGCGGAGGCCGAGCCCTTGAGGATACGGAACGCGTCGAGCACCAGGCGGCGGGGTTGGGTGTCTTTGAGCCCGCGGGAGCGGAGGAGGTCGGAGGACTGCATCGCGGGGATGGTAACGCAACGGAATTGCATTTGCAATATTGTTGCGTTGATGAACAGGAATCGCGTCTGTAGGCTTGTGGCCGCCGTTCCTCCCTTCCGACCTATGCGTTCTCGCCTCCTCGCAGCCGCGGACGACGCGGTGGGTGGTGGGGTGCGGTGAAACTCACCGCCAGATCTGCCAGAGCTCCAGCAGGATCAGTGCGAGCCATCCAGCCTGCAGCATCAGCTCGAAGAAGGCGCTGCGGCTGATCTGGAAGTTCTGGGCGATGATGCCGTAGATGTCTTCCAGGCTCTCGAGTTTCTCGCGGATGCCGGATCTCCAGTTTTCCAGGTGGAACTTGCGTGCGGCCACGTCAAAGAGGCGGGCGGAGTACCAGTCGCCGATGAGCTTGATCTCCCGAGAGAGCGCGTCGAACTGCATGATGGAGAGGCCTCGCATACGGATGACCTCGCTCATGGCCTTGCTCACCTCGCGATTCCAGAAGAGCAGACGACGGGCCGGTTGGGTGCGGATAAGAGTTTCTGTGCGCTGGAGGCGCTTGTCCAAGTCCCGGTCCAGGATGCGGTACTGCAGCAGCTGCAGGTTGGCGAGCTGGATGAGCTCCACGATGGAGTCCACCTCACCCGTCTGTTCGAAGACGAAGGCGCCATCCCAGTCCATCACCACCAGGTCATCCTTGCCGTACTTGATCTGGCTTTTGAGGGTGTGTTCGATTTCACCGGGATCGAGATCCATCTCCTCGGATTTCAGGAAGCCCGCGATGCGGTCTGACCGGTTGAAGAACGCTTCCGGTGAGCCCTCGTACCCGTCCACCACCGCAATGGCGTACTCCTCGCTCAATGTGACGTCGGCGCCGTGGCGGCTGAGCGCGTCCGTGCACTCGCGCACCATGTCCGCGCGCTGGCGGAAAGCCTGGGGCGAAAAGGCGTCGTCTACGGGGCGGCTGAGCTCTGCGAGGAGGACGCTTGGAGGGTAGGCCTTGAGCACCACGTCGCCCTCACGCCCGTGGACGTACTGCCGCGGGACGACGCCCTGGAAGTAGTGGGGCGCGCGCTGCTGTGGGCGCGGGGAGTGCACCTCGTCGGAGCGGCGGGCAGGGCCCTCCGCCAGGACGAAGGCGATGATGCGGTGCGGCATGATGCCAGTATAGACCCACCGGACGATCCGCTCAGTACACCCTAAACAGGGCTCCCTTTAGGGGGAACGCCCCTCTGAAGCCCGTGGCGTCAGATGCGATGCTCCCCGAACCGCGGATGACCAGCGTGTGGTCCACGCGGGGCTGCGATTCGCTGGCGAAGTCTGCGCGGAAGCCGAAGACGGCCGAATCGCACGCGGCGAGGGTGACGGGAGTGTCGAAGTCGAATGTCCAGGAGCGATCGCGCCAGATGTAGGCGCCGTCGCTGATGATCTTGCCGTCCACGGCTGCGTGGAGGTGGGTGATGTCCAGGGAATTGCCCGTGCCCGTGTGGTGCACCGTGAGGCCGTTGATGACGAGGTCGCTGGCGCACGGCGCGCTGACCTGCATATTCAGCATCTCCACGTTCTCGTCGCCGCGACGGAGGGAGTATTCCGCTTTGTTGCCGGCGAGAGGGACGAGCGCGACCTCCGGCTGGAACGCTCCGCCCTGCACGCAGGCAAAACGGAAGGCCCGTGAATCCGTGAATGTCGTGCCGTCCGCCGCCGGCAGATCGTTGACCTGGAGAATGAGCTCTCCGCCGCACTTACCCAGCGGGGAGCGCAGTGTGAGCAGGACGGTATCATCATCTGTGAGCGTCACACCCGTGATCTCCGCCACGTCGCCCGCGCCGCTTACCACGTAGAGTGCGGGGTTCGCGGCTTTTTCGGGGTCTAAGGGTCCAGTGAAGGACGCTTGCACGCTGACGGCGCTCTGGGCTGTCACGGAATCGATCTCCATTACCGTGCCCGACTCGTCGGGGATCGCCTGCTCGCAGACGGGGCCGGACCCGTTGAGGCTGGACTCGATGCGGTGCAGCATGGCGGCCATCTCCGCGCGGTTGACGGGGTCCAACGGACGCACACGGCCGGTTTCGTCGTCACCTTGCAGCACACAGTTGTCGCTGGCCGCGGTAATGGCGTCGCTGTACCACTGGCCTGAGGGATTGTCGGTGAAGACGGGGCCGCCCGCCTGCGCCGTGAGGCCATATGCACGCACAATGAGCGTTGCCATCTCCGCGCGGGTCACCGGTCCGTCGGGTCGGGCGTAGCAGGGGTGTTTGCCGCGGCAGTTGCCTTCGCCCCGTACCCAACTCTCCTTTGCAGCTTCCTCCAGGTAACTAAAGGACCATGCGGCCTTGGGCACGTCGTCGAACGTGGGAGTCTGGGGGGTGGGGGAGAGTATGCCGCCCTTGAGCGTGACGAGGAGCTTTACCACCTCTGCGCGCTTGGCGGCATCGCCTGGCCGGAACGTCCCGCCGGATGCGTCCAGGTAGCCGTTCGCTGCGAGGCTTTGCACGGGATCCGCGTACCA
>CAZYAK010000047.1:0-11797 GCA_964645935.1 uncultured Candidatus Peribacteria bacterium | reverse complement strand
ACTCCAACAATGCGAGAAATACCGAAGTGCGTGCTACACCGCCCGATCTTGATCGTATCCCCAACAGTCATCACACATCACTGAACAATACCGACGGCAATGGAGGAGAGACAATTGCCCACGTCGTTGGTGGCCCTGGCAGTTGGGTGGGTGCGGGCCTCCGCTTACTTGAAGATGCGTTTAGGAAACAGCTCGATACCTTGGTTGGCTCGAAACATGCGTTTTCTATCGATAGGACGATACCGCCGGGTACTCTCGATGCCGAGCACGTGCGTCAGCCGAAGTTGGTGGATATTCACTGGGATGACGATGGTACCGATGTTTGGCCCGTTGGCGCTGATGTCTACGGACATGCGTTCGGGCATGTGGATGGTGAGACCCGTGTGTTTAGTGACAAGGGTGTACTCCTGGGCAGGGTAGTGAAGGAGCTGGAAACACACACAAACCGCCGAACGATTCGCCTGCGCATTGATCCCAAATTACAGCCAGCAGAGAAACGGCCGTACTTCCTCGATGACAAGATGGATATGTAATAACGCCGCGAGTCTGGGAGCCCGCAGCGCTTGCGCGACTTGGCTGGTGGAGCTGAGGGGATTCGAACCCCTTACCCCCTGCTTGCAAAGCAGGTGCTCTACCAAATGAGCTACAGCCCCACTGCACCAGAGTATAGCAAAGAAATCGATACAGAGCCCGCCATCCCTTTTCCAGCACGTCCCGCTCCCTGCGTGGGCGTTGTTATATCCCCGCAAACGCCTTCTCGTGGTGATCCTTGTACCGCTCAATGCACCCGATTCCGCTCCCCCGGACGTTGGGATAGGCCAAGAACACGCGGAACACGTCGCCGGGGGCATGCGGGGGGATGACACGCTTGCGCAGCGTGACGAGCGCGCCGTCCACACCCACATCCACATCGTGCGGGACACGCCCGAGCTCCGCCGCGACGTCGGGCTGCCAGCGACGGTCGATGCAAAAATACGACCTCAGTCGCCGCAGGACGAGCGGATTCACGCCGGCGGCGGGCACGCGCAGCGCGTCGTTGAGGAAGTGGCGATGGTCGCGTAGGTCCGGGGACGCCGCGATCTCGGTAAACATCCCCGGCAGCACGTGCTCCGCCACGTTGAGCGGGATGCCCTCGCGCGGGCCGCAGAGCTCACGGTAGAGGCCGGCGAAGCGATCGACCCAGAGCTCAAGGTCGGCACACAGAGCCTGCATCACCCGCACAATGTCGGGGACAGAGGCCGGCAATTCCAGGTCGGAGACAGAATGGGGCACACCACGCCGCAGTAGCGTCCAACGCACGAGCGTGCGCAGCTGCGCGGACATGAACTCGGGGCAGAGGGCGGGTCTGCGTTCTTGGGCTTCGAGGATGGTCCCGTTGCGCAATCGCGCGTCGGGGGCGGAACTGAGGGGCATCGGACACGATGTGCGCGCACGCGCGGAGAGGGATCGGACCGCGCGACACGATCCGATGGGGAGACTATCACGATAGCACTCCGCAAGCGCCACGCGAGCGCGAGAGACTCATGGAGCTGGCCAGCTCTCGTGGCTGCGAAAATTTAGGTGAGCACCTTCTCCAGCGCGTCTTGGTCGACGGCATTGCGAAGCTCCATCGCAATGCGCTCGCCCACACTCATAGATTCGCCGTAGAGGTAGCCAGAGTACGGCGTGGAGGCGGTGCCTGGGGAGCCAGGGATGCGCAGCGATACGTCAAACATCACAATGTCCTCCTTGCCATCCTCCGCCACCACCGCGCCTTGGAGCGCGAAGGGGCCGATGATCCCCTGCTGAGACGGATCGAGCGACTTGGGCAGCTTCTGCGTGGCTTTGACGAATTTCTCCCCCAACTCGAAGGCCTTCTCCAGGATGGACTCCTTCACGGTAACGGCAATGTGGCCGGTCTCAATCATCTTCATGGGAACAGCCTTCCCAGCGACGATCTGCTGCTCCGCGGTCATCCGGAGAAAGCCGTCCAGGTTGGTCTGGCGGCGGGTGTCGGTACCAAGCAGCTCCAGCTCCCCCGTGAGCGGCGACCAGAAGAAATTGAAGTTCACGGGTGCGCCCACCACAAACTCCTCGATGGTGGCCTTGCGCCACTGCGGAGAGACTTTGCCCTCGGCCTCGCGTCGGCTCCCTTCCTGCTCGTAGTCTTTTGGGTTGGTAGCCACGAAAAATGCTCGCTCGTACGATCGAGTCGCCTCCGCCGCCTTCACCAGCACCGGGCGATCGATGTCCTTGGCGCTCTGGAAGATCTTGGGAGTCCGGATGCCGGCATCGTGGAGCAGCGAGTACTGGTTGTACGGCTGGTCCCGCTCCTCCAGCTTGAGGAGGGTGCGTGAACCAAAGATTGGAACATGAAATTCCTCTTCTACTCGAGAAAAATCCTTGAAATAGACCCAGAAATACCGGTTGTGCACAAAAACCGTGTTCAAAGAACGCAATTTCCGCTGATGTTCGTCCAGAAGCACGTCTTCGAACTGGTCAACCACAATGCACGTATCCACGCACCCACGGCCGCCTTGTGTCTTGAAGTAGCGGTCGTACGTCTTCTCGCGCCCCTTCCTCGCCACCGCGACCGTACTGAAGCCCAGCTGTTTAGCGCCATGCGCGACATCCAAACCGCTGTGTCCGCCAAGGACACCTACCGTGAGTGCGTTGCGGTCGTATTCCTTGAGGAGCGAAGCGATATCCATGGGGAGAGTGTACTGGCCGGATGCCCACACCGAAAGCGCGCCTCAGCCGAGGATTTCCTGCAGACGCCCCTGCGATACAGCCGTCTTGATCTCGCGGGCGATGCGGCGTCCCGTGCTCATGGGAACATCGTACTTGAGGTCGGTGTAGGGCGAGCCATTGATGAACGGGTTGGTGCCCGCCACGATGCGCGCCGAGATCTCAAACACGAACACCTGGAGTTTGCGGGTGACGATGGTCTCCAGGCAGAACGGCCCAAAGAGGCCCTTGGCCATGCCAAGCTTCTTGCTGGTCTCCACCACCCGGGCGCCCATCTCGAAGAACTCCGGAAGCATGGACTCGCGCACCACGAGCGCGTGGTTGCCCACCACCGTGTAGCTGGTGTGGATGTTACTCGCCAGCTGGTCCTCCGCCTTGATGCGCCCAATGGAGTCCGCGTTGGACTCGTAGCGCTTGTCAAAGCTCATAATCTCCAGCTCCCCCGTGAGCGGCGAGTGGAAATAGTGCACGTACAACGGCACGCCGATGACGTATTCCTGGATGATGAAATCGTTCTCATCGGGGTACTTGCGGTTCTTCACCTCGTAGAACTGCTCCGCGGAGCGGACGACGAAGTACCCGAATCCCCCGCCAGCTCCGTGGAACTTCACAATCACCGGGCGGTCGATATCTTCGGGCTTGGCGAAGACGCGGGGGAGCTGGAGCTCGGACTGCAACAGCCATTCCCGCTGCATGCTCCGATCGGACTCCCAACGGAGGACGTCTTTGGTGCCGTAGTACATGTTCTTGAGCTCGCCCACGCGCTTCGCGCCGAGGTACGAGACAAACGACCCATGCGGAATAACGATAGCGTTGCGCTTGAGCAGTTCCTGTTCCACCCGGTCCCACTCCGACCACTCATCGACGAGGAGGATCTCGTCGGCCACGCCGTAGCTCTGGTACGGGCGTTCCTTCCCCTTCTTGCAGATGACGATGTTGCGCATGCCCTCGTCACGTGCGCCCTTGAGGATCTGCAACGCGGAGTGGCTGCCCATCGTGGCAATGGTAAAATCCTTGGGTTCGCGAGAAGCCGGGACGGGTGCGGGGAGCGTCATAGGGTTTCGTGCAATCTAGCAAAGCGCGGACACGGGAAGCAACCCGTGTTCCCCACCAAACAGGGCGCCTTGCTCGGCGCCCCGGGTTGCGTGCCCTGGCAAGGCGGCTCAGTAGCCGCGGTACGGCTGGCCGTGCGTCTCGTTGATCTTGCACTGGGTGTGGCGCAGCGCGTTGGACACGTACTGCTCGCACTTGTTGTTACGACGGACGGCGGGCTTGTCCGCAGACGGCGCCTCGGCCGCGGGACAGTACGCGGCGGCCAGCGCGTCCACGGCATCCTGCAGAGTGCGGCGGGTGGCGGGGTCGCGCGGGAGCGTCTTCTTCAACGAAGCGCGCATGTCCTCAGCGATGGCGACGGCGGTCTCACAGGATGTGGGTTCGGCCTCCTCCACCGGGGCGGACGACGCGCTCTCCTCGCGGACAGTGGGGTACTTCCGCACCTCGGGTTCGGCGATGCGCACACCGCTGTCCTCGATATAGCGGCCGCGGGAGTTGCCGATGTTCTCGGGCACCGTGTAGAACGCCACGTCGAGCGCGCTGCCCGTGACGGGCGGGTTGCCGAGTGCAAGCGCCCCTCCGGCGATGATCACGCCGACAATGCCTCCACAGACGGAGACGGCGAGAGCACGGTTGTCCATGTGGGTGTGGGAAGGAATCTCATTAGTATACTCGAAAGTGGCCTTTTGAGCAATCGGGCTGGCTCGTCCACACCAGGCGAAGCCTGTCCGAAGCAGACAGATGCTGCCCCGCACCAGATGCTGTCCGGGCGGACATCCTTCGAGGACGACGCATCGGTGCAGGGCATGTCCCAGAACGTCCTCGCCATGAACCAAGAGCTCTCATCGCCAATGCACAGCCAAAGGGCCCTGCCGTGAATCACGGCGTTCTGGTTCATGGAGGTGCCGGCGGGGATCGCACCCGCGCATGAGGGATTTGCAGTCCCTTGCCTTACTACTTGGCTACGGCACCTTGCTGTCTCTCATCGACCTGCGCTGGGGGAACGACGTGCCCGTACGCCCGCCGGAGCCCAGAAGCGAAGGTGGGCGAAGTGTAGGAAAAAGCGCCGCGCGTGGGAAGGGCAATTCCCCTCTGCGGCGCAGCCGGAGGGCCAAAACCCGCTTAGGACTCGGCGGACTCGTCGTCGGCGCCGCTGGGATCGCGGAGCGTCGCGGATGTCATCACGGCGAGAACGTCTTTCTCCAGCGCGGCAGAGATGGAGAGCGGGGTGAGCGCTGTGTAGGTGTACCCATACCCCTCCGCAACAGCGCTGATCTGGTAGAACTTGCGCTCCGGCTCTTCACTGAGGGGTTGGGCGGAGAAGATATGCATGTCCAAGTTCTGGCCATCCATCACGACGCGGCGGGTGTCCACGAGCTTGTAGCCCTGGAGTGTGGAGACCGAGCGAATGCTGGCCTTGCTGTATGCGGGCGAGTCCACGGTGTCATCGGGCAGGCGCTCGCGGGTGACGGTGACAGTGGGGAACTGGCCAGAGACAGATTTCTCGCTCTGGAAGGCCGCGATTACGTCCTCGGGGACACCGCGCTGCGCGAGCGTCTCACGGGCGACCACGTTCCAGCCCTCCGGGAGGCAGAGCCCCACGGTACCGTCCCAGTACTGGTCCTTGCAGGAGGCGTCGGCGGTGCTGCTTCCTCCTCCACAGGAGACGAGGAAGAGCGGGAGGAGTAGGAGGATGGCGAGGCGGCGATTCATAGCGGACGGATAATACATTGCGGCCATAAGGGCACAAAACGCCACGGCAGTATGCCGGGAAAAGTCATGGACAAGTCGCCGGAATGCGGTGCAGCGCGCGGACCCCAGGATTGAGGAAAACCGCATCCTGTGCTACACTGTCTGGATTTATGCGTCGCCACCTCCTCCCGAGTCTCCTCATCGCCGCGCTCGTACTTCCCGCCACCCCGGTGTTCTCCGCCGGGCGTGTGGATGTCGAGGACACGATCGCGGGCCTCGAGACCACCGCTGTATTAGACGGCCTTTCCGCCAACTCCACGGTGGAGCTGCTGCTGACGCTCCCCACCGGCGACGTGGTGACGCTTCCCGCCAAAGCCAGCGCCCAGGGCTCGGTGTCCATCCGCATTCCCTCGGGCCTCGTAGAACAGGCTGGTACGTACCGTGCCGCCGGGGCGCGCGACGGAACGCGTGTGACGGGCGAGACGCAGTTCACGGTGCTCCCTGACCGCGTATCCGACTCCGCGTCCTTCCTGGAGACCGACCGCTCGGTGCTCCGGGCCGACGGCGCCGATGCCGCGACCATTACCGTCACCCTCTCCGACCGCTACGGCAATCTGCTGAGCGGCCGCCCTGCGGAGCTCATCTCCAACCGACCTTCCGACCTGATCCAGGCGTCCGCCCGCGAGACCGACGCCGGCGGCACGCTCTCCTTCCTGCTCCGCGCCCACGAAGCCGGCTCCGTGGATCTGCGCGTCGTGGACCTGCTCACCGGCCAGACACTGTCGTCTCACCTCCGTCTCAGCGCCGAGGACGCGCGCGGAGAGGGCGGCGACCTCGCCACGCGCAACCCCTTCACCGCACAAGTCACGGCCAACAATGCCCCCTTCGCCCCCGCGGCAAACACGGACAGGCCTGCAGCGTCCACTGCAGACATTGGCGGCTCCAGGGACAAAATCGATGGCGCCGTGCGCTTCCGCATCGTCATCACGCCGGAGAACCCACAAGTCGGCGACGTGCTAGACCTGAGCGTCACGGCGCTCCGCCAAGACGAGAGCATTGCCGCAGGCTACGAGCGGGACCCCTTGATCGAAGCCCCCAACGACCCCGGCGCCGTGCTCCCGGGATTCGGCACGCTCATCTTCCAGCGCCAGGAGGGCGGCCGCGACCGCTGCCTCCAGTGCGTGAGCTTCGCCACTCCAGGCCCACAGACGCTGACCGTCACGGACCAGCTCCCCTCCGGCGAAGTCATCACCGGCGTGCTCTCCCTTAGTGTGACGGCATCCGCTGACTACCAGCAGACGCAGAAAATCGAGATCCTCTCGCACCGCGACGGAGCGCTCATCGCCACACCCCGCGTGGTCTTGGAGGGCATCGGCCCAAAGCTCGCAAACCTCATCATCAGCGGAGGAGAAGAGGACGTGGAGGCCGATACGGACGGCAAAGGCTATTTCACCGCAGACGTGCCGCTCAACGCCACGTACAACGAGTACACGATGCGCGTTCAGGCCGTGAAGGAAGATCCCGACACGGGTGAGCGTGTCATTACGCACGATTCCGGCCCGCTGCACCTGGTGCGCGACGCGTCAGGCCCCGAGCTGGAATTCGCGTTCGATCCCCCCGAGCCCAACGAGGGCCAGGACGTGGCGCTTACCGTCACCTCCGAGCCCAAGCTCCCCGAGGTGACGATGCTCCTCGCCAACCGCGAGATCAGCCTCTCCGAAGACCCGAATAAAGAGGGCACCTACTACGTCGTGTTCCAGGCCCCGCCCCCGGGCAAGTACCAGCCCGCCATCGTGGCAAAGGACGATGCCGGAAATCGCAGCGAAGTGCGTGCCACGCTGGCCGTGGTACAACGCGAGCTCCCCGGCATCCGCAACCTCCGCGCCACCCCCAAGAGCAAGAGCATCGACCTTACATGGGAAGCCCCCGAGGGCGGCGAGGCAACGTCGTACCTGGTCTACTACAGCACGGGGTCGACGTTCCTGAAGGAGCCGCTCGATACCAAGGATGCACGCACATCCGTGTCCGTGATGGGCCTCAAGTCGAGCAAGACGTACTCCTTCGCGGTGACCGCTATACAGGGTGATCGCAAGAGCCCGCAGAGCGCCGTCGTCTCCGCCACCACGCTCGGTCTCTTGCTCACCGTGACACCGGCCGTCAACAAACTGGTGCTGGAGTGGGAGTACAACGACCCGACGACGCCGCTCAAGGAGTACCTCCTGGAATTCAGCGATAAGCCCAACATCTTCACCAACAAGCTCGACCCCATCCCAGCCGCGCAGCCCAAGCGCGACCCCGTAACGGGCGTCACGCTCCCCGCGCGCCAGCGCACGGAGCTGCCCGACCTCATCGCGGGAGTGACGTACTACCTGCGTCTCACCCCCGTCACCACTACCGGAGAGTTCGTGCTGGATATGGTGACGCTCGCCGAGGGCGTACCCGTGTCAGCCGGCGGCTTCCTGCCGTCGTCGCCAGGTAATCCCCTGCCCTTCAACGCCGTGCCGGGCCAACAGGTCACACCGACCAACGGGCTCCACAGCGGCGCCCCGTCCACCACGTCCAGCGGGCTGCCGCCCTGGGCGATCGGCGGCACGCTCTTCGCAAGCGCGATCGTATTCTGGGTCCGCCGCCGCAAGGCACAGCGCGCCGAGACCGCGGCATTCCTCCTGGCGATGGGCCAGCGCTATCATGGCTGACATGACCCAGCGCCCCCTCTCCCGCCGGCCCCGCGTGGTGACCATCGGCGGCGCCACCTACGACCTCTTCGTGCAGACGCCTGAGGGCGTGCTCTGCGTAGACCGCGACTTGCAAGCTATCCTGCTGCCCGTGGGCCGGAAGGTTCGCGTGCATGGCGTCACCGAAACATGCGGCGGCGGCGCCTCCAATACGGCGGTAGGCCTCTCGCGTCTCGGCTACGACACCGCATTCTGCGGCATTATCGGATCGGACCAATGGGGCGACCGCATCCGCGCCAACCTCACCAAGGAGGGCGTGGACGCCGCACCCGCTACCATCGTGGAGGGCGAGATGTCGAGCTTCTCCCTCATCCTCAATGTACCCACGGGTGAGCGATGCATCCTCTATGCCACAGGCTCCAACGCGCACCTGCACGACGCCACCTTCGACAAGGAGGCCGTGGCGGGCGCGGACTGGATTGTGTTCAATCACATCCACGAGAAGAGCTGCACCATCATGGACGACCTCGTGGAGATCCTCCGCGGCTACCCGCGCGTGGGAATGACCTGGAACCCCGGCGGCCGCCAGCTCACGCAGGGCATGGATGCTCCCGACAACGCGGCGCTCATCGCGCGCGCGTCGCTACTCCTGCTTAACAAGGAGGAAGCACTTGTCTTCACCGGCAAGAGTACGGTGCCCTCCGCCATCCGCAGTCTTGTCCGCTCCGGCGCGGAGAATGTGGTTGTGTCCGACGGCGCGCACGGGTGCGATGCCTCGGACGGACGCTCCCTCTTCCATTGTCCGGCCGTGCAGGGCGTCACCGTCACGGATACCACGGGCGCCGGAGACGCCTTCGGCACGGGAGCGACTTGGGCGCTTCTGGAAGGGCAAGACTTGCCAATGGCCCTCAAAGCGGGTACCATGAACGCTGCAAGTGTTCTCGGTGCGATCGGCGCCCAAGCTGGACTCCTCACAGACATCGCTCTACGGAAGAAACTGCAGGAGCACCCGCTTGTCGTCGACACGAGACCACTGTGAGTTCCCCGGGCGGCTCCCCCACGCCCCGACACCCCCCGTCCCCATGTCCGACGACACGCTGGTCCAGATCCAGGAGCTCATCGACAGCGCGATGTCTTCGCTGAAGACCGCCCATGCACTCCTCCGGGACGTCACGGGCGTCGCCGACAGCTCGCGCGAGCGTCACATCACGCGCGCCGGAGCCATGGCGCCGGGTCCGGTGACGGGCCGCGTCATCGAAGGCTCGTTCGACGGCCAGAACATGGTGGACTCCAAGGGCCAGACATACCCCGTCCCCGCCAACTACGCCTCCAAGAGCAAGCTCGTGGAGAACGACGGCATGAAGCTCACCATCACCGACGAAGGAAAGTTTATCTACAAGCAGATCGCCCCCATCCCCCGCCGCACGGCGCTGGGCGTCCTCATTCAGGAGGATGGCCAGTACAAAGTGCTCGCGGAGGGGAAAGCGCTGCGCGTACTGCTCGCGTCGGTCACGTTTTACCGCGCGGAGATCGGCGACCAGGTGACGGTGCTCCTCCCCCAAGACGGCGAGGCCAAGTGGGGCGCCATCGAGGCCGTCATCCCCAAACACCTCGCTGAGGCCAACGCCAAAGTGAAGCTCTCTGGCTCCAAGCGCTCCACCGACGACGGCGAGCTAAGCCCGGCGATGGAGTGAGGTGACCGAGGCCACCGATGGGACCGATGAGACCGAGGTGGTGCCGCTCTCGGGCATGGAACGGAACATGTCGACGACCGCCGTCCCTTCGTAGCCTCGGTCCCGTCGGCCCCTTCTCCGTGCTATCCTGACCCGCGATGAAGAAACCGCCGCTCCGCATCATTGTCCCTATCATCGCTGCCGTGCTCGTCGCCACCACGGTGCTGTTGGTGATCTCTTGGCAGCTGCACATTACCGCGGATCGCCTGCGTCGCTCGTCCGATACCGCCACGGTGAGGCAGCAGGTGGGGTTCAGCAACGATCCCGTCACCGCCGACGACGGCGATGTGGTGCTCCTGCACCTGCGTCAGGGCGACCTCGCGGCCCTCGCGGGCGACTGGAAGGCAGCGCAAGACGAGTATGCCTCGGCCGTGCAGCTGGGCGGCGGCATCCCGGCACTGCGAAAGCTCGCACAAGCGCAGATGCAGCGCCGTGACACCGACGCCGTAAAGCTGACCATCGATCGCCTGCGCGACGCCGGGGCCCGCGACGAGGACCTGCTGCTGCTCCGCGTCATCGTAGCCCTGCGCACCGGCGAGCTAGTGCAGGCAACGTCGCTCCTAGACGACGCCGCAGATTCGCCGCACCGTCATTACGGCCAAGCGCTGCTGCTCCTCATCCAAGGCAAACACCTGGAGGCGCGTGCGGAATTCAAGGCCGTAGCCGCCGGATGGGACCCGACACTGCGTGCGTACGCCAGGACGCTCGACGCCGCGTACGACGAGTTCGCCGTCTTCCCGCAGGGCCAGAGCATCCATCAGACCACGCTGCTCGCCCGCGCGCTGGCGCAGGTGCAGGAATGCGAGCTAGCGCTGCCGCTGCTCTCACAGGTGGTGGGGCAAGCTACGGACTACCGCGACGCGTGGATTGTGCAGGGCTACTGTGAGCTCACCACGGAGCGCTTGCAGGAGGCACTGGCCTCCTTCGAACGCGCGTACCAGCTGGACCCGGAAAAGCCCGAGATCCAGTACTTCCTCGGCCGCGCATACGGCGCGCTCGACGACCACGCAAACGCCGTCACCTTCTTGGAGTACGCACTAGAGAACGGCTTCATGCCCCAGAAGGAGGTGCGGCTGCGTCTCGGCCAGGCCGCACTGGAATCCGGCGATGCCTCGCTGGCGCTGGACCAGTACGCGGCTCTCCTCGCGCTCCCCGATGCCGAGCCCGAATCCGTGGAGCGCGCGGTGACCCTTGCTATCTCTCTGGATCGCAAGGAGGACGCATACGTGCACGCGTCCACGGCAGTCACGCGCTGGCCAGAAGAGGCGAAGGTACAAGAGCTGCTCGGCTGGGCCGCCCAGGAGACGGGGCGCAAAGACGAGGCCAGGGTCGCGCTCACCCGCGCGGTGGACCTGGATCCCACGCTGGCCAGTGCGCGCGAACGGTTGAGCAAGCTCTAGAGCGCGTACCGCCCTCCTGCTACGGTGGAGCCCATGCCGCGCTCCCCCGCTCCCCGTTCCGGAACCATGCCCGACACCGTGCTGACGCTCGTACTTGCGCTGGCCGATGCCGCGCTGCGCCGCATGTCAGACGTCTCGTCTGAGCTGAAGGCCGCGCCTCCAGAGATTCGGGAGAAAACCCGTTTCATGCTGGCCTACGTCACGCTCTACCACGCGGGGATGCTCTGCTTTGAGTCCCTATCCGCCGCCAAGGACCTCTCATCGGCCGAAGCCTTCGATGACGAGCTGCATGCGGCCTTTGAGAAACGGATGGGTGAGAATCCCAAGCCCCACATCCGTCGCTACCTCCAGTATGCAGAGAAGGTGGGTGACCGCGGGTATGTGCAGTTCGTGGGCTTTTCCATCGCGGAGGCGCTCGGCAAGCGTGACGTCCTCTTCGCTGTGGAGATGTGCAAGGTGTACACGGATGTGGTGAGTGCGAAGCTGGAAGAGGAGGTGAAGAAGATCTTGGGGTGAG
>CAZYAK010000046.1:0-11987 GCA_964645935.1 uncultured Candidatus Peribacteria bacterium | reverse complement strand
TGACTGGGAGTAAGTCGTAACAAGGTATCCGTAGGAGAACCTGCGGATGGAACACTTCCTTACCAGGGAATATCTCTGGCCTCGGAGCATCCTTTTCTGGATGCATCACCGAGGTATGCTTGCTCTGGAAGATGCACTGTCCATCAAGCGAATTATTGAATCGGGAGCATCTCCAGTGCTTTGTCCCTTCACGTTTGAGGGGATGAGGTACTGGACCCGATACCACGATTGAGTCTCTCTACTACACAATGCCGTGACAGCCCTGAGCGAATGAAAGGGCAGCCGGAGCCGAGAAGAGGACCACAGCGGTCCTCTTTTTCGTATGCCGCATCTCCCCTCCCCGTCTGTTCGCCACGGCGCGTGGAAGACGTTTCCTGCCCCGGCCGAGATACGTGGATTATTCGCCCCAGTTCTCTGTGGACATCCGCGACGTGCGCCACTGTGCTTCGCTCCGGACCAGATTGGCCAACGTGTCGCGCGTGCCGCCCAAGCGTACACGCAGCTCCGCGTTGCCGATGAGATGGCGCAGCTCCGGCGGCACGGCCGCGACCTCGGCGGCGTACTGTGCGGCTTGATCGAGTGGGCCGACGAACTCGGCATCGGGCACCTGGACGTCCTCAGTGGCGGGAGAGAGTTCGGACATGGCTGGCAGGGGAAAGGAGGGCGCAGTATGCCCGGCTGGCCGCTCTGGAACAGGCAAATACCTCCTAGGATCCTGTTTTGGGCTTAGGAACGGGAAAAATCCGCATCCCCTCCCCCCTTGTACTTGGCGGCGATGGCTGCCATGACGGCCTCCGAGACGCGGGTATCCCCGGCCCGCGAGGCGAGGTCTCCCAAGAACCCTTCCACCGCCATGGCGCGGGCGACGCGTTCGGGGATTCCTCTCGCTGCAAAGTAAAACAGGTCTTCCGCGGTGAGCCGGCTCACAGTAGCGGAGTGACTGGCTTTAACGTCGTTGGTGACGATCTCCAGTCCCGGGACGGCGTCCACATACGCGGTGGAGTCCAACATCAAGACCTCCTGCGTGAGATAGGTGTCCGTGCCCCCGCCGGAGGGGCCAATGCGGATGAGGCCATCGCAGCGCACACGCGCCCGCTCCTCCGCGGCCGCGCGCATGGTGATGCGCCCTCCTCCACCCCGCGCCTCAAAACGGTTGCGCGCAGAGAGAGCCATGCGCTCGGTGCCGCGCGCGTAGGCCAGCCACGCCACGTCGGCGGAGGCGTCCGGCGCAGAGAGTAACGTCTCCACATCATGGTCCAACTCCGAACTTCCCGCGGAGGCGTTGACCCACTGCATGCGGGCGCCGGCCTCCAGGCGAGCGCGCTGGGAGACGCGGATGCGGCTGTCCGAAGCCGCTATCTGCAAGTGCGACAGTGTCAGGCGCGACTCCGGCCCCGCGAAGGCCTCACATGCGTGCGACCACTCCCCGCCCGCGGCGCCAGCGAGCTCCTCGGCCACCGTGAGCTCCGCGCCCGCGCCCAGGATCACCACCAGATGCGTAGCCGCCCATGCGTCTGAGGAGGTCCAGAAGAGACGCAACGGCGCCGAAAGGCGGACGCCCTCGGGAACGATGATGCAAAACCCGCGGGTGAGGAGCGCATCCCGACGGAGGCCGTGCGAATCCTCGGCCAGGAGCGTGCCGACGCGCTCTTCCAGGAGTGTTCGCGCGGATGCCAAGACATCTGCGGAATCCAGACCGGAAAACGGCACGGCCGTGATGCGTGTGAACACCTCGGCATCGCTCGCGGCCGCCAAGAGAGCCACGGTCGTACCGTCCGCGGACGGCGAAGCCGACAGGGCGCGGTTGGGTTTGGAGAGGCTGTGGAGGGCACGCGCGGCCCGGGCACGGCGCTCCCGCAAGGCCGGCGTCTCCGCCAGGGCCTCGGAAAGAGCCGATGCCTGGCTGAGGACATCCATATGCACCGCAAGTATGCGCTTGAGCATTCCGGAGGTCACGCCTGGGGGTATTTGCATAATACCTATATTTATGGTATTATATTTTTAATACATACCCATCCCCTCTATGGTGAATACCGGTGCCAACAACCGCGAGAACCAGCCGACGGGACTCCAAGAGAGCCCGGAGCAGATGAACGCACGGTTCGACCTGGAGATGCGCCAGCACAAGACGCGCAAGGGTGTGCACGACCTATTGTCGCGCACTGAGCGCTGAGCGAGACTCCCTCTCTCGAGGCATGCCCCCTTCCAGTGCAGTACCCGGCAGAGGCGAGGAGCCCGACGAGCCGATCGAGGCCACGGTGAATCTACGAGGCCAGCAGCATCGCCTCCCGGGCACCCAAGAATCCCCCGCTGCCGCGCGCCAGCTGCAGCGCCTGTTTGCGGAGGAGGACTCTCTGGAGCGCACACTGCGTTCCCTGCGCGAGGGAGAGAATCCCGAGCACCCTACGCTGACGGTGGACGGCCAGACGTTTCGGCTGCTCAGGCGCTTGGGCAGCGGCGGCCTAGGATCCGCGTTCCTCGTGGAGCCTCCTGAGCGCCCAGGCGAGCGGTACGTGCTCAAGGTGGTCACGGCGGAGGTGCGCGACCCCCGCGTGGAACCCATCCTCGCAAGCATGGAGCAGGAAACCGCCGCACTCGATGCCATCGGCGAGCTGGAGGCGGCCCAGACCGTGGAGAGCCCGCTCAAGCGCCATCGCGTCATCGTGATGCGCTACCACCCGGGCCAGAGCCTGGCATCACTCATGGAGAAGGAACCAGGAGGCCTTCCGCCCACGCGCGCCTGCCGCGTGGTGCTGGACGTGGCCCGGGAGCTCAAGCGCCACGCGGACGAGTCGCACCTGCTGCACCACGACATCAAGTCTCTGAACGTGATCGTGTCCGATACCACGGGCCGGGCATCGCTCATCGATTGGGGCGCCTCCACATTCATCGACACCGACCGTGATGCCCCCCATCCCGTGAGCCAGGTAACACCGGCGGCAGCGGATGCCGGACAGTTGGAAGGGAACGGCTCAATGCCTTCCCAAGTATTCTGCCTGGGGCTGATGCTGCTGCGCCTCCTCGCAGGACGTCACGGCAACCCGCTCGCCGCCGCAGGCGTGCAAACCAAGGACGGCGCGGATGGTGGAGCGCGAGCAATTCTGGACGCGCTCGGGCATCAGCACCCGCAAAACGTCCGGGACGGTAGTGGGTTGTACGGGCTGCTGAACGTGGGCCCTGATGGTGGGGATTCGTACCTCCGCCGTGTCACGGACTGGGGACATCAGCGCGACATCGGTTGGCGCCTGCACAGCGCGTTCAGTCGGATCCTGCACATAGATCGCACCGCGCGCATGTCCATCGAGGACCTGATTACGACGCTCACCGGCATCATTCAGGACCTGGAACGGGCGCAGTAAGTCGTCTGTGTCGTTGACGATCTGGCATCCCGATGGGAGAATGTCAGGCCATGGCGCCGAAGGCTCGTCTCACTGACGGCATCGACTTCCTGTCGGAGATGCTGTCGCCCACTCCCCAGGGCGACCGGGGGAGTGCGGGAGAGAAGCCGGAAAAGACTCCTGAGCGCCGAGCGCGTAAAGCCGCCGAGCGCGTGCGCGAACGCTCCTCCACCCGCCGCGAGCTGGAGCGCCTGCGTACGCTCGTAGAGAAGAACGAACAGAAGACCGAGCGTCCGCACCCCATCACGGGTGACCCCATTGCTGCACTCAACGCCATGGAGACCATGGACATGCAGTCGCGGTGGGATATGAGCGTGCTCAGCCACGAGCGGAACTACTGAGTGTCAGTTTATCTTTATTCCTCCTTCACCAGCTCGCGCAGCGCAGCCATGAGCTGCAGGGAGTTTACTGAACTATCCGGCGACGCGAGCGCCCTCATCAATGGGGAGAAGGCCGGAAGCTCGGTATCCGTGGCATCGTCGCGGTTGATCGCCTCGATGTGCTCGATGAGCGCGAGAAGGTCGTCGATGTCGTTGCGGCGCGGGAGCATCTCCACGAAGGTCCGGGCGGGAATCGTCCGCATCATCGAGGAATCCCCGACGAACTCGGGGACGTGATAGTGCGCGGCGCCGAGGACGTACTCTGCCATGAGCCCCCAGCGCTTCCTCAAGCCGCTCGGGGATTGCTCCTCCGTGGAAGCGACCATGTTAGCCAATTGCAACAGGTCGGCACCGGAGGCCGGAGGGCGCTCGCCGCGGCGCACCTGGCCGCGAATCGTCGCGGCCACCATACGGATCATCTCATCGATCCGCTGCAGAACCTCTTCCGTCAGCAGGCGCTCGCGGCCGTCTTCTATGCGCGCGACCTCCTGATCGAACGCCAGACCGAACGTCCAGAGCTCCGCGGAAAGCTCCCGCAGGCGTATGGGATCGCGGTGCACCTCATGGCCCGTTCGCACGCTTTCCACGAGCGTATCCGCTGCCAACTTGAAGTCTGAGAACATACCCACTGATGGTATTTATATGTATTCATTAATTTTGTCAATACTCACGCGATGCTCTCTAAGAAGCCGTTCAGCCCACGATTCCTTCCATCTTCAATTCGATCAGCCGGTTCACCCGTCTCCGTCTTGTGGAGTGCGCCGAGATACACTCAGAGATACCTGATCATCCGACGCTTCCCTCCATTTCCAACTCGATCAACCGGTTCATCTCCACGGCGTACTCCAGCGGGAGGAGCCGCACGATGGGCTCAATGAAGCCATTGACGATCATGGCGCGCGCCTGCTCCTCCGGGAGGCCGCGAGACATGAGGTAGAAGAGATCTTCCTCCGAGAGCTTCCCGACGGTCGCCTCGTGCGCGATGGTCACGTCGTTGTGGCGGATCTTGATGTCCGGAATCGTGTCCGTACGGGAAATCTCGTCGAGCAAGAGAGCATCACACTCCACGTTGGCCGTGCAGTCGTGCGCGTGTGCGGCGACGCGTAGTTGTCCGCGGTACACGGACACGCCGCCATCCTTGGAGACGGACTTGCTCACCACCTTGCTGGAGGTGTGAGGGGCGAGGTGGTGCACCTTCGCGCCCGTGTCCTGCCACTGGCCACTGTTGGCAAACGCGATGGCAAAGTGATCGCACCGCGCGCCTTCTCCCACGAGCATGGAGCACGGGTAGAGCATGGTAACGCCCGAGCCCATGTTTCCGCCGATCCACTCCATGGTGCCATCCTTCTCCACGATGGCGCGCTTGGTATTGAGGTTGTAGGTGTCGCGCGACCAGTTCTCCACAGAGGAGTACCGCGCCTTGGCACCGGGCTTCACAAAGATCTCCACGCACCCGGCATGCAGGCCCTGGGAACCGTACTTGGGGGCGGAGCAGCCCTCGATGTAGTGCACGTCCGCCCCCTCCTCCACCACAATAAGCGTGTGCTCAAACTGGCCCATATTGCGCGCATTCATGCGGAAGTACGCCTGCAACGGGTCCGCCACTTTCACGCCCTTGGGTACGTACAGGAACGTCCCGCCGCTCCACACCGCACCGTGCAACGCGGCAAACTTGTGATCTGAGGACGGCACGCACTGCATGAAGTACTTCTTCACCAACTCCGAGTGATCGCGCACCGCGTCGTCCATGTCCAGGAAGATGACGCCCAGCTCCTCCCACTGCTTCTTGAGTGAGTGGTACACCATCTCCGACTCGTACTGCGCACCGACTCCCGCAAGGACCTTGCGCTCCGCTTCCGGGATCCCGAGGCGGTCATACACACGACGGATCTCCTCCGGCACCTCGCCCCATGTACCGCTGTTGCCGGCACCGGCGGAGGCGTAGTAGATGATGTTATCCAAATCGAGCTTGGAAAGGTCAGGGCCCCATGAGGGCAACTGTTTCTCCCGGAAGATCCGGAGGCTCTCCAGCCGGTGCTCCAGCATCCACGCAGGCTCGCGCTTATCGACGGAGATCTTCCGTACCAGCTCCTCATCCACGCCCCGCTTCGCCCCCTCGGCATACGGCGCCGGATTGGCATCGTCAAAGGTGGAGCGGGAGAGGCCGGAGAAGATGGGCTTTGGGGCGGACACAACAAGGTAATGGTACCTTGTCATTCATAAACGTCACATAGGCAGATCTGTTGTACGGCCTGCGTGCTGCGGTCCGCTCATGGAACAAATACACCCATCTCCGGGACCCGGCCCCCTCAACGGAGATCGCGCATGCTGTCTGAGGAGGGCCTGCGGGCCCGACGAGTTCTTGCGCGGGCGGCTTTCTTGGGTACTTCTTTGCCGCAACAAAGAAGTACCACCCGTGGAGAGCGATCGTGATCCTGAAAGGCTGCTTTGATCGCCACGCGCAGAGCGAAGACCACGCGGCTGGGGTATAGGGAGGACTGACTCGGGAAGAAGCTACGGGAATGTGTATTGTCTGGTTGAGGTCGGATTGATCGCCACCCGCGGGGCGGGACCCCCGCGGCTGGGTTGGGGAATACGCGTATCCGTGCAACTGCCAGGAAATCTCCGCCGGACAACACACAAGACGTTCGTTTGGATCTAATCTGCCGCACCCGCACACCAACAACCCACATACCCAGCCGCACTGGTCCCGCGGTGCGGACTGGCGAGGATGGCGGCAGCAAGGATCCCGAAAAATCCCCGCGGACACCTATCGGAACGACCGACAGGGCCGCGGGGTACTGCCCCCTGACCCCTCCTACCAAATAGGGTCAGGAGACCTGGAGCATGGGCATTGGCACGCATTCGCGCAAGAAGGCTGGCAGCATCCGCCCGACTAAGCGCATGCTCTCCCCATGGAATCCTTCATAGATCTCCTCAACAAGGAGCTGCGCAAAAACGGCCTCCTTCCCGCCAACACAGAAGGCGCAAGGCCAGAGGAGGCGTCTGATGCCCTAGCCCAGCGACTCACGGGTGATCCCAAGGTACAGCAGCAGATTCTGGACATTGCCGCGCGCCTGAACGCTGCGCTCCCTCCGAATCCCGCTCGCGTCGTCCAAGCGTATAGCGACGCAGCGAAACTGACTGATCCCTCTCCGCCGGAGGTCGACGAGCAAGCGTGAATCTTACGCCGCTTTGGGGACACTAAAGCGCACGCGCAGGGCCTCCACGGCCTGGCGGAGGGTGACGCGCGGACGCGTCGTGGCGGCGCGGACGACGGCCACGAGGTCCACGGCCTCCACAGCGGAGCGCAGGTGCTCCAGCTGCGTCTCGGTGATGCCAAGGGACGTGAGTGAGCGCAGTAGGCGGTCGTTGGTCCAATCCCCTTCCCATTTGGGCTCGAGGGTCATCAGCTGCTCAACGGCCGTGAGGGCCTCCACGAAGGGAGGGAGTGCGAGGAGCGAGGCGACGGTGGCGCAGCAACTCTCCATCGCGCGCAGGATCTCGTCCTGCTCCATGCGTCGGCGAAGGAAGGCGTTTCCGAGCGCAACGAGGTGCTGGCGCGTGGCCTCGATATGCGGGTCTTGCGATCCGAGCGCGCGCTCGATGAGCGGACGCAGGCTCGTGTCGTGCCCTTCGGCAACGATGGAGGCGAGCGCACCGAGCACGCGCTGGTTGGAGGCGCCGTATCCGGAGGGAATGCGGGCATCCGCCACGGCGCGATCCGCGGGGGCTTCGTCCGTGGGGACGTGCCACGAGACGGCGTGGAAGCCGCCCAGGAGAGCGAAGAGGACGAAGCCACGCTGGCGGCGGCGAGCGCGGGAGGGCGCGACGTACGCGTCGGGGGCCGATAGGAGTGTGTGTAGAGACATCAAATCAGTATAGCCCCGATGCAAGACGGGGAGAATGCCCCAATCTGCTCTTTCCTCTGAGGAAAAGTCCTCATGTCTACCAGACCGCACATGCCCATTTTTACAGGTAATACCATCAAAAATACCAAATGCCTAGGAGCCATTTCGGCCCTCCTCGAACATCCCTTGGGTATGCTGCGGGCCTGCAGGTGTGGACCTTCAAATCTACGACGCGCGCATCCTTCCTATCCGTCACCACCCGTATGATCCGCCTCACCAACCTCGTTCGTCTCTGGCTCCACGCCTGGGGCGACGCGCGCACTCCTGGCAAAGCCAGGATGCTGCCCATCGTCTCGCTGCTGTACCTCTTCTTTCCGGTGGACCTGGTCCCCGACATCCTCCCGTTCATCGGCCAGACCGACGACGTGTTGATGATCCTCGTCCTCTGCTTCCTGGCATGGCGCGCCATTCCCCGAGACGTGAAACGCGATTTTCGCGCGGGCGTGATCGATGTGCGACCCAAGCGCTGAGCACGGCCAAAAAAGTCGCTTTAGACCCTTGACGCGGAGGCGCGGATCCGTACGGTGGCTGCCCGATGGGACAGCCCCGACTCGAGAACGGCCTAGATCTCCTGCCGCACCCCAAGCGAGAACGAGAGCGCACGCTTGTCGCGACCGGGAGTGAGACACTGCGCAATCGCGTGCGTGCGCTCCTCCACACCGTGCAGAACATAGAACTCAACGACCGCGGAGTGGTGTGGCAACTGCGCATCGCCACCAAAGTCCCTGCCCTCATGGAGAGCGCGTGGCGCACACCGGAGAAATCCGATGCGCAATCGCTGCTCGACCACTTTCGTGCAGAAGTGATGCGCATGCTCGGCGAAGCGGGCATTGTTCTGGATCCACATGCCACGGACGATGCGATCATGCACGGTGTGCACAAACGGCTATCCGACATAAACACGAGGAGGGATCACACGTCCTGAGCTCGTTTTGCGGGGGGCCCTAGAGGCGAGTGCTCAGTCGCCCAGCTGGTAGGTGAGCGTCACGTTCACAACCACCTCCTGCTCTCCCGCAGGGAGCGGTGTGCCGCCGCCAACACCGGCGTCGGATTCGGCGAGGCCTCGGGCCATCATCACCGGCGGCTGGGGAGAACCGTAGCGATCCTCTGCGTAGCCCTTCAGTTCACCCAAGCGCACGCCTAGCTGCGTGGCGAGCACTGCGGCCTTCTGCGTAGCCTCCTGTATTGCCTCAGCACGCGCGCGTTCGCGGAGCGCCTCCGGATCGTCGATGGTAAAGCGCACGTCGCCCGCCTGGTTGGCGCCGGCAGAGGTGGCGGCCGAAAGCACGCCGCTGGTCTGATCCAGATTGCGCACCTTCACACGCAGGCTCTGCGAGGCCTCGTAGCCCACGAGCTGCTGACGGCCGGCACTGTAGTCGTACGACGGGCTCAGGGAGAGCTGCTCGGTGGCAATGTCCTTCTCCTCCACGCCGGTTTTGCGGACGGCTTCTACCACTGCAGTCATGTCGCGCCCTAGGCGTTCCATGGCCTCTTTGGCCGTGCGAACGCGCTCCATGCGCACCCCAAAGCTCAGCTCCGCAATGTCAGGTACAGCCTGCACCTTCCCCTCGCCAGAGACCGACACGGACGACGGCACGTCATTCCGGTGGCGCAGTTCCAGGTGCTTTCCACCGAGGTAGAAGCATCCGCCAATCGTGACGGCGGCGAGGAGGGCCCACACGGGCGGACGGAGGGTCACGGTCTGATCGGCCATGCGAGAGGGAGGAACAGAAACCCAAGCATCGTACCACGTGCCCCACGCCAACTTCGCGCACCCAGATTCCGCTGCGCGCCAGAGCGACGCAGCGCGCCTTGACGCACATCAGCGCCCACGCCTGTTGCGCAGCGGTCGACCTGCTGCGAGGATGCCTGCCACTTCCCATCACACCCATGTCCGAGCACACCAAGGCAGATTGTCCCGACCAGTGCCCACTGCAAGAAGGATGTCCGGGCCAGTGCGTCGAGCACCGCGTAGAGGATGGAACGGCCGTGACCTACCAGCTCTGCGAGCACGCTCACGCGCTTGCAGACCTCGTCATGAAAAACATGGAGAAACGCCACGAGCTACCTCTGGCGCAGGTCAAGAATCCAGAGTGAGGCGCGGCGAGGACGAATCGCGGTGTCCGTACCGCGCGTACCCCTCGCGCTCCAAGCGCTCGGCGAGCTCCATGCCGCCGCTCTCGCGAATCACGCCATCGATCATCACGTGCACGTGGTCGGGGCGCACGTGATCCAGGATGCGCGCGTAGTGCGTGACAATCACGGCGGAGAAATCGGGGCTCCGCATACGGGTCACACCATCGGAGACGACTTTGAGCGCATCGATGTCGAGCCCGGAGTCTGTCTCGTCGAGCAGCGCAAGTCGGGGCTTGAGGATGGCCATCTGCAGCACCTCAGCTTTTTTCTTCTCACCACCGGAGAAGCCCTGGTTGAGCGACCGCTCCGCGAAGGCCGGATCCATCCGGAGCTTGGCCATCTCCGCCTGCAGTAGCGCCGTAAACTTCACAGGAGAGAGAGGCTTTGAGGCGTCGCCGCGCGCGTCGGCCTGCGCACGTGCTGCGGCGAAGAGAAAGCTGCGCAGCGTCACACCGGCGATTTCCTTGGGGTACTGAAACGCGAGGAAGAGTCCCTTGGCCGCACGGGTGGCAGGATCCATCGCAAGCAGATCCTCGCCGCGGAACGTGGCCGATCCCCTCTCTACCGCGTAGCGCGGGTGGCCCATAAGTGTGTTTACCAGGGACGACTTGCCCGAGCCGTTGGGACCCATAATGGCGTGCACTTCACCCGGTCCGATTTCCAGGGAGAAACCTTGCACGACGGTCTTGCCCTCCACGGAGACGCGGAGGTCTGAAACGGTGAGCAACTGGGTGAAACCCATACGCGGAGTGTAGCGTCCGCAGCGATTATTGTTAAATACTGTATTTTATTGTATAATTATCATTAATACCACACACCACCATGGACCGCTCCTCGATCGAACGGAAGCTCAATGCCCTGGACCGGCTGCACGATGCCATCGCGAAGCTCGCGTCGGCCTCCGACGAGCAACCGGAGCAGGATCCCGCCTGATCCATCCACCCATGCCCGACACCCACCCCCATCACGCGCGGCAACCGGAGGACGTGCGATCCAGCAGGCCCGGTGCCCGTCTGGAGGACCGTGTCGAGCAGCTCGGCGTGCCGGCGCGGAAGCTCGATACGGCCGACGGCCGCGAGGAGATCGCCGACGTGATTGGCGACGCCAGCGCGCGGTCCATCAACGCCATCCCCGACGCCAAGCTCCACGCGCTCGATCGCCAGGTGGTGGCGGAGCAGCTGGACGACCGCGGGCGCGACATCATCAGCACCCTCCAGCAGCTGCGCGGACGCGGACGCCTCCAGGCGGGCCTGACCAGCGTGTCGACCGCCGCCAACCTGCTGCTGCCGGGCGTCGGCATCGCGGGAGCGGTGGGATCGCACGTGCTGGGATGGAACGAGGCGGCCGCGAAGAAGCGGCTCGACGGGCAGATCGAGGCGTTCTGCCGCATGGCCGCCGCGTCCGGCCTGGACGCCGGCCGGCTCCAGGAGACCTCCGCGCGGCTCGGCAATCCCCTGTCCAAGCGCCGGCTGGGTCTGCGCGTCCGCAGCATCCTCACGACGCTGCTCATGCCCATCGCCCGCGGCCTGCAGCGCCTCGTCAACGACGGGCGGTACGCCGAAGTCCAGCACGAGGTGGAGCGCCTGATGCGCCTCTCCCGCGGCCCGGCCCCGGCCGCCGAAGAGCGCCCCGAACCGGCCGCGCAGCCGGAGCGGAAGGCCGCCTGACGCTTGAGCGGGGGCACGCGCAGCGGTAGTGTCCCAGTCCATGCCCAAGGTGACCTACATCGTCAACGGCCAGACACAGGTGGTGGAGACCGAAGCAGGCAAGACCGTCCTGCAGATCGCCCTGGACGCTGGCATTCCCGTGGAGCACGCCTGCGGCGGCAACGGCTTCTGTACGACGTGCCTGTGCCGGGTGCGTGCCGGCATGGAGAACCTGAGCCCCCGCAACGACCGCGAGGAGAACATGGGCATTATGGAAGATCCCGACAGGCTGAGCTGCCAAAGTGAGGTGAACGGGGATGTAACCGTCGAGGTGCAGGAGTATTGAGGATTGATGCGGCCGCTCATTCTTCTCGGACCACCCGCTCTGCCGAGGGTGGTACTTCTTTGTGCGCGATCCTGGGGCTACATGTTCTTGAGCGGGAGTTGACTCCGCCAGGGTTCGCTGTTTCTTTGTTGGCGCCAAAGAAACGGCGGAAAGAAAGGCGCTCGCGCAAG
>CAZYAK010000045.1:0-12094 GCA_964645935.1 uncultured Candidatus Peribacteria bacterium | reverse complement strand
GCTGCTGCGAGGCTGGGCCAACTGAGCTACGTCCCGACGATGATGTCAACAACTCTACTTTCCAGGACGCGCTTGCGATTGTTTCCTGACGCCTCGCTGCTGCGAGGCTGGGCCAACTGAGCTACGTCCCGACGATGATGTCAACAACTCCACCCGACGGTGTCATGAATCTTCCTGGCAAGACGCCGTGCAGGGCTCCCCTTCCGGCCGCGGGAGTATAGGGGAGGACCGTCCCGAGCGAAACTGGAGATCCGCAGGCGCCGCGGTATCCTGCCCGCATGCACGAGGAAGCCCTCCAGGCGCTCCAGGAGCGCAATCGCCGGGTAGAAGCGGATACGGCCTGGGAATGCAGCCTCACCCGCCGGGGCTGCATTGCGGGCATTACGTACGTGGTCGGCTGCCTACTGCTCTGGAGCCTAGGTAGCCCCCTCTTCTGGCTGCAAGCTTTGGTGCCGGCCACGGGCTACGTGCTCTCGACGCTCTCCCTGCCATGGATCAAACGGCGGTGGATCGCCGCGCGGCGCTGACGACTCGGGCTCGAGCGCATCGGATGGTAGGTCCGCAGATCCCGAACACCGGCAATGCGCCTTGATGCCGGCTTCAGGCCTCCGCGTCGATGCCGGGGAACTGGAAAAGGATCTCCTCCAGAAGCACACGGACGAACTCCTGCGTGCACGAGGGCCAGCTCTCCCAAGACCTTCTCCGCGTGTTGGAAGACCGCGACGGCTTCCACGAGCTCCGCCGTCGGCCATTCGATGCCGATAAGGCTGATGGTGATCCCGCGTATGAGCGCGCAGCACTCCCAAGCGTTCGAGAAGCTCCTCATCGGGATACACGTCCGGGAGGGAGCGCGGCGAGGAGCTCCTCAGTCTCCGCGATGAAGCCCGGCGGCACGGACGGCACGGGCTAGCGCGCCAACCGCCGGAGGCCACCGAGGAGTTCGGCGGCCTTAGAGTCAGATCCGAGCAGTTCCGCGAGCGTGTGGAGAGTGGTTTCGGTCTCCGGATCGAGATCGTCCGGGCTCGGGACACGCTCGAGGGGTCCCGTCATTAGAAGGGCGACACATACGCCGCGCTTTCGCCCACCTCCTCCTCGATGCGCAGGAGCTCGTTGTACTTGCAGACGCGGTCCGTGCGAGAGAGGGATCCTGTCTTGATCTGGCCGGTGCGCAGGCCCACAGCCAGGTGCGAGATAAACGTGTCTTCCGTCTCGCCGCTGCGGTGGCTGGAGACCGCCGTCCAGCCGGCCTCCTGGGCCATGCGGATGGCGTCGACGGTCTCGGAGACGGAGCCGATCTGATTGAGCTTGATGAGCACCGACGACGCGGCGTCCTTCTCGATGGCGGTCTTGATGCGCTCCACGTTAGTCACGAGCAGGTCGTCGCCCACGAGCTGGACAGTCTTGCCGAGCTTCTTTTTCATCATCTGGAAGCCCTCCCAGTCGTCTTCCGAGTGGCTGTCCTCGATGGTGACGATCGGGAAGTCCTTGCAGAGCTGCACGTAGTAGTCGACGAGCTGAGACGAGCTCATTTCCTTGCCGTCGAGCGTGTAGACGCCGTCCTTATGGAACTCGGAGGCGGCGCAGTCGATGCCCAGCTGCATCTTGCCCTCGTAGCCCGCGGCTTTGATGGACTGCAGGAGGATGCTGAACGCGTCGTGCGAGTCCTTCACCTTGGGTGCGAATCCGCCCTCATCTCCCACGGAGGTGATGTGACCCGCTTTAGCGAGAATCGACTTAAGATGCATGAAGACCTCAGCACCAGCGCGCAGTGCCTCCGAGAAGGTCTTGAAGCCCGTCGGGACGATCATGCACTCTTGGAACGAGAGACCGGAGTCTGCGTGCTTGCCGCCGTTGATGACGTTCATCATGGGGACCGGGAGCTCGACGTGCTGGCCCATATCGGTGCCGAACTGGTCCGCGAGGGACTTCCAGAGCGGCTTCTTCTCCGAGGCTGCGCGAGCGCGGCAGACGGCCATGGAGACGCCGAGGATGGCATTCGCGCCGGCCTTGGCCTTGTTCTTGGTGCCATCGGCTTTGAGGAGAGCGGCATCCACAACACGCTGATCCGCGACGTCCACGCCCTTGAGGGCAGGCAGGAGCATCGCGGTGACGTTCCCCACGGCCTTGAGGACGCCCTTGCCGTTGTAGTGCGTCTTGTCGCCGTCACGGAGCTCCAACGCCTCGTGGCTACCAGTGGAGGCACCCGAGGGCACCGCCGCACGGCCGAAGGAGCCATCAGAGAGCGTGCAGTCCACCTCGACGGTGGGCGTGCCACGGGAATCCAGTATCTGGCGGGCCTTGAGGGACGTAACGGTGAGCATGGAACAGCGAGGGGAAACGGATCGCGGGCATCATAGCTTCCTCCTGAGCACGATCAACTGTGTATGCGGCGCTTTGCACGACGGTGGAGCACGCCGGTGTAGCCGGCCAGGAAGAGCGGAATCAGACCCTCTGCGCCGAATCCGGCGGACGGCAGGCGCGTGACAGGCGGGCGGGCAGGAGCCGAGGACGCGGCGACGGCCAGTACTCGACGCGACGAGGAGGCTCCGCTCTGCACCGACGACGAACGGCCGGCGGAAGAGGCGCGGCGCTGTTGCTCGCGAATCTTCTGGCGCCACTCCTCCTCGGCGGCATCGGAGGACGGCGAGACGTTGCGATCGTCGTTCACGGCGAGCTGTCCGCTACCGGTGATAGGGGCATCCAGTGAGAGGCGCGCCACGAGGGTGCGGAGGTCGCTCCCCCACCCTAAGCGGCTGCTGAGCACCACAAAGGCGACGAACGCGGCAGCGAGGAACCCGAGTGCCGAGAGGCGCGGCACGCGGCGGCGGATGACGTGCAGACAGAACGCGGCGATGAGCGCGAGAACAGCGAGTACCGCAACGAGTCCGTGCCCCCACGTCAACAAGCCCGCGACGGAGCGAAGTGCTGGCACGCGCTGCACGACCAGCTGAAATGCGAGCCAGAGCAGCGCGAGGAAGAACGGAGCGAAGTGCAGCACGCGGAACGCGTAGTCCGCGCGGAAGCGGCGCAGGAACCCGTACAGCGCCAGGGGATACGCCAGCGTGAGTACGGCCAATCCCGCCCATGGCAAGAGCCCTCCCGGCAGCGGCGGCAACACGCTCACCAGCACGCCCGCGAGGATGGTCACGCACGCGAGCACGACGATGAGGACGGTCTCGGTGAAGTGCTTGAGGGGCATAGGAGGGGCATTGTTGGCGCTTTAGCGTGGCGTGTCAATTTCCCTGTACAAGATGCTTTCTCAAGACGTTCCACACTCCACACCGAGCGTTCTTGGAACCTGGGGGCACGCCTCTGAAGAGTGCATACGCAAAACAGCTCGTCCAACCGTATGGTTGTTGGAAGCTGAACAATAGACCTCCCTTCAGCGCTTCTTCTTCGTCGGCAGGTAGCGGTCCCGGGGATCTTGTACCTGCACTGAGGGCAGCACCTCGTAGTGCTTGGCGCGATAGAGCCGCAGCTGGAGGTATGCGTAGGCCAGGATGCCTGTGAACCAGAGTACCCAGGTGAAGCGCATGGCCAGGAACTGGATGCCTTCCACGCGGGAGACCACGAGCACAGCGCCGAGGAGGCCGAACCAGAGGGCGGCGGAGGCCCAGCTCTTGGAGAGCTTTTTGGTAATGGGGTTCTGTTGACGGGTACGCCAAGCGCGAATGCCAAACGACGCAGCGACGAGAAATACGGACACCGCGAGCAAGACGACCTGGCTGGGGCTGGAGTACGAAGCGTTACCCGGATTCGGGTAGAAGACGTAACTGAGGAGGGAGATGAGCGACATGGAGCGGGAGTGTAGCGGAAGGACTGAGGAGGGCAAACCCTTCACGCATCGCCGGTTTCCAGCGGTTCCTCGGGGACCGGGCCGGATTTCTTCTTCTTGGCTCGGGCCGCAACGAGGGTAGCGTGCAGGTCGGCTACGAGGGCGTCCGTCTCCGCCTGGCGGAGCGTGCGCGAGGGGCGGATGAGGAGATACAGCAGGAAGCCTGCCAGCGGCAAGGCTGCGGAGAGGACGACCGCGAACATCTGGAACCAGAACGAGCGAGAGCGGAGGATGGCGTCGCGTGCGGCAAAGAACACGAGGAACACGCAGATCAGCGCGAGGAGCAGCAAGCCCGTCTGCATCGAGCGGAGGACGGGATTCTCGGAGAAGAACTGGAGGAGATACATCGGGACGATCATACCGCGTGGTCGCGGAAGAACCACTTGGCGAGATGGGAGGATGTAGGACTGAGGATGTAGAGCACGCAGCAATCCCCTGCACCAACGTCCTACATCCTAAAACCTACCGCCTAAAAGTACGGATGCTTCCGCCGCTCCACCACCACGTACACCACCGTGGCGAGCAGCGCGAGAACGGCCAGCAGCTGGCTCACACGGAACTCGTACGTCTCCAGTTCTAGCCACGGGCGCGCAAGAAGGTACCCGCCCGTGATCGCGACGAGTGCGCCCTCATACAGGTAGAAAGATTTGTTGCTGAGCTTGAGCTCGATGGCCGCGAAAATGCCAAGGCTCGCGAAGAGCGCGACGAGCAGAATGAAGTCCACCTTGGTGGCGAACACGGGAATGGAGAAGTCGCCGCGGAAGTGCTCGAACCCAAAGGTAACCATCGCCCCGATGATGATGCCGAAGAGCGTCTCCGCACCCACGCGCTTGCTACGCTTGCGGATGACGAGAAGGAGGAACGTAAGCAGGAAGAAGAACAGCGCGTAGTAGAGCTGCACCGGGTGCAGTGGAATGGCGTAGCGAACGTTGGGGGCATCGTAGGTGATACCCCAGAACACGTCCGTGGGTTTGCCGTACGCGTCGCCCGACAGGAACGCGCCGATCCACGAGAACATGAGCCCGAGCGTGGTGGCCGGCACGAGCGCGTCCAGCCACTGGAGGAAGATGCTGCGGTGCCCACGCGTGGCGTAATACAGCACCACCGCGATGCCGATGGCGCCGCCGAGGAAGCTGAAGCTGCCATCTGTGACGGTGATGACGCGCAGCGGATCGCCCAGGTACACGCGGTATTGCGCGATCACCGCAAGAACGCGCCCGCCCAGGAGGAACGCCAGCACGTACCACGGCCCGTTGCTCTTGAAGTGCTGCAAACTGAGGTTAGCGCTGTTGGCGAGCCTAAACAGGAACTCTGCAGCGAGCCAGATGCCGATGATCATGAATGCGAGCCGCGACCAGATCATGAACGGCCCAATCTCGATGGCCTGGTACATCAGTGACAGCGTAGCAAGGTTGGGGCTGGGGAGGAACTGGCGGGAAGGGACCGAGAGGACCGATGGGGCCGATGGCGCCGAGGTACTGCCGTTTTCCTCGGTCCCGTTGGTGGCTTCGTCCCCATCGGTCCCCTAGCCGTTCACCCAATGCTCGCCTCCAACCTGCGCTCGGCGATATCCTCCGCCGTCTTCTCCAGAAACTCCGACAGTGGCACGGTCACCTGCTTCTTGGTCTTCACGTTGCGTACGGCAACGGAGCGGGTCTCCACCTCCTTGTCGCCGATGACGAGGAGGTACGGGATCTTCCGCTGCTCACCATCGCGGATGCGCTTGCCCAGTGAGTCCTCCGACGGAAGGAGCAGGGCTCGAATGCCAACATGCGAGAGCTCATGCACGAGCTTGGCGGCGTGCCCGTCGTGCGTGTCGGCCACGGGGATGACGGCCATCTGTACGGGCGCGCACCAGAGCGGGAAGAGGCCCGCGTGGTGCTCGATGAAGATGGACAGGAAACGCTCGATGGAGCCCATGATGGCAGCGTGGATCATGACGATGCGCTCCTTTTCGCCCTTCTCGTTGATGCACGAGAGGTCGAAGCGCTCGGGCATGTTGATATCGAGCTGGATGGTGGCCACCTGCCACTGGCGTCCGATGGCATCTGTGGCCATGAAGTCCACCTTGGGGCCGTAGAATGCGGCCTCGCCTCGCGCCTCTACGTACGTCACTCCCCTGCCCTTGGCAATGCCGCGAATGGCCTCCTCCGCCTCGTGCCAGAGCTCGGGCGTGCCCAAGTATTTTTCAAAATGCTCGGGGTCGTGCAGGGAGAGACGCACCTTGAGCTCGCCGAAGCCCGCCGTCTTGTAAAAGGTATCGATGATCTCCCAGATGGCGAGGAATTCGCCTTGTACCTGCTCTTGCCGGCAGAACACGTGGGCGTCGTCTTGGGTGAACGCACGCACGCGCGACAGGCCGTGCAACTCGCCCGTCTGCTCGTCGCGGTAGCACATGGTGGTCTCCGCGTAGCGCTGGGGCATGTCACGGTAACTACGCTGCTGGCTGCCGTAGATCTGCGTGTGGTGCGGGCAGTTCATGGGCTTCATCGCAAACTCGTGGCCCTCACGCGTCGTGATGCGAAAGAGGTCGTTTTGGAACTTCTCCCAGTGGCCGGAAGTCTCATAGAGCTCTTTCTTGGTGATGTGCGGAATGGTTACGCGCTGGTATCCCTTGGCCTCACGGAGTTCCCACACGAATCCGTCGAGGAGGGTACGCAGCAGCGTACCCTTGGCCGTCCAGAGCGGCAGACCGGGACCCACGAGCTCGCTGAACGTGAAGAGATCCAGCTCCTTGCCAAGTTTGCGGTGGTCGCGCTTGCGGGCTTCCTCCATCTGCGTGAGATAGGCCTTGAGCTCCTCAGCTGTGGGGAAGGCCGCCACGTAGATGCGCGTGAGCTGCTCGCGCTTCTCGTCGCCGCGCCAGTAGGCCCCGGCGAGACTCATGATCTTAAACCCATCCACGGGGATCTCCTTGAAGCTCTCCACATGCCCTCCGCGGCAGAGGTCCACGAACACCTCGTCGCCCTTGGGACCGATATTGGCGTAGTGCGTGACGGTCTCCACTTGCTCGTTTTTCTCCAGGTCCTCGATGAGCTCAACCTTGAAGGGCTGGCCCCGCTCCTTCCAGAACGCCTTGGCATCCTTGGGCGAGAGCTCGTCGCGGCGGAACGTCTGAGCCTGGTAGATGATCTTCTTCATCTCCTTCTCGATGGCCGGGAAATCCTCTTCGGAGATGGGCTCCATGAAGCGGAAATCGTAGTAGCAGCCGTACTCGATGGGGGGACCGATGGTGATCTGCGTGCCGGGCTTGAGCTTGAGCACGGCCTGGGCCAGGACGTGGGCGAGCGAATGGCGCAGCTTGTAGAGCGCGTCCACGGGGGCCTCGGCGGGAGCGGCCTTCTTCTTGGCGGGAGACATACAGAGGATGGGGAAATGCGATGAATCGGCCTCTCTCGGGCGAGGGAGGCTCAGGGATTTCGCGTGTCCGTGGGAGCCTTCCTCAGGAGAGGATCGTGGTGGTCCCGGTGGTCGTCACACGCGTATCGCGCACACAGGAAGTGTACTCCCCTGCTCTGGGCGGGCAACCGCTCAGGCGCTACGCCGCCCCTCATCCGCTCTCGGCAGGTCGATCGCGGCCCCTAAGTTCCGCCGGATGAGTCGGATCTGCCGCTGATGGTAGCCATAAGGGCTCGTCTCGAAGGCCGTCGGCTGCGACGCGCCGATCCGCTCCCGACCCGGGTAGGAAAAGAACCGACGCTGGTAGTCGTCAAATGCGCCCTCCAGCCAGGCCTCGACGCGCGCCAGCGCCTCGCAGCAGTGACGCACTAGGTCGGGCGGCAGCGGCACGTCCCCGCCGATCCGCGCTTGGAACCACGCGTACGTGCGTCCGGTCTGCGCGCTGAGGTGCGCATCGATGTAAAACACCGCCTGCGTCTCCTCCTGCACGGTCATCCGCAATCCCGATTCCGGGTCGCGTGCATCGAAGCCAAGGTCAAGGTCCGGAGAGGAGTGGGAAGACAGGGGCAAGACAGTACCCATGCTACGCCACGGTGCGCGTTGCGCTGGTTTTTTCTCGCAGTTGACGTTGCGCCGCGTCGGGATGCGGCGAAAATGGAGGCACATGGGGACGCTCTGCACCGCCGCCGTCAAAGGGGCTACCTCGCTCGTCAACGCGGGCGTCGCGCTGGGGCTCTCGCTCCCCTTCCTGCTCCTCTGGGGCGCGGACGTCCGCTGGAAGGGCGCGACCGTGGCGCTGTTCTTCCTCTACAACCTGATCGTCTACGCCTGGAACGGCGACCGCTGTGTGGGCATGGCCGTGACGGGCCGCCGCCCCGCTCACCTGCCGACGCTCCGTCAGGCGCTTGTGCACAAGATCCTCTACACGCTCAGCTTCTCCACTGTCCTCTTCTGGCAGTGGATGCCCTTCGACCTGCTGCTCATCAACTTTCTCGGCCTCCAGCTCCCCTGCCTGGCGCGGACGGGGAACACGCTGCATGGGTGGGTGAGCGGGGTGGAGTGACGGTCCCGCGCAGCACGAAGAAAGGATCCGTGAAGGCGGGCTTCGCCCGCCTGGAACGGCACCTCGCCGGAGAGAGCCCATGAGAGAACCCGGAGGGTTCTCTCATGTCACACCACCCCCACCTCCTGCTCGATCGCCCGCATCTCACGCAGGAGTTGCGGATCGTTCTGCAATTTGGCCTCGATCTTCTCCACGGCGTTCATCACGGTGGTGTGGTCGCGGTTGGAGAAGAGCTCCCCTAAACGCACAAAGCTCATGCGGAGGTACTTCTTGCCCAGATACATGGCGATCTGGCGGGGCACGAGGATCTCGCGCACGCGCGAGGCGCCGATCATGTCCTGTACCGAGACCGAGTAGTAGCGACTGACGGATTCCAGGATGTCTTGGAACGTCACCGCGCGACGGGGGGCGGACACGAAGCCGGTTTGTTCCTCCTCTGCATGTGGGTCTTTGTTGAGTTTGCGCATGATGTCCGCGATGCTCTTGATGGTGGGCATACGCTGCTCCAGCTCGTAGAGCGCGACGGCCTGCATGAGGATACCCTCCAGCTCGCGGACGTTCTTGGTGACGTGTTCCGCGATGAACTGAAGCACGGCGTTGTCGATGAAGATCTCGTACTCCTGGGCCTTCTCGGTGATGATGGCCAGGCGCGTCTCGTAGTCCGGCGAGGAGACGTCGGCGATCATGCCGCGGGCGAAGCGGGAGACGAGACGGTCCTCCAGCTGGAGCTCCGCAGGCGGGCGATCGGCAGAGATGATGATCTGCTTCCGCTCCTCGTAGAGTGCGTTGAAGGTGTGGAAGAACACCTCCTGCGTGCGGTCCTTGTTGGCGATGAACTGGATGTCGTCGATGATCAGTACGTCCACCGAGCGGTACCGGCGGTTGAATTGATCCATCTTCTGGTGCTGGATGGCCTCGATGACCTGATTCGTGAAGTCCTCAGTCGTGGTGTAGACGATGGTGGCGCGCGGCATCTTGCGAAGGATCGCGTTGCCCGTGGCTTGGAGGAGATGCGTCTTGCCGAGGCCGACTCCGCCGTACAGGAAGAGCGGGTTGTACTTGCCACCCGGCTGGTGTGCGACGGCCTGGCATGCCGCATGGGCGAGACGGTTGCTCGAGCCCACGATGAAGTTCTCCATTGCGTAGCGCGGGTTCAGGATCTTGCTCACGATGCCTTCCGCGAGCTTCACCTCCTGACGCCCCGTCACCTTGCGGCGCTTGGGCTCGGGGAAGTGCTGGAGGAGGTCTGACGAGCGGTCTGGGTTGTCCTTGAGGCCGCCGTCTACCTTGTAGACGATATTGCGAATGCCGGGGTCCAGCTCCTGGGCCGTCTGGAGCGTGAGGCTCCGGTAATGCTCCATGTGCCACGACAGGAACATGGGCAGCGGCAACCCGATGACGAGTGTCCCTTCCTCACTCCCGAGGATCGCGGTGTCCTTAAACCAGGTAATGAACTGGCTGCGCTGGAGCTTGGGCTCGATGTTTTTGAGGATCTTCAACCAGAGATCGCGGAGCTTCGCATCCGCGACCACGCCGGAGCGGACCTCAGAAACGGACAAGCTGGAGGATGTCATTGGTCGTGATGAGCAGGATGAGACCGATGAGGAATACGAAGCCGACAGCGTTGGTGATGAGCTCGAACCTGCGGGGCGCGGGGCGGCGGCGGAAGAACTCGTAGAGCACGAACATCAGGCGCCCGCCGTCTAGGGCCGGAAACGGCAGAATGTTGAGGATCGCGAGACTGAGGCTGAGGTCCGCCACGAGGCGGAGGTAGGACATGAGGCCCTCGCTGACCGTGTCGTGTGTGAGCACGGCGATACCGACGATGCCCGTGATGCCCTCGGGGATGCGCGCGGAGAGGAAGAGTGAGCGGAAGAGTTGGCCCATCCCGTAGACGGTCTGGACGGTGGTGACCTGGGTCTCGCGCAGTGCAAGCACAAAGCCGGTGAGTACGGAACGGGGCGGGGCGGAGACCTCGGGCGAGAACTGCAGCTCCACGCCGGTCTTGCCCTCGATCACAGGCACGACCAGGTCCAGTTCCTTTCCGGTGGCGTCGCGCAGATGGTAGGTGACGGAGGTCTTGCCGAGCTGGGACCCGACGATGTCGGTGGGCACGTAGACGGGGCGACCGTCCACGGCCAGCAGCAGGCTGCGCTCTGGGACGCCAGCTCCGAAGGCCGTGCCGTCGGAACGCACCGAGGCGATGAAGACCCCCGGCGACATGACAATCTCTCCGCGCTCGGAGGCGGCCTTCATGTGCTCGAAGGACGGGTAGCGCGGGATCCACCGGCCCGCCGAGAATCCGACGGTAAAGATGGCGATGGCAAGAAGGAAGTTCATGAACACGCCCGCTACCAGGATGATGATGCGCGAGTAGATGGGGGCGCCGCTAAAGCTGCCCTTGGCACGCCGCTCACGTTCGAGTTCTGCGTTCTCACCCTTGAGGCGCACAAAGCCGCCAAACGGGATCCAGTTGAGCGAAAAACGCGTTCCTCCCCGATGAAATAGGGTCTTGGCGCGGGGCGGAAGTCCGAAGCCGAACTCCTCCACCTCCACCCCCGACCGGCGGGCGGCAAAGAAGTGACCCCACTCATGGATGAGGATCAGAAAACTGAGCAAAATGACGAATGCCACAATGGATGGCGTCAGCGCCGCCATCTGAGCCGCGCCGTGGAAGAGGGTTTGGAAGAGGTCGCTCACAGAGTCGAAATCCTACCGATGAGGTGGAAAACTCCAAAGTTTTCCACATGTCTTTCTGTTGCAAAAGCACTTGAAGATTCTGCCATGCGCGAATGTCGGCGGGACCACCCCGAAAGGTGCTCATCCCACGGCCAGGACGATGACCGCCACGTGCCGCGCCCCGGCCTCCCGCGCAGCGCGTGCGCAGGCGTCCACGGTGGCACCAGTGGTGAGGACGTCGTCTACCAAGATGAGACGCTCGGGCGGCGGTTGCCGGCACACAAAGGCCCCCTGTACGGCCGTGCGCCGTTCGTGTCCGTCGCGCCCCACCTGGGAGCCGGTGCGCCGCATGCGCATCATGCCCGTCCACCGGACGCGCATGGTTGCCTGCGCCAGGCCCGCGGCGAGCAGCGCACATTGGTCGTGCCCACGGGCGAGCCTCCGGGTCCAATGGAGCGGCACCGGGCAGAGTGGCGCACTCCCCCACTCCGGCCCGAGAAGCGCGAGGCACACGGCCAGTTGCTCGCCGAGCATGCAACAGAGCGCGCGGTCGCCGCCGTACTTGGCCCGGTGGATCGCGGCGCGCAGGCCCGGGCATGCGTCCAGCCGCCCACCAGCGACCGCGGCATCCAGGGGCGACCCGTGCGTGGCCAGGCGCAGACCGGTAAGCGCCTCGCGCGGAAGTGGGGCGGGGGCGCCGGGGAAGATGGCGTCGAGGAGATGACGAATCATACGTCCACGGTACGAAACCCCCACCCCGCACACGATCCCGGTCGGGGTAGGTCATACGCAAAACCCCCTGAACACGGCTTAAGAGCGCGTTTCCGGGAGGTTCTTCGCGCCCTCAGAACATCATTCCTGCACTTGTCTGTAGGGCATGGGATCTGTAGGCTTTGCCAGCTCTCGGGCAATTCGCTCAGGTGGCCCAGCCGCGGAGCGGCGCCAGGAAACGACACGGCGCGATCCTTCCAGAATCAAGAGACCGTCAACGACCTCGGGCAATTAGCTCAGCTGGTTAGAGCGCCACATTGACATTGTGGAGGTCACTGGTTCGAGTCCAGTATTGCCCACCAGTCCATCTCGTCCGTTGTTCCTGCGCCGCCCCGAGCGGCGTTTTC
>CAZYAK010000044.1:7045-12283 GCA_964645935.1 uncultured Candidatus Peribacteria bacterium | reverse complement strand
CGGGCTATCCCGACAAGACGTTCCGCCCGGCAACGGCCATCATTCGTGCGGAGTTTGCCAAGATGGCAGGTATCTCCGCGGGCGTGACGAGGAACCTCCCCCACGAGTACCAGGACGTGGACGGTGCCGCGTACTACGCCCCGTTCGCGGGCGCGTTCCGCCAGCTCCAGCTCTTCCCCGATGCCCTCGGCACCCGTTTCCGCCCCGCAGACCCGGTATCCCGCGGAGAAGCGGCCATCGCGCTCTACCGACTGCTCAACGCTGGCACCCAGGGGAACCAAAACGGCGACCGCTGCCCCGATCCGCCCCCGTGCGCGGCACCCCCGGACGGCTGCCGATACGCCAATCCCGTCTACGAGGGACGGTGCCTGCTCTCCTGCGGCCCGATGGCCTGCGAGCACTCCGGCCCCCCGGTCGGCGGGACGGATGGCACCGGTACTGTCCCTGCATCTTCGCCCATCGCCGACGAAGCGGCCCCCTTCAACCCGATCGACCGCGCACCCAGTGCGTGCCACGGCGCCAGCATCTGGCATGGGGGCGTGAGCGACGACGGCGACGTGCTGTTCACGGCCGGATTCGACAACCTCGTGGATGACGGCGCCTACGGCGGCCTCTTCCTTCGCACCAAGGAGACGGGCGTGCTGGAGCGCGTGACGGCCTTCGCCACCGACGCCCGCATGAGCCCCGACGGCCGCTACGTGGCGTACCACGGCAGCATGCCCGACGGCACCGGTGGCAACCCCACCTACAACACCCTGGAGGCCACGGCCGGCCGCACGCCCGGCGGCCCTCCCGGACCCGCCTACACCTACGACACCGTCACGCGCACCAAGCAGAAGAACCCCCCGAGTGACGTCTTCGGGGCGAACGCACGAGATATTGCCGGGTTCAACAACCCCCCAGACGGCCCCATCTGCCGCCACTGGCGGGGCAGCGCCAACGGCCGCTACGTGGTGTGCGACACGTACGAGGCGCTCCTGCCGGAAGACGAAAATCGCCGCATGGACGTCTACCTCTACGACACACAATCCCGCGCGCTGGAGCTTGTGAGCGACCGCGACGACGGCGAGAACGGCTCCTGTAGCTGGGACGATGGCAGCCCCACGATGACCGAAAACGGCATACCGGCGGATGGCGCGCGACAGGGTCAGCAGCCCGATCCCCAATGCGGCGACCGGCGCGTGGACCCCGGCGAAGAGTGTGACACCGGCATCTACAGCTTGTTCCAGGGGACATGCAGCCCCACCTGCCAGATCTGGGACTGCGGAAATGGCGTCTGCGAGGACGATGAGCAAGAATTCCCCGACTACTGCCAGTCGGACTGCGGGAATCGCTAATACCAGGCGCAAAATAGCACCCTCCCCGGAGGGTGCTTTTTCCGTTTTCACGTGAAAATTCTTGACCCATATGCTATTCTATGGAGAATAGTCGTACATGCTAGATACCCTCATCCTCACCGCCGCGGAGCGCGCCGTCTACGACGCCCTGCCCGCTACCCTCAAGGCCGACTGGAAGGTCCAGACGGAGTCCCAAACGGCCTACGAGACCGACTACCAGCTGATGGTCCGCGCCAACATGGCCGAGCTCGAGCCTTTCCCGGCCCTCAAGAAGATCGCCACGGACATCCGCGCCGGCAAGCAGCCGGACCTCACCCAAGTCGGCCAGATCCCCGGCGAGGCCATCCCCGAGCTCCTCTTCTCCATCGGCGCGCGCGGCATCACGGCGCTGATCGGCCATATGCTCCCCCGCGCTACGCGCGACGAGGACATCCGCGCCATCGCGGGCTTCACCTTCTTCCGCCACGACATCCTCAAAGCCAACGCCAAATTCGCCCCTTCCCCCCGCTGACCATGGCTACTTCCACCCTCGACCAGCAGCGGCCCCTCGTCCTTGACGGCACCGACCCCACCCGCCTGCGAGAAAGCGTGCGCGAGCGCTTCGGCGACTCCACGGCCCACGCGCTGGAACGCATGGACGTGAAGCGCGCCTCACTGGGGGGCCAGGAGGGCATCGTTCAGGAGGTGGATGCCACGCACCCCAGCGTGGACTCCAGGGAACTCGTGAACGCGTACGGAGAAGGCAACCGCCAACTGGAGACCAAGCGCGAAGTGCTCAGCAACTGGTACGACGCCCCCGATGCCCAACCCGTTCCCGCCGAGGGCACCACGCCGGCCGCAGCGGAAGGCGAGCAGAAGGTGGAAGGCGAGGACCGCTGGTACCACAAGCTCGGCCGCGGCCTGAAGGCCACGGTCATGGCCCCCGTCAACGCGGTGGGCTGGGCCTTCAAGAACTACCCCGTCACCTCCACCGTCGCCACCACGGCACTGGCCATCTACCTGGCCTACCAGTTCGGCATTCCGATGGCGGGCTACGCCGGAGGCGGAGCGGACGCGCACACGGCAGAAGTGGCCGAAGCCGTCCGGAACCTCGGCAACTTCAATGCTGGCCTCCCCGTCGATACGGGCCGCGTGGTCAGCCAAGCCGTCGAGTACGGCGGCGTCGAGGGGGCCGTTGAGGGCCTGTCGCAGCTGCCCTGAGCCGCTCACCTCCCACACCCACTCCCTTCACGGCATCCCTCCCGTGTCATCCCTCCCGCTCCCACCCCTGACGTATGCCTCCCTCCCACTCCAAGCCCGACAACACCCCTGAACACGAGGCCGGGCTGTCGACGGAACGCAAGCGCCAGATCGCCCAAGAAGTGGCTGGCCGCATCGCCGCGCGCAAGGGCCGCATCTACCGTTGGGTGCTCGGCCTGCTGACGCTGGGGGGCGCGGGCGGTACGGCCTTGCTCTACAGCCAGTCGGACTTCACGCCGCCCACCTGGGCCCGCAAGCTGCTCGGGATGCCGCCGCGTCAGGGAGCACAGGCGCCCGCGGGACCCACCGCTGCAGAGACGATGGCCGACGCCCGCCTGCGAAGCGACGCTCTGGCCGACCGCATCCTGGAAAAACCCCAGCGCATCCAAACAGAGACTCTCACGGAAGCCGAGATCGCCAAGCGCGCCGACGCCGTCATCACGGAGCTGCGCGCCCGTCTGCTCAAGGGGGAAGCCTCCGCGGAGGATTGGAAGCTGCTGGCGCTGGACGAGGAGCTCAACCTCGTCCTCGACCGCCGCCGCGCCGGGGCGCTTCGCGACACGGACAAGGCTTCTAGCCCCACGCGCCTGTATGAGCGCCTCTCTGTCTACAACACTATCGTGAACTCCCGCACGCCCGGCAAGGAGGGCATCGGCGTCCGGCTCGCCAACGCCATCGCCAGCGGCGAGAAGCTCGGCACCGACTGGAAGAACGCCGTCGACGGGCTCAATGGCAATGACGAAAAGGCGCAGCGCGAGGCGTGTGCGTACTTCCAGCGCATCCTCGGCCAGCGGCGCGTGCCGCCCTACGCCGACGCCATCGTGGCGATCTGCGAGGCCGCCAAACTGGAGGTGTCTGCCGACGGCCGCAAGCGCCTGGTCGCGCACGAGGCCGCGGTGCTCAGCAAGGCTGAAGTGGACCGCCAGGAGCTCATCGGCCAGAGCGAGTACTACGCCGGCACGCTCAAGGGCGTGGAGCGCCTCGCCGCCCAACACCGGAAGCTCGTGGGCGCGATGCAGAGCAATGGGCTGGATCTGGGAGACAGCGTAGCCGTACAGAAAAACATCGACGCACGCCTGGGGCGCATCAAGAAGACGTCGTCCCACGCGACGCACGCCGCACTGGTCATCGCGCTGCGCAAACGCGCCACCAACCCCGCCCTGCCCGCGGGCGACCGCGACCGGTACAAAGCTGCCTATGATGAGGAGAAGGCCCGGTTCTTTGCCTCACGGAAGCTGCCTGTTCCCTCCGAGGACGACATCACCACGGCGCTCAACGACCAGCAGGCGCTCACGGAATTCGAGTTCAACGCAGAGCTTGACCACACCCATCCGGACCATGCGCGCCTGGCCGTGATCCTCCACCGGCTCTCGGGCGTAAAGGATAACCGTGGCGCCGATGGGGCACTAGCCGAAGCCCGCGCCTTCCTCCGAGACACCGAGAAGAGCGAAGACCCTCAGACCCAGCGCGCTCGGGCCATCCTGGAGAAGCTCACCAAGCAGCCCGAGATCGACGCTCCAGCCATCCGGGCCGCGCAGGAGGAACTCAGGGAGGAAGAGCGAGACGTGCCGTTCAACAACACCGTCGGGGACCGGCTCGTGAGTATGGCCCGCCAGCATCAGGCGATGATCGAGAACGGCGACGTGCGGAGCCCCGAACTGAGAGCCCGCTACATGCTCAGCCGTCAAGCGTGCGCCGAGGGCATCACCGTCTGGCTGCAGACGATCCTGGACGCCCGCGACGCCCGCCGCCGCGGCCAGTCCGGCCTGCCGGCCGCCCGCACCGCGTACGACGTGCGGGGCCAGAAGGACGATGCTCATCGCGTCCCGACGTCCGTGAGCGAAGACCTTGAGGCCAAGCAGCGCGTGCTGGCCAAGCAGATGGCGGACGTGAAGGAGTTCGTGGGCCTTCACGCCAAGGCACACTCCGAGAACTGGGACGACACCAAGCGTGACGCCGCTTGGCACACGGTGAAGGGTCTCCGTGCTCTCATCCGCCTCATCGACGAGTTCCGCGGGACCACCAAGGGCCAGAAGACGCCCCAGAGCATCCGCATGGTCGAGCTCCTGCGTGCGCACGATCCGCAGCCGCTCCAGGACTTCGCGGACACCTACGAGGCGTTCATCACGTTCATGGACCACGAGAAGGCGACACCGGGCGGCAAGGCGGACGAGAAGCAGCGCGCGGGTTCCACCGCGCAGATGGCGGAGGACCGCAAGGCCGCGGGCGACATGGAGATCCAGAAGCTGCGCGAACAGTACAAGAAGGACCAATGGACGCCCGCGGCCCTCAAGGCCAAGCTCGACGGCCCCACTACGCCCGCCGAGCGCGTCGCGCTGCGACTCGCCCTGGAAGACCAGGTCGAAGCCGTCAAGCAGCGCTTGTACCGCAACGGTCTCGCCGATCTTATGGCGTGGGCGCAATTCGCTTCGCAGATGCAAGACGTGAAGGGCGAGATGCAGGACTCGGGATACGGCCTGCTGATGTTCCTGCTCGCCGTCCTGCTGGGCGCCGTCACCGGGCGCGAGCTCGCGCCGCGCTGGATCGGGGCGATGTGGCGCAAGCGGCAACGCTACCGCGAGCTGCTCGCAGGCACCGCGGAGATCGACCGCGCCATCGCCGACGAGGAGGAGGCGCTCACCGCGGAGGCGTACGCCGCGGC
>CAZYAK010000044.1:0-6945 GCA_964645935.1 uncultured Candidatus Peribacteria bacterium | reverse complement strand
CTGGACGACCTACAGGGCAACACCGCGGCTCTGCTCTCGTACGTGCAGCGCGACCTCACGCCCGACCTGCCCTCGTACGATCCGCAGCTGCGCGATGAGGACCTGCATCAATGCTCGGAAGCCGTGCTCCGCCTGCTCGCCGCCAAGGAAGGCATGAACATCGGCGCCAAGGTCCCCACGCTGCGCCGCCAGCTCATCGGCCGGAAGCGCAAGCTCCTCGCCGAGGACGCCAAGAAAGAGGAGGAGAAGAAGGACCCGCCCCCCGCGGACAGCGAGGTGTCCTGATCACCGCATCCCCCACGCCGAACACCCCCCATCCGCGAGCGGCTGGGGGCATCGGTGGGTTGCGTCCTTACGCGGCCTGGGACATCTCGGGCATGTCGGCGTCGGCGCCCTGGTCACCCTTGGACATCTTCGTTCCGCCCCCGGAGGCGACGACGTTGGAGGCCTTGGGGCCCTTCTCGCCTTGCTCGAGGTCGAAATCCACGGACTGTCCGATCTCGAAGGACTCGAACTGGCCGTTGCAGGCGCTGCTGTGGAAGAACACGTCGGGCGAGCCCACGACGCTGAGAAAGCCGAACCCGCGGTCGGTCTTCGTCTTGATAGTTCCGGTAGCCATGGAAATGGAGGAAATGAGGATACGAACGGAGGGCGAAGACCGTGTCCCGCCATCCAGCAGTGACGGTACTCCCCTTTTCGGGGGTTCCCTAGCGGGTTCTCGGGGGAACATCAAAAATCGGCGTGACCCTTGTCGTTCTGGCAGAAGGGTGTACGATCAATCTTCACCCCGCACCCTATGCCGTCCGCACCGTCCAAGCCCTGCCTCGTGGAGGGATGCTCATCGCCCACGAACGGCAAGCCGTACTGCGCCAAGCACGCGGTGGAGGTGCGTCAGGGCAAGCGTCCCAAAAGCGTGAAGCCGCTGCCATCCGGGGCCATGATGCGGTCGCTCTGCTGCGACGCGCCCTGCAAGGCCGGTGATCGCCACGAGTACGGCGAGCAGTACTGCAAGGCGTGCGGCGAGCCCTGCGCCTGGAAAACGGCCTGAGGCTTGCACCTGCCGTGCCCCACCACGGCGGTTCTGCCGCCTGTTCCGAAGTCCGTGAGCCGCCGGGTATGCTTTCTGCATGCCCACTCCGATCTACGATGCTGCCCTGCGTCTGCATGAGCAGGCCCCGTGCGGCAAGCTGGCGATCCAGCCCACCAAGCCGCTGAGGAACACGCAAGACCTCTCGCTCGCCTACAGCCCCGGCGTGGCGGGCCCGGTGCTGGAGATCGCCAAGAATCCTGACGACGCGTGGAAGTACACCGCCAAGGGCAACCTGGTGGCCGTGATCAGCAACGGCACGGCCATCCTCGGCCTCGGCAACCGCGGCGCGCTGGCCAGCAAGCCCGTGATGGAGGGGAAAGCAGTGCTCTTCAAACGCTTTGCGGACGTGGACGCGTTCGATCTGGAGCTCGATACGGAGGACCCCGAGAAGATCATCGAGACGGTCGCCCTCCTGGAGCCCACGTTCGGGGGCATCAACCTGGAAGACATCAAGGCACCTGAGTGCTTCGCGATTGAGCGTGCGCTGGTCGAGCGTCTCTCCATTCCCGTGTTCCACGACGACCAGCACGGCACCGCGGTGGTGGCGTGCGCGGGCATCCTCAACGCCCTGATCGTAGCCGGAAAGCAGATCGGATCGGTCGCCATCGTACTCAACGGCGCCGGCGCGGCGGGTCTCTCGGTGGCGCGGATGCTGCTGGCCCTGGGCTGCGACCCAAAGCGTCTGACGGTGTGCGACTCCAAGGGCGTCCTCACGACGGAACGCACAGACCTCAACCACGCCAAGCAGCCCTTCGCCCGGAAGACTGCGTCGAGGACGCTCGGGGACGCCATCCGCGGCGCCGACGTCTTCGTGGGCGTCTCCGCCAAGGGGACGCTCTCGGCCGATATGCTCGCCACCATGGCTACGGATCCAATTGTGTTCGCGCTGGCCAATCCGGATCCCGAGATCGATCCCGCGCTCGCTCGCGCCACGCGCAGCGACGTCATCCTCGCCACCGGACGGAGTGACACCCCAAACCAGGTGAACAACTTGCTGTGCTTCCCGTTCCTCTTCCGCGGCGCGCTGGACACGCGGGCACGGCGCATCGATGACGCCATGAAGCGCGCGGCCGTGACGGCCCTGGCGGAGCTGGCGCGCGAGCCCGTGCCACAGGAGGTGCTGGTCGCCTACGGCCTCCCCTCTCTCGCCTTCGGACGTGGATGTCTCTTGCCCAAGCCCTTCGACGCGCGCCTGCTCCCCACCGTCTCCTGCGCGGTGGCGGAAGCCGCGATGCAGAGCGGGTCTTCTCGGGTGCAGGTGAACCCACTCGCGTACCGCAAGACCCTCGCGGAGACGGCAAAGCGTCTCGCGGCCTGAGCGTCAGCGCACCGCATGCGCACGGTAGATCAGGGGCAGCCGACCGCGGCCGGATCCCTCGGTGACGAGCAGTGTGACCACGGCCTCACCTCGAAAACTCCCACCGGACGCTGCAAGCTCTCCCAGCGTGGTGCCCGGAAGTTCTAGAAAGCTGTCGAATTCTGCGGCACGATCCAACGGGACGCGCACCACCTCCGCGGCACGGACGAGCCGGTCCACCATCGGCAACACGAGGCTGAGTGTGAGGAATCCCCCAGACGCGCGTGTGCGTCCGGGCTCGATGACGGCGTAGCATGGCATGTTGTAGCGGTCGGTAATTTCTTCGTTGTACACCTCGCGCTCGCTGGCGTCGGCGTCGCGCTCTTCGCGACGAGTGGTGTCTTGCAGGACGGCACAGAGCGCAAAGCGGTAGTGCTCCATGCGACTGCCTACCGCGTCCAGAGGCTGCTTTGGGAGCCGCGGGAAGCGACGCGGATCCACGCGAGAGAAGTCCTTGAGCAGTGCAAAGTAGTCCTCGTCTTCTGGGCAGAATGCCCGAAGGAGATCGAGCGTGGTATTGCGCTTGGTCTCGACGAGGACGAGCAGCGCCACTAACCCGCCCACCTCCTCGCCGACTTGCTCCAAAAGCACCCGGAACCCTTCCGGGTCGTGTTCGCCTTCCTGCATCAACAGCCGCCCCAGGCGTTCACGGTCGGCGCCGCAGCGCACGAGCCGACGCAGGAGTGGAACCGTCTCCACGGGAAAGCGCTGCTCTTCGGACACGTCATGATCGCAGTTGAGCCCGCGCAACACGACTTGGATGCCCTCCAAGGTCCGTGATGTCCAGACCAGTGACCGCAGCGTCTCGTCGGGATCTGGTGAGAGCGTGAGCAGCGTAGATTCCAGAGCATCCTGACGGGCCTCGGGGTTGCGTGTGGGATTGGACATATTAATAATATATTGTTTAATACACAAATTGTCCACTAAAAATTGACAACTTGAAATCTGGAATACTATCCAAATTTCTATTACAGAAGAGAAATTTCGTATTTTGTCTACAAAAATTTACAACACCAAGGTACACTGTTTTCATACCAAAGACCCCTCTCTACGCCGGGCACGCATCGATCCGTCCGTTGCTACGCCGGGTGGGGCTGGATGAAAAGGAGACCGAGATCTACCTGGCCCTGCTCTCGCTCAAGGTGGCAGGTGCCAGTGATGTAGCTCGGCTCGCCAAGCAGTCCCGCAGTCACACGTATCTCATCCTCCGTGCACTCGAAGAGAAGGGCCTGGCATCCGAAACCGAGGAGCGTGGCCTGTTGAGGTTCGTCGCGGAGCCGCCGGAACGGCTGCTTAGCTACCTCAAGGCGCGCGAAGAGGAATGCAAAGATCTCCAGACGCTCGTGCAGGGCGCGCTGCCGGCACTGTCGTCTCTTACGCCGGGATACGTGGGCTCACCGCGCGTCACCACGTGTAAGGGCCTGGACGGCATGAAACAGATGTACCGCGACGTGCTCACGCAGGAGTTTACGGGCATCTACAACCCACAGGCGTCGCAGGACACGTTTGGGGATAACATTGTCACGATGCTCTTCGGGACGGAAGTGCGCCTCAACGGGCGCGACCTCCTTGTGCGCGGCAAGGCTGCGGACAACTACCTGCGAGATCTGCCCCCGCACTCCGGCTACGCCACACGCCTGCTCCCACCTGGCGTGACCTTTGACACCGACACGCTCTGTTTCGGCGACACCCTGATGTTGTGTACCTTCGACGAGGAGCGCACGGTCGTCCGCATCGACAACCGCAAGATCGCCCACGCCTTCCGCGCGTGGTTCGAGCTCCTGTGGGGGATCAGCCAAACGCCTGGGAGCTAACGGCTCACTTCTTCCAGACGAAGAACTGATCCTTGGGATAGCGCACCTTCTTGTAGGCGGAGGTGGCGTCGTCCGCGGCGCGGAAGCCCATGGGCATCAGCACGGCGGAGGTGAGGTTTTGCCCAGTGAGGCCCAGGTCCACGTCCACGTGCGCGGGGTCGAAGCCCTCCATGGGGCACGCGTCGATGCCCGCATGCGCGGCGGCGGAGAGGCCAAAGCCCACGGCGATGTACGCCTGGCACTTCATCCACGCTGCCAGCTGCTCAGACGTGCGACCCGTGATGCTCCCCACCATCATGTCGCGGTAGCCCTTGAGGGCCTCCGGCGCAATGCCGCGCTCCTTCGCGATGAGGGTGACGAAGTCGTCAACGTACCGCTCGTCGATGGTGCGCATGGGGCAGAACACGAGGAGGTGCGACGCGTCGGTGACCTGCGTCTGGTTCCAAGCATGCTCGCGAATCTTGGCGCGGATGGCGGCGTCCGTGACCACGATGACTTTGTAGGGCTGTAGGCCGTATGAGGACGCAGAGAGGCGGATGGACTCTAAGACCTCCTCAAGCTGGGCAGGGGAGAGCTTCTTGGTGGAATCGAACTTCTTGGTGGCGTAGCGCCAGTTGAGCTGGTCGAGGAGGGCGGTCATGGATGCGAGGGGAAAAGGGCGGACGGGCCGTCACGGTACTCCCCTTTCCGGGAAACAGGCCAGAGGTTCAGCCGGTATCATCGAGCCATGCACCACCAAGACCTCCGGCGCTTCGTGCGGTTCTCCACCGTAGGGTTTGGGACATTCCTGCTGGACCTGGGGCTGCTGGGGCTGCTGGTCCGCGCCGGCGTGCACTACCTCCCCGCGGCCGCCGCGGCGTTCCTCGCGGCGGTATCGCTGCACTACATCATCTCCCGCCACATCGTCTTCCCGGGGACCACGCGCGGGGTGCGGGCCGGATACGGCATCTTCCTGGGCATCGCCGTGGGAAGCTTGCTCCTGATCACCGGGTCGCTCGCAGTGCTGGTGGGAATGCTGGGTCTACCGCTCCTCTCCAGCCGCGTGCTGATCGCGGCCGTGGCGGGCGTGTGGAACTTCCTGATGAACGCACACGTGAACTTCCGGATCACAGGGGTATGAGCCTCACGCCCCGCTCAGCTCCGCCGTGCGGATGAGCGTGCCGAGCAGCAGCAGGACAATGAGTGTCACGCCCCCCGCGCTGGCCCCGATGGCACCTCCCGGACGCCCAGTGCGCCGCAGCACGACGGCCGCCAGAAGGAGTGCGAGGCCCATGAGGGCTTTGGTGTAGAGGCTGCGCTGCTCCCACGCGGTGATGTCCGCGCCCGTGCAGGCCACACACGTCCCGAGATCTGGGATAACAGAGAGAACGATGCCAAGGACGATCCCGGCGATGACGGCGACGATGCGCGTGACGGCAATGTGCATGCTCTTCAGCATACACCCACGCGCGCGGCGTCACGGCTCCGGCGCCGACCGCGCCCCTGGGAACGCTCAGGGAGCTGACCATCAACACGGGCGAGACGCGCTCACGAAGGAAAGGCCAGAATGCCCTCGGAACGAGCACCCAAAAACGTCTTCGGGGGTGCGGGAGCCCATCTGACAATTTGTTCCGAAGCCGGGCTCTGCCCGGCTGGAGGAACTCTCCATAGGGGAAAGAAAAGTGTGAGAGGAAAACTGTAGGTGTTCCTTTCACGCGTATTGGCAGCCCCAGGGAGAATCGAACTCCCGTTTGCAGGATGAGAACCTACCGTCCTAACCACTAGACGATGGGGCCGCGATGACGGTGGTGACAACGAGTTCTGCGGGGCCGGAAAACCGGCGCGATCCATTCGGATGGCGCCTGCGCAGTATACGAAAACGGCCCCGCGTGACAACGGGATTTGTCGTGGAATCGGCCTGAAAAGGCCCTGGAACGCTCAATGGTGGTACCCCGACCCCCGGCCGATCTCAAACCCCCGGTACAGCTGCTCCAGGAATACCAAGCGGCAGAGCTCGTGGGGGAACGTCATGTCGCTCAGGCGGATGGATCCGCGTGCCACGGACCGCACCGTGGACTCCAGCCCGAAGGCGCCCCCGAGCACGAAGACCAGGTGTCGTCCCGCGTCCTTGGCCTGCCCCAGCAAGAACGCGAACTCGTGGGACTTCATGCGCTCGCCCGTCTCGTCGAGCAGCCACGCCTCGCCCTTGGCCTTGGCGATGGCCGCAAGCAGCCTCTCCCCTTCCTCCTTCCGCTGCTTGGCTGGGTCCTTCTCCTTGGAAGCGGGCAGCTCCACGATCTCGAACTTGGCCGACCCCCCCAAGCGCTTGGCGTACTCCGCGCAGCCCTCGGCAAAACACGAAGTCTTGATCTTGCCGACGGCGATGAGGGTGACGCGCTGCATGGGGGAAGTATAGCGATAGGAGCTGCTCGGTTCGGAAGCGCGAGTCTTCGGTCGCTCTTCACCTAGAGGCCACGTCAAGGATTGGTCATCAGAGGACCAAAAAACCTCCTCGGCTCCCAGCAGCAAGCTCTCGCGCGTCGCGCGCGTGGCTTGTTGCGCAGTCCCGCCGCAGTCTGGAGTGTTCTAGGCCCTCCCGACCGAAGGTCCCCGGGAGGTATTCACGATCAGAGCGATGAGGCCGTCTCAAACCACTGATCCCTTCCGAGGCGGGAGTCTTCTCCGCCAGGGTTCGCCGTTTCTTT
>CAZYAK010000043.1:0-12321 GCA_964645935.1 uncultured Candidatus Peribacteria bacterium | reverse complement strand
CGGCTACAACGCCATGACCGGCGAGTACGAGGACCTGGTGAAGGCCATGGTCATCGACCCCAAGAAGGTGACGCGCTCCGCCCTGGAGAACGCCGCCTCCGTCGCCGCCATGTTCCTGACCCTCGAGGTCGCCATCACCGACATCCCCGAGAAGGAGAAGCCGATGCCCGGTGGAGGCGGAGGCATGGAAGGGATGGGTGGCATGGGAGGGATGGATTTCTGAGCGGATTGATGGAAAGGCCCCCGCGGTGCGGGGGCTTTTTTGATGAACGGGCGTGACGGCCGTATTGGGTGTGTGTGTTGTTCGGCGGGAATCGGATTGATCGCCACCCGCGGGGCGGGACCCCCGCGACTGGGTTGGTGGTGGGACGGGCGCTCGGCTGCGGTTCGGATCCCGACCACACACAACACACAAGACTGTTGCTTGATTCAGGCCAGCCGCACTGGTCCCGCGGTGCGGACTGGCCGGGGTAATGACCGCAACGGTAGATGTCGTTCCATCAATGGCCGGAACCTCGATCCCCGCAGCCGGATGGGGTTTGTCATGCCATCATCATTCCCCGCGTACAGCGGAAGTCCCATCACGCTCCCCATCCGCCACACTGTCCGCATGACCCAACGCCATCTCATCCAGAACCAGATCCCCATGCTCATCACCATGGTCGTACGAGACCGCGCACCCGTATTCCGCCACGCGCCGCTGGCATCCGAAGCCGTGGGCTGCCTGTACCGCGTCCAGGAATTGCATCCGTTTTTCCTCTACGGGTTCGTCATCATGCCGGATCACGTCCATCTGCTCCTGAAGGTTCCCAAGCCGCAGCGGGTGGCCGATGTCGTGAGCGCCTTGAAGAGCGGGCTGCTCTTCGATGCGGGACGATCTTCCTTCTGGCAGCCGCGTTACCACATGCGATTCATCGACGATCTGCCATCGGCGCTCCGCTACATTCATCTCAACCCGGTCCGTGCGGATATCGCCGACGAACCGGAGCATTACCCTTGGTCTTCCGCCTCGGGTCTTTGGGATGTCACTCCCGTGCAATCCGACTCCGGAGTTCTCGTCCACGCCTAAGAAGAGCGGGCGCCCGGATAGCATCTTGCCATCCAAGCGCCCTGGGCCTGTTCGGTCACTTCTTGCGACCGGACTTATAGGTGACGGTGACCTCGATGTCGCCGTCGGGACACTTGGTCTCGAACTTCTGCACGTCCGGTTGCTCGCGCGTGAGCCAGCGGTTCGTGCGGTCGTTCACCTCCTGGGCAGTGGAGCCCTTGAAGGTGATGGTCCCCTGACCATCAGGGGTCACGCGCCGGGCGCTGCCGATCAGCACGATCAGCACCAACGCGGGGAGAAAGCACGCGCAGAAGACGCGGTACACACGGTCCATGGCACACCTCTGTGGAAACGGTCGGGCAGGCTCTGGGCGGATACCGATCCGCAGAGCCCACTCAGGATGAAAAGAACAGGCTCCCATCACTATCAATATTCCGATGTATGTGTCAATGCTCCAAGAGCCCGGTCTGACAAAGGGTTGGGCGCCCGGATGCGAAGATCCGGACGCCCGATGCTGCAGGGACCGCGCTTACTGCGCGGTCACGGAACGATGGGGACAGGCGTCCCCGGCGGGGCACTTCCTGGGCTGGTGCTTGCCTCCGAGGTAGGCGATCCCGGCCACGCAGGTCAGGAGCAGGACGACGGTCACCCACAGCCGCGTCCGGCTGATATCGGGCAGGTTCGCCCGGTCGGCCACGTAGTACGGCGCGCAGGACATGGGATCCCATTCGATCCCGTGCAGGGTGCAGAACTCGGCCGCAGTCATCTTCTTCTCAGACATGAGACACTCGCCCGCGTACTCAAGGCGACGAAAGCGACAGGTCCAACGCCGGTCCGATCGTCCAAAGAGCAGCATGCGGATTGTCAGGAAACGGCCTTCCCGAACAAGGGTCTAAGAGGCCACTTTGCTGGGGAACAGGCAAGGCACGTTGAAGCGAGCGCTCGGATACCGGGTATCCGAGCGCTCTGGGCTGCTTCTTTCACTGGCCGATGCGGGCGGGCGGGGCTTCGGGCTTGGGCAGGGAGCGGTAGCGCCCCTTCCAGCTGCCCCACAGAATCACGAGGATCATGAACAGCAGGATCCCGAGCCCGAAGGCCCAGACCTTCCAGGCGGGCGGCGAGGGCGAGGCGGGGGCGCGACACGTCGGCCCCCACATCGCGAACCACTCCTGGCCGTATTTCGCGATCAACTCGTCGTCGGTGAGGCCGCGATCGATCTCGCGCTGCCTCTGGTAGTTGACGACCCAGGCGTCGCGGTCGTCGGTGTTGCCGCTCATGCTACTTCTCCGTGGTGGTGGGGATGGGCTTCTCGTTGTTCTCGGACTTGGGCATGCCCTTGCCCGTGGCGCAGCCATAGATGGCGAGCGCAACGGCCAACAAGATGACGCCGAGTCCGAACATGGGCCCCCAGAAGGGGGTCGGGGTGGCGTTCTCGGGGTAGTGATACCCCGACTTCTGCGTGGACATGGTCGTCGTTCCTCAGGGTTCGCTCCTCCAGCGGTAGTCGCTGGCAAGCATCGGCCGGTGGAGACAATGAAACAGCAAACCCGAGTATCAGCAAAATGGTCTGTTTATCAAGGCCCAAAGAGGGCGGTCTGGTTGGGTGGGCCTCGAAGGTTATGGCTTCCGAAAGCCAAAGGCCTTCGTCCTTCCCGTACGTGTTTGGCGGCCGGACCCTCCTGCCGTACGCTGCGCCGCCCATGGAGCAAGACCCGTCACTCATCGACCTGCCGCTCTCGCAGATGCCGCAATTCGTACCGGTTCTCGGGATGGACGCGATGCGTACTCTCCTGGAGAAGGATCTCCGTCTCCTCACCCTGCGCGACATTCGCGAACGGCTGCACGCGATCGTAGCCATCACCTGTGCGTTCCGGCACGAGGATAAATCTGCGTACATACAGAGCAATTGTGCATTTCAGGCAACGAACGCGTGCTGCGGACACCTGGGGATCGAGGGCGAAGCACAAGCATCTGCTGGCCGTACCCTATTGCTGGGTGCTACGGGTCTGGAGATCGCCGGACTCCTTTCGCGTGCGGCGGCAACTGCAGTGCGTCAAGCGCTGCATCAGCTGTTCCACGATCTCGCCATCGCCGATGAAGGCGCATCCAACGAGTACGATGGCGTCTGGAACACGCCAAACAAGCAGGTACTGCACGCACTGCGCCAGCGGCTGCGGGACGAGCAGCTCACAATCGGGGAGAAGGTACTCATGATCCGCGACGAGCTACTTGCCATTCTCGGCCGCGCCTTGGGCGACGCGCACCGCCGCATGCCGCTCCCAGTGGTCGCCTGAGATCCGGGAGCTTGCCGAAGCGCGCATCGCGCCGTACGGTTAGCCCCATGCGACCCGCTTCCTGCATGGTCTTCCTAGGCACTCTTAGCTTGTTGTGCGTCGCATGCCGCCCTAGCGAGCCCGCCGTCTACGTGCCTCCCCCGCCTTCAGACCTCGAGGCAAACATTGAGTTTAAGAGCTACGCCGCACACGGATTTCCGGAACAGGACGCGTACGTAGAAACGCACCAGGGTTCGCGCCTCGTCATGCGGTTCGACAGCACGAATCCCGGAGTGGAGCCCGAGACCGCATCGCTCATCTTCCGGCGATCGGTCTTCGGCTCGGCTACTGCCCGGCCCCACGATCCCTACAAGACGCTCAAGGTGCCGGACACTACGGAGAAGGGCCGGCCCATCGGTGTTGCGCTCGTCACGTGGGACTTTGCCCATGCCTGGGCTTCCTACGAGTCGCGTGCAGGGGAGGCTACCCTGCAAGCGGATTTCGGAGGCCTGATCCGCGGAGGAACATATTCCCTTTGGTGCGTGAGGATGTCTACGAAGGCCGTGGTGCAGAAGCCGTGCAGCATAGCCCTGCCACCCATCGTCGCTGACCACAGGGGCGATGCCGAAGTGCAGCTGTCGTTTCCGGCTATGCCGGATTCCACCACCGAGACGGGATCGTGGCTCATGCTGGCCTACCACAGCGACGGCCACCAGGAGCCCCTAGAACACGGCTTCGGGCTGCACACCCACGCGCAGGTGCTGGCTCGGCTGCCGCAGCCCGCGGAGCTGCGCCCGGCGTACTGACCGGTTTGTGGTACAGTGGGCGCTCTTCGCCCTCCTACACCCATGGTGATCCTCCTCTTCCTGGCGATCCTCCTCGCCGTAGGCCTGCTCATCCTCAGTGTCCTGATCCGCGCGCTTACCGGCTCCATGGACATGCCGTCCGAGCAGCCCCGCGTGCCCGTGCGCTTTGGCTGGGCGCTTCTTGTGGCTATCACCGCGCTCAACGTATTCGCGTACGACGTGCCGTGGGGACTCGGCTGGGGACTCTTCGGGGCGGCGCTCGTCATCTCCACGCTGATCTGCTTCGAGAAAGGCAAGCGCGATGCCGTGGTGTGGCTATTTGCGATCATCGGCATTGCCGCCGGTGCCTTCCTGGGATTCCGTTCAAACGGGTTCGTGCAAGTGGTGGATGCGCTCGCGCTCCTCCTTTCCCTCAAGGCACTGGTACTCCTGCTCTCGGTGCGCGACCGCAAGTGGAATGTGCTCTGGATCCTCAAAGTGAAAGCGGGGCTGCTCATCTCGCTCCTGCACCGGCCCTCCTTCCTGGGCGGGGCGCTCCGCGTTAAGGACCGCGGCGACCGCACGCTCTTCTCCGCCATCCGCACGGTGCTCATCACGCTCGTGGTGCTGCTCTTCTTCACTGCCATCCTCTCTTCGGCCGACCCGGTATTCGACCGCGTTGTCTCCGAAGTGCGCGACCAAGCACTGGGCCGCACCATCGCATCCGCGCTGCTGTTCGGGTTGCTCGGCGTGTCACTCACGCTCGTGGTGTCCAAGCAGTGGGAAGAGAAGGTACCGCGCCTCACGGCCTTTAAGAGCACAGAGCTGCTCGTACCGGCCATTGCGCTCGCAGCACTCTTCGGCCTTTTTCTCGCCATCCAGGCGCGCTACCTCTTCGGGGGCCAGGAAGCGTTCCAGGCGCTCGACGTCACGTACTCGGACTATGTACGGCGCGGATTTGTCGAACTGCTCATCGCGTCGTTCTTCGGAGTCATCGTCACGTACGTCATTATCCTCAAACAACACGCACTCGAGGATATGCGACAGAAGACGCTACTCAAGTGGGCGAGCGGCGCGCTGCTCGTGGAATTGCTACTGCTGCTCGCATCTGCCGCCAAGCGCGATATCTTGTACGTAGAAGCCTATGGCATCACGCGCGTTCGTGTGATTGGCGGGCTGTTTCTCCTGTGGCTCGCCGGCGTTATTCTTCTGGTGCTCGCACTCAACTACGCCAAGCGCGTGCGCGAGGGCCACGTGCTGCTCGGAACCGTGGCACTCAGCGTCCTCGTCCTTGCCGTACTCAACATTGCCAACATCGACTTGCTCATCGCGCGATCGGCACCTCCCAAGAGCCAGGCGCGTGACCTCTTCTACGCCGGAAATCTGTCCGTGGACGTGGCGCCGGAATGGGAAGTGCTCGTCTTAGACGCTGAACAAGAGTACGAGGCGCTGCGCAAGAACACGACCTTTACCGACACGCAGATGACGCGCCTTGCAGATATCAAGCTCGCCATGGGCGCTGTGAGCGGACAGGCCGTTAGAACGCAGGAGCACGACGTGCTCACAGATTGGCGAGCCGGCACGTGGAGCGACCGAGAAGCTGCGCGGATCGCGCGCGATACGCAGCGCATCGTCGTTGGTATGTCCACATGCGTCCGCGATGGTATCCGCGAATTGGAGGCCCTCCGTGGCATTCGCCTCCTGGATCACGAAGTACGCCGCATCAACGACTACGAGTACCTCTTCCTGAGCACCAAGGTCTCTCCCGATTGGATGTCCGACGTCCTGGCTGCCCCTCCTGGCGTAACCGAGTCCCGTTCGTGCCGTCCGGAAGCATCAGTGCGCCCCGCGTAGCCCCGATCCCCACCACGCATGCCCGCCTCGTTTATCGTTCTGGAAGGCCCCGACGGCTCCGGCACCACCACACAGACGCGACTGTTGGCCGAGCGGCTGCGCGCGGAGGGGCGCGACGTCCTCACCACAGCCGAGCCCACGGCTGGTACAGTCGGAGCGTGGATCCGCCAGATCCTGCGTGGGGGCAGCGGGCTCTCATCACTCGCAGTGCAACTGCTCTTCTGTGCGGATCGCGCAGAGCACACGGAGCGTGTCATCCTCCCAGCCTTGGCCGCGGGCAAGACCGTCCTTTGCGACCGATACTGGCACTCCACCGTGGCGTACGCGGAGGCTCAGGGGCTGGACCCGGCGGTGCTGGCTGAACTCAACCGCGCGTTCGTCCAGCCCAACCACGTCGTGTTTGCGTTGCCACCGCTTTCTGTTTGCATGGAGCGGATGGACCGACGCCCTGAGAAAGAAATCTTCGAGCACGAGGAGCTTCAGAAAAAGATCCACGCCGCGTACCGCCGCCTCGCGGACGCAGACCGCCGCATCGCCGTGGTAGACACCTCCGGAGCCAAGGACGCGACGGCAGCAGAAATTGCTCGCCTGGTCGCGTAGCCGAAAAGCACTTGCTTCCCCTCAGCGGGCGGCGTTCTCGAGCGCGCCTTGAGACGGTCAGTATCATGTAACCAAACGTTAACTGCCACGTAGTGTATGCATGAAGTACCGACTGTGCGCTCTTGTCAGCACAATCCGCAAAGCGCCAGCCGTATACTCGGTTCCTCACCACCCTCTCCTATGACAAACCGCCTCCTCACCCGTCTCACGGCCGCGGTCGTGATGGTCGGACTCACGCTGGCGCTCCTGCCCAGCGCCTTCGCCTTCGGCGATGTTTCCTCCTCTACGCGCTACCGCGCCGCTATTGATGCACTGCAGGTAGCAGGCGTCATCAAGGGGTACGCCGACGGCAGTTTTAGGCCGGGCAACCGCATCAATCGCGCGGAGTTCCTGAAGATCGTCATCCATACGGCGTACACGGATGAAGAAATCAAGAACACGCTCTCCCGTGCCGACGTGCGTTCGTACCCCGACGTGCCGGGCGACGCGTGGTTCACCGACGTCGTGCACTTCGCCTCCGTGGAGGGCATTGTCCAGGGCTACCCGGACGGACTGTTCCACCCGGAGCGTGACATTTCCTTCGTGGAGGCCGGTAAGATCCTCGCGCTCGCGTACAAGACAGACGTCCAGGGTGGCGGTGCAGACTGGTACGAGGCCTACGTGCGCGCACTCGAAGGCGCCAAGGCCATCCCCACCACCGTCGTTGCACTGGACGCGCTCGTGACACGCGGGGAGATGGCGGAGATGCTCTGGCGGCTGAAAGAAGGCAAGACCGACCAGCCGACCAAGGGCTACCTCAACGTGAAGTACCCGCAGGTGGCCATCAATCTCGCATCGGACACGCCGCAGACCGCCAAGTCCTGTGTGGACTTACAGGTATTCACAGAAGAAGGATCCCGTTCCCCGCACGGGTACTCCCGCAATGGCGATATGATGTTGCAGGAAGAGATGGGTGGGGCCATGCCCACCGCAGCGCCGATGGCCGACAAGGCACGGAACTCCGCAGCTACGCCAGGGGACACCAGCCACTCTCAGACCAACACGCAGGTGGAGGGCGTGGATGAGGCCGACATCGTCAAGACCGATGGCGAGTACCTCTACATCGTCCGCAACACCGACCGCTCCACGGTGCGCATTGTGAAGATCCAGCCCAGCAGTGCACTCCTGGAGGTCGCAAGCATCGATATGGGCTCCGGCGACAACGCCGCCTCCGCACAGGACCTGTACCTGGACGGCGACACGCTCGTTGTCATCGGACAGCGCGGCTTTTACCACATCATGCCCTATCTCCGGAACGCGGGCGTGCAAGAGAAGATGATCGCCCCTGGCTACAACCCCGGCTACTACCAGCCGCGCACGGACGTACGTCTATATGACGTCTCCAATGCGTCCAAGCCCGTGCTTAAGCGCACGCTCTCCTTCGACGGCAATTCCGTCTCCACGCGCCGCATCGGCTCCAGGCTCTACGTGGTGATGAACCAGGCTCCCGCTTGGCGCGGCCAGCCCATCCCTCTTGGATCCGCCAAGGCGGACGACCTCCTCCCGCAGCTCGAAGACAGCAAGACCGGTAAGACAGCCGCTGTCACCGGCTGCGCCAATGTCATCATCCTCCCGCACGTCCCGCAACCCCAGTATCTTACAGTCGCCGTGGTGCCCACCGACACCCCCACGGGCGAGGTGAAGAGCGCGGTCGTCCTCGGCAGCGCCGAGAACGTGTACTCGTCTCTGGAGAACCTGTACGTAGCCGCCACCGAGTGGCAGTACCGCTGGGACGCAGTGAATCCCGAGTCCACCGAGAAAACCAACCTCTACCGCTTCCAGTTCACGCCTTCCGGCATCGACCTCAAGGCCCAGGGGTCCGTGCCAGGCCATATCCTCAATCAGTACTCGATGGACGAGCATCGCAGCACCTTCCGCATCGCCACGACCGTCTCGTCACAGTGGAACGGCTCGGGCGAGCAGTCGCCGTCCAAAAACGCTCTGACCGTCCTCAACCTCTCGCTCGAACGCGTCGGCTCCGTAGACGACATCGCCCCGGGCGAGACCATCTACTCCGCGCGCTTCCTGGGTAACCGCGTCTACATGGTTACCTTCAAGACCGTCGATCCCCTCTTCGTCCTGGACACGTCGGATCCCCGACACCCAAAGATCCTCGGCCAGCTCAAGATCCCCGGCTATAGCAACTACCTGCATCCGTATGATGAGACGCACGTCATCGGGTTCGGCAAGGAGGTCGACGAGTCCATCGACAAAGACAAGGTCCACAGCGACGACGCCGTGTACTACACCGCCATCCAGGGCGTGAAGATCTCCATGTTCGACGTCTCAGACGTCGAGCACCCCAAAGAGCAGTTCAAGGAAGTCATCGGCGACCGAGGCTCCGAGAGCCCGATACTCTCGAACCCCAAGGCCCTGCTCTTCGAGAAGGACCGCGGCCTGCTTTCGTTCCCGATCCTCGTGACCAAGCGTGCGCCGGGCCAGCCCGTCAACGCCGACGCAAGCCCGGTATTCCAGGGCGCGTACGTGTACGACGTGGACCTCATCAAGGGCTTCACGCTCCGCGGCACCGCAACCCAGTACGATGATCCGGACGTCTTCATCAAGTCCGGCGGCTACTGGTACGACACGGGCTCGGACGTCCAGCGCATTGTGCGTGCTGGTTCCTCACTCTTTACCATCTCGCAGGCCGGCGTCCGATCCTACGGCGAGAAAACGGTACAGGAGCAGGGGCGGATGGAATTCACGAAGTGAGCGTGCAAAGGGCGCAAATGGGACAAAAGGGACAGGAGCATGTGCTTCTGTCCCTTTTCTGCCCTCTGTCCCTTCTGCACCCTTCATCCTGTATTCTCCCGCCATGACCGCCCGCATCCTCTCCGGCAAGGACGTCTCGGACGCAATGATCGCAGAGCTCAAGCCGCTCGTGGCCAAGCTCGACCCCAAGCTCGTCGTGGTGCAGGTGGGTGAGGATCCCGCCAGCTCCAGCTACATCCGCCAGAAATTCAAGAGCTGCGAGGCTGTGGGCATGCGTTCCCAGCACTTGCATCTTCCGGAAGCCACCACCGAGGCCGAGCTCTTTACTGTGATCGATCGTCTGAACGCCGATCCTGACGTGACGGGCTTCATCGTGCAGCTGCCGCTCCCCAAGCACCTAGAAGCTTGTGTCTCCCGCGTGATTCGCGCCATTGCACCGGAGAAAGACGCCGACGGCTTCGGGCCTCGCAACCTCGGCGAGATGTTCCTATCGGCCGACGGCGAGATGCTACCACCCGCCACGCCCTCGGGCGTCATTCGCATGCTGGAACACTACAAAATCCCCGTCTCAGGCAAGCACGCCGTGGTGGTGGGCCGCAGCAACATTGTGGGGAAGCCTCTGGCCATCATGCTCCTCAATCGCGGATCCACGGTGAGCATGTGCCACAGCAAAACGAAAGACCTGGGCGCGATGACGCGACAGGCCGACATCCTCTGCGTGGCGGTGGGCCGCGCGGGGATGATCACGGCTGACATGGTAAAGCCCGGAGCCGTGGTGATCGACGTCGGCATGAACCGCGTGGACGGCAAGCTGTGCGGCGACGTAGATTTTGAGACCGTGAAGGAGGTCGCCTCCGCCATCACTCCCGTGCCGGGGGGTGTCGGCCCGCTTACGGTGGCGAGCCTCATCCAAAACTGCGTACGGGCGAAGGAGCGCTCACGCAGCTAAACACCTGTGTGGGAATTACCTCCGGTTGTCCGGAGGGTTGCCAAGCAATAGCGGGAGTGGCTCTTGCGGTTTGGAGGTGGTTGCGAGGGCGAGAACCAAGGCGGCTCCCAACAAAATGAAGAGGGCCCGGATGGCACCCTGGTACGCTTCTATCTCCTGGGACGGCAGTGGCGTTAGCGCCAATTGGAGCTTCCGCTCAAATTCTTCATCGTCACAATCGTCATTGGGCTTCCGGAAGGCGCAAGGATTCGCGGTGATATGCTCCATAGGCCGAGTATCGCCTGCACCCTCAACAAGTCAACGAACGCATTGCCCATGGGGCAGTTCTCCGTATAATCAACCCGTGGAAACCCCGTCCACGACTTTTCGGCCTTCCCCCTCCGGGAAAGGCCGTGTTCGCCGTTCCCTTCGCCCCCGTTGATATGTGCGGTCTTATTGGAGTCTCCGGCTACCATGACGCGATTCAGGACCTCTACGACGGCCTGATCGTTCTGCAGCACCGTGGCCAGGATGCGGCGGGCATCGTGACGTACGATAATCAGTTCCACCTGAAAAAGAGCAACGGCATGGTGCGCGACGTCTTCCACGCCAGCTCCCTGCAGCGCCTGCGCGGCCCCATGGGCATCGGCCACGTGCGCTACCCCACTGCTGGATGCTCTAGTGAGTTTGAGGCGCAGCCGTTTTTCGTCAACTCGCCGTTCGGTATCGCCCTGGCCCACAATGGCAACCTTACCAACGCTGCGGAGCTCGCCAAGGAGATCCGTGAGCAAGACTATCGCCACCTCAACACGAACTCCGACTCTGAAGTGCTCCTCAATATTTTCTCTCTGGCCCTGCGCAAGCAGCGTCCCGACAAACTCTCGCCTGATCACGTCTTCAAGGCCGTAAAAAACGTTCACCGCCGCTGCCAAGGCGCGTACTCCGCGGTGGTGCTCATCGGCGGCCACGGCATCGTGGGCTTCCGAGACCCGCACGGCATCCGCCCGTTGCAGCTCGGCAAACGCAAGTTCGGTATGAAGGAGGAGTACATGATCGCTTCCGAGAACACCGTCTTCAAGGCGCTGGATTACGAATTCGTCCGTGATATCGCCCCAGGCGAGGCGGTATTCATCGACCGTCACAACCGCCTCCACACGCAGGTGGTAAAGCAGGGCGTACTTTCCCCCTGTCTCTTTGAGTGGGTGTACCTCGCCGCACCAGACTCCACCATCGATGGCGTCAACGTGTACAAGGCGCGCGTTCGCATGGGCGAGGCTCTGGCGGAGCAAGTCCGCAAGAGCGGCATTCATATCGACTCCGTCATCCCCATCCCCGACACCGGACGCCCCGCAGCTGCCGGCCTCGCTGACAAGCTCAAGGTCCGGTATCGCGAGGGTTTTGTGAAGAACCGCTACATCGGTCGCACGTTTATCATGCCGGGGCAGGATATCCGCAAGCGCAGCCTCAACTTCAAGCTCCATCCCATCGACCTCGAGTTTAAGGGCAACAGCGTGCTCCTCGTGGATGACTCCATCGTCCGCGGCAACACGTCCCGCAAAATCGTGGAGATGGCCCGAAAAGCCGGTGCCAAGAAGGTGTACTTTGCCTCAGCCTCTCCCCCCATCATCGCCCCCGACCCCTACGGTATCGACCTCCCCACTACCACGGAGCTCGTAGCCTCCAACCACTCCGTCGAGGAGATCTGCGAGATCATCGGCGCGGACGGCCTGTTCTACACCACCATCAAGGATATGCACGACGCCATCCAGGTGGGAAACCCCAAAATCAAGCACTTCAGTGAGGGCTGCTTTACAGGCAAGTACCCCACGCCCGAGGTCACGCCCAAAATGCTCAAGGCCCTCGGTATCGGCCGCAACGAGACGCGGAACAGCTACGAGCAGGAAGAGGGCGTCTCGGGGGATCAGAAGATGATCGCGCTGGTGTGAGCACGGATTTCAAGGCCGCACCGGGGTGTGCGGCTTTTTTCGTGTAGAACTGGAGAACGAAAGCCTTGATCTACTCAGAGATTCCCATTTCTTTGTACGCGACAAAGAAATGGGAGAAAGAAAGCGCCGACCTGCC
>CAZYAK010000042.1:0-12511 GCA_964645935.1 uncultured Candidatus Peribacteria bacterium | reverse complement strand
CGAGCACGCCGACGGCACCTACGCCGCCACGGGCCACTACACGTCCCCGGCGGGCGCCGAGGAGGTGGAGGTGACCGTCACGCTCACCGAGGGCGTCGTCACGGCCGCCACTTTCGAGGGCAAGGCCACGCATCCCGTCAGCGTGAAGCGCCAGGAGGCCTTCGCGCAGGGGTTCGAGGAGCAGGTTATCGGCAAGCCCATCGAGGAGATCAGCGTCGGCATCATCAATGGCTCGTCCCTCGTCTCCAAGGGCTTCATGGACGCGCTTGAGAAGATCGAGATGGAGTCCGAGGCGGCGTAACGCATCCTTGTGTGATTCGCAGGCGTCATCCGAGAGGGTGGCGCCTGTGTTGTCGCGGGCGGACGCATTGATCGCCAGTTTGCACCGCGGGACCAGTGCGGCTGGGCATGTGTGTTGTGTGCTGTGCGCAGATCGGTGCCGCCCACCAACAACCCAGCCGCGGGGGTCCCGCCCCGCGGGTGTCGATCAATCCGACTTCCATTAGACAACACACATACCAACCGTAACCGCCACATCCGTCCCTAGAACAACTCCGCCTCAAACCCCTCCGACCGCTTTACCTTCCGCTCCGAATTCATGAGCAGGTACTCACACCCGAACGCCTCGCGATACCGTTCCGGTTCCGTCAGGAACACGCACGTGGTGAGGCCGTCTGCCAGCACCGCCGTGTCCGCCGTCACCCAGGCGGCCGCGATGCCCGAGGCGCTGCGCCCCGTGTCGGGGTCGATGATGTGGTGCACGTCCCCCCACTTACGGCGGTTGCCGGCGGAGCCGCAGAGCGAGCCCTTCAGCAGCGTCGCGACGCCGATGGCTTTGGTAGGATCGGCCGGATCCTCCAGGCCGACGCGTAGGGGATAGCCGTCGCCCTCGTAGTAGACATCTCCGCTGCCGTCGGAGAGGAACCGCCGCAGGCCCTTCTCCCGCAGCATCCCCACCATGATGTCCACGAAATAGCCTTTGCCGAGTGCCCCGAGGTCGATGAGGGCCGGCGCGGCCAGTTCGATGCGCTCGTCGTCCAGAATGCGCAGCGTCTGGGAAAACTCCGGCGTTGCACGGATCTGTGCCTGGGGAACGAGTGTGTAGTCCGCGTCGTAGCCGAGGTCGCTGAGCGTGAAGCCCACAAGCGGGTTGCACTTGCCGTCGGAGAGCGCGTTGAGTCTGGCGTAGAGCTGGAGCATCTCGACCAGCTCGCGCGGCACGGTGTGCACGCCAGGCGACCGCGCGAGATCCCATACCAGCGAGTCCGTGCGGAAGCGTGAATAGAGAGCCTCAAACTCCCGCGCCCTCGCGATGATCGCGCGTTCCAGCTCTGTGAAGGCGGCGCTGCCCATCGCGTCCCAGACCGTCACCGCCCAGTGCGTGCCCATGGACTCGAAGGCGAATTTCCGGGGCTCGCCGCTCACGCGAAGCCGGGGAAGTAGTCCGTTCGGATGCGCCGCCGCGGCACGCCCATGGTTTTCAGCATCACGACGAAGGCGTCCACCATCGCGCTCGGGCCCGAGAGGTAGTACATCCGGTTCTCCCAATCGGGCACGTGTGCCCGTATGGATGACGGGTCCACTCCCGTGATGGCGCCGATGGGCATGCCGGGTCCCGGCTTTACATCGCGGAAGACGTGCACCACGCGCAGGTCGATGGCGCGCTCGGCCTCGGAGAGCACGTCACCGTACGCCACATCCTCCGGTGCGCGGTTGGCGTAGAAGAGCACGACGTCGCGCGCTTCCTTCCGGTCCGTCATACACTTGATCATGCTCCGAAACGGTGTGATGCCGATGCCGCCGGCGATGAAGACGAGCTTCTCTCTCGGGTCGTGCGGCAGCACGAAATCGCCCGAGAGCTGGCCAGCCAGGAGCGTGTCGCCCGGCTCCATGGCCTTGAGGCGCACCTTGTAGCTGCTGTGCTTCTCGCCGATCTTTACGCCCAGGCGCACGTCGCTCTCCGTGGGCGACGACGCCACGGTGAAGTACCGGCGCACGCCGCGGTCGTCGGGGTGTGGGTGTGGCAGGGTCCACTCCAGGTACTGCCCCGCCAGGAAGCGCAGCGGGGGATCCACGGAGAACACGTACTCCCACGTGTCGCGCGCCACGAGCGTCTTCTCTTTCAGGACGAGCGGCAGGCGGCGTCTGAGCGACACCGCGTACGCGCCGAGGTTGGCGAGGCAGAGCGCGATCTCCGGTGTCATGTACACGGAGCCCAGTACCAGCGGCCAGCCCGAGAGCACGCCCACCGTGGCGCCGTAGAGCACCTGCTGCCACCTGCGGGGCGGGAGCGTGAGCGGCTCGGTGACCATCACGGACGCGAAGAACACGATGGGCCACGACACGAAGTGCTCCACGAACGCCTGCAGCGGCGGGATGCCGTGTACGAGGCCGAGGATCGTGGCGAACGTGGCGCTCACGGCCACGCACGCCAGGAAGAGCGCGAAGCGGCGGGTCTTCCGGACGATTAACAAGCCCACGAGCAGCGTGACGGGCAGCAGGCTCGGTGTGCCGATCCACCAGCTCACGTCACCGATGCCGAGGATCCCGAGTGCCGCGGCCGCGAGCGCCGCGGGGTTGAAGACGTGCCGTCCGTGCGGAGCGATGAAGTACTTGGACGCCATCGCGATCGTGCCGGCCAGGAGCGCCGGTCCGACGTCGGCGACCTTCCCCACAGGCGTGAGCAGGAAGAAGAGGATGAGTGCGGTGATGGCCCAGGACTCGCGGTTGGCCGGCACGCCGCGCATGCGTGCGAGGAGCGCATTGGTTGCACCACATGCGGCTACGATGGCGGTCAGCGAAGCGAGCTGGCGCAGCCCGCCGTACGAGAGGACACCCAGGAACCCAAAGGCCACGGACAGCGCGGCCATGGCGAGGAGTGCGTACAGCACCAGGCCGTACATAGTCACGGAGTTGAGAAACTTGTCGATCTGACCCATCGGGAAGCCGTGCGGAAAGGAACGCTCCCACTCTAAGGCAGGGAACAGGAGGACGCTATTTGCCGGCGGTCTTTCCTACATCCTGGGAATCATGAGCCTTCGGACGCCCGCTCCTGATCCTCCTGATCCGAGAGTTCGGGCCACTGTGCGTAGCCGATCCACTCGGGAACGGGCGCCGGGCGCCGGATCCAGCGGATATGCAGGATGTTACGGGCCGGGGGGGTGCGTGGGGCGGTCATCGGAGGAGGGTGAGGGGATTGAGGAACTCCGAGAGATCGGACTGGCTCTCCACGTACCCACGCACGCCCACCTCTTTGCCCAGGTGCACGCCGAGGTGCAGGTGCTTGCGGTTGCCGTGGGTGTCCCGGCTGTAGGCGGGGCCCAGCGTGCCGACGTGCGCGCCCGCGGGCAGCGTGGTGCCCACGGCAGGCAGATCGGACAGCAGGAGATGGCCGTAGAGCACGGTGACGTCCTGCCCGTCGAGGACGCACGATGTGACCACGAGGCCGCCGTACCCGGACGTGAAGCCGCTTCGGAGCACCGTGCCGTCGCAGAGGGCGGACACCCGCACGTCGGTGTCCTCCTCGTCGGGCAGTACCTCGAAGTCCGTGGCGGCGTGCCAGCCGGTGAAGCGTTCGGGCGGGTCGATGGGGTTCTCGGCAGGATCCGGCGCCACACGCAAGCCGAAAGTGAGGAGCAGCGGACGGTCGGCGCGGTATGGCAGCGGGTACCGGGAGGGCACCGATGGTGGGGCGTCATCCTCCGCGTCGGGGGACGTCGAGTCCGTGACCGCGGCGGGCTCCGGCGGCAGCACTGCGCCGCCCGCCTGGAAGCCCAGGAGCACCAGGGTGCCAGCGGAGAAGGCCAGGAGGAGAGCAGGGAGGATTCCCATGTACCTGCAGGATACGAACACGGGATTAAGAGACGATGAAGGCCGTAATCCCCTATGCCAAACCCCCTGGACGGGTACAGGGGAGAAGCATGAATTTGTGGTCAGACTTTTTATAAGCCAAAAAAATCACGCCACCGGGTTCGGATGCTCCGCCTGGATCGCCTCGATGCCTTGCAGCACGTCGTCCGAGAGGGTGATCTCCGCGGCGCCCGCGTCTTCCCGCAGCTGGTCGAGAGTGGACGCGCCGATGATCGTGCTCGTCACGAAGGGCTGGTGCGCCACGAAGGCGAGGGCCATCTGCGCCGGCGTCAGCCCAGAGCGCCGCGCGAGGTCGGCGTAGCGCTTGGTGACGGCCTGCACGCCGGGAGTGCGGTAGCGCGCGGCCATCTGCGGGTGCACCGAGAAGCGTCCGCCTTGAGGAGACGCGCCGTCCAGGTACCGCCCGCCGAGCACGCCGTAGCCGAGGGGTGAGTACGCCAGGAGTCCGATATCTTCGCGCAGCGACACCTCGGACATGCCCACCTCGTAGTGGCGGTTGAGCAGGCTGTAGACGTTCTGCACGCTCGCCATGCGCGGCAGGTTCTTCTCGCGCGCGACGCGCAGGAATTCCATGGTGCCCCAAGGTGTCTCGTTGGAGAGGCCGACGTAGCGGACCTTGCCGCTCTTCACCAAGCCGTCGAGTGCCTCCAGCGTCTCCTCGATGGACGAGCCGTCCTCTTCCGGCAGGTGCGAGTAGCTGCGTCGCCCGAAGGCGTTCACCGCGCGGTCGGGCCAGTGGAGCTGGTAGAGATCGAGGGAGTCGGTTTGGAGCCTGCGGAGGCTGCCGTCGACGGCCGCTTGCATGTTTCTCTTCGTGAAGCGCTTCTTCTCCGGGATTTGGTGCTCGTAGCGGCTGGGACCCAGGATCTTGGATGCCAGCACCACTTCTTTACGGCGGCCGGTCTTCTGGAGCCACGTGCCGATGATGCGTTCCGTCTCGCCGGCGCGCTCTGCGGTGGCGGGCACGGGGTACATCTCTGCTGTATCCCAAAACTGGATGCCCAGATCGAGGGCCAGGTCCATCTGCTCATGGGCCTCCGCTTCGCCGAGCTGGAAGCCGTAGCTCATGGTGCCGAGGCAGATGGCACTCACCCGAAGATCCGTGCCGCTCAACGTCGCAAAGCGCATGGCTCCTGTATGCAGGAGCCCGGGCTGCGGGTCAACGCGAAGGGCCGGTTCGCACAGGCGCCATCGTGAACACCTGGACCTTGTTGCGGGGGCAGGTCCTCAGCAGCCGGAAGCCCCGAGCACCGAGGCCCATCAGCGGATGGAGGCCGGGGAACTGTGTGTCATCAATGCCCGCTACGAGCATGGCTGCGGAGTTGAGGATGATCAGATCGTGTTCACGGCAGACGCGTGCGAGCTCGTCGTAGAGCGCAGTGAGGTACGGGACGGCGATATCGCGCGGGAAGCTTGGCTCCGCGAGTGCAGCGGCATCGGGCTGGAGTGCCGAGACGTACCAGAGGATGGGCGTGGGATCCGTCGGCGTCGTTTTGGCAACAAAACCCAGCAGATCGTCCTGCATCGTCGCGACGGACATGCCGTATTCCGCACGCATCCCCATGGCGCCGATACCGTCGGCCAACCGGTATCCGCCGTGCAGCACGTCGAGCGTCTGTGGTACACGATTGCCCACGACGTCCGCAGTGAGGTCGATTTCCCAAGCCTGCGTGTACCCCAGGCGCGCGGCCACTGGCAGCACTTCCGGATCCCCGGCCTCCCGCGCCGCGTGTAGGCCGCAGGGCACATCTATAAAGAGCCCGCCCGCGGCATGTGCCGCGACGGTATCGCCAAGCGCCGTGCGGTTTCCGTCGGATCCGAAGCACGCCTCCGCAAAGAACCGCGCACACGACACCTCCGGCTGGATGAAGAACCGCATGCGCTCGATGAGCGGCGCGTAGGAGGCGGGAACGGATCGTCCCAACGCGCGCCGGACGCGATCCATGGAGTCCTGGGGGATACGGGGAGGGGGGAGCGCCTGGAACGGGCGTGGGTTGCAGTATACGCTATCCGGGGCCATGTTGATTCGGGGACGCCTTGCTGATGTCTTGGAGCAGCTCGTCGGCTATCTGCGCAATCTCGCCTGCGCTGCTGCAGGGTAAAACGTTCGAACAATACCGACGACGCCGCTGTGAGCGACTTTCGGGAACATCCGACAATCACTCCTGCTAGGGATTAGCATCCCGGAAGGCAGCTAGCCTGTTTCCGATTTCTGTGGGCGGGTCAGTCAGCAGAAGCTCTTCTATGGCAGCGGCGATGTGTCTCTGCGTAACCTTCTGCCGAATGACAGTCGCGCTTCGCAGTCTTTTTCCGGCAATATTGATTATATCATCAGAAGAAACAGTCGGCCTTTCAAGAATAGTGGTGAATTCTTTCTCGACGCCTGAATGCTCAAAGGCCTTTTTATCGTGAGCCAGTGTTTTGAGACGTTCCAGATCGAGGTACACATCGCTCACACCTGCATAGTCATCTGTACCATATTTGGTGAAACCGATATGGAACCATACATTCGCGTCATCTGGCGCCCATAGTCGTTCTGGAGAAATTGCCAGCCTTGCGGCGGCGCTGCCCGCTTCCTTCTGAACGATCGACTGCGTAGACCATCCAAATACGCGACGAGCCATGGCGAGAGTTTTCCGCTGTATTTCTAGCACCTGCGCGAGACCCCCAGGGGAACACACAAGTACGCTCGCCAGTGCATTCCGGGTGCCCTCCAACACGGATGCTAATTCCGCCTCGTCGTACGCATCAGAGAAATAATTGTTTTCGGGCCAGTGTAATTCTTGCCATTTGTTTGCATACAATACGTGCATGGGAAGACGTTTAAGAACTTTCGAGGTCTCGTTACGCTCGTCTTCTGCAATCTCCATTGGCTGATCACACCACAGAATTACCGAAGGGTTTTCGCGGTTGGGATTGAGTAATGTAAACGGCCTACTCATGAAGAGTATTAAACATTATTCTATAATATTGTCAATATTTGATTCCGAAAGGTAAAGGTCCGGCGTCGTATGGAGAGCAAGCCACTCCCGTCCGTGGAATGCAGAAGCCCTTGCAGTCTCCCGGGAGAGACGCGATATGCTGGCGGGAGACGATTCTAGTTTTCCCCGTTCCCCCGAACCCATGCACGAGACGCTCGCCGATGCAGAGATGGATGCCCTCCTCGACCGCCAGATGTACGGGCATCTGGGATGCACGTTGCCCGACGGCCGCGTGTACGTGGTCCCGGTCACCTTCGCGTACCGCGACGGCGCGGTGTACGGATTCTCGTTTCCCGGGACCAAGGTCGAAGCGTTGCGTGCGAATCCCGACGCCTGCCTCCAAGTGGAAGAGGTGCTCAGGGGCGGGGATTGGAAGAGCGTCATCGTCTGGGGAACGTACGAGGAGTTGAAGGGCGATGAGCGCCTCCACGCGCTCAAGCTGCTCCTCGCGCGTCTTGAGCTGGAGCAAGGGACCGCCGTCTCGGCGCTCTACCGCGCGCCGCTGCTCCTGGACGGAGGGGCTTCCCCCGCCGGGCAGGACGGAGCGATCTTCTACCGCATTCGCATCCGTACAAGGACCGGCGCGATCGTCCGCGCGGAGTGAGCGGCCCCTGTGAGCCCGATCTAGCAGGGGAGGATGTCGAGACCACGTACAACGTTCCAGCATGCTTTTTTACGCCCGTGCCGTGCTACGGTCACGCCCATGAAACGTCCGCTCATCCTCGCCTACGCCCTTATCGCCTTGCTGCCCGCGCTCGCCTGGGCGGCCGCGCTCCCGGACAACGTGCGCAGCGCCACCGCGTTTATCGTGGAGTACGACGCGCGCGGCGCCTTCCTGGGCTGGGGGTCGGGCTTCTACGTGGATGAGGGGATCGTCGTCACCAACAAGCATGTTATTGAGGGCGCGGATTCATACCGTGTGTACGCCACCGGCCCAGACGACGCCGTGAACCTGGACTGCTACCGCTCGGTGACGAAGGCCGACATGAAGATCAACTTAGACGACGACGTCGCCTATATCCGTGCGTACCTTCCCTGCGCGCACGGCGTGATGGATTTCGCGGACGATCCCTGGACGGGAGATCCCGTCTCCGTGGTCGGCTACCCGTTCCGGGGATCGGTTTCGGCGTCGCTCTCCCTCTCCGTGACCTCGGGTTCGGTGCTGGGCACGACGTCGGATGGATGGCTCGCAACGGACGCTCACCTGGATGTGGGCAACTCCGGCGGTCCCGTGGTCAACGATTCCGGAGTGCTGGGAGTGGCCGTGGCCAAAGGCGTCACCGAGGATGGCCGGTACCTGGAGGGATACTTCATCCCGTCGTCCGTGATCCTCAAGGGTCTGCTCTACGCCAATGATTCCGGCTTCGGGTACGTGCCGCGCACTCGGTCGTCCTCGTCGCGGCGCGTGTCCTCGTCGTCCGCATCCTCCGTCGCACGATCATCGTCCTCTTTCAGCAGTCGTGCCGTTTCCTCCTCCCGCTCCGTACGCTCTGCGTCCTCCCGCCGATCCTCGAAATCCTCTGCATCCCGCCGCCCTCCCGTCCCCGCTCTGTTCCCGGACGTGCCGCGCTCACATCCCGCGTTCGTGGCAGTGGCGTCGCTCGCGACGCGTGGTGTGATCGGCGGCTATCCGGACGGTACGTTTCGGCCGGAAGGCGCCATCAACCGCGCGGAGTTCGTGCAGATTCTGGTCGCGGTCTTTGGGAGCGATGCACTCATCGGGGAAACGGGTTGCTTCCTCGACGTTGCTCACCAATGGTTTGCCTCCGCCGTCTGTGCCGCGCGGCGCCAAGGATGGATCGTGGGCTACCCCAACGGCACCTTCGGGCCCGCCCGCAACGTCAACCGCGCCGAGGCCCTCAAGACCCTCATCACCGTGTACGGGGCTAAGACCGTGCGCGGCCCGCTACCCCCCGGCGTCCCGCCCAGCGCGTGGTTTGCCCGGTATGTGAAGCAGGGTGTGGAGATGGGGCTCGTCGATGCAACCGTGCCGTTCCGTCCCGGAGAACACCTCACGCGCGCGGAAGCCGCGGTATGGATAGATGTGACCAACACTGCCGCGCGCTGAGCGTCACATAGCCAGCATGACGGCCGCTATCACGGCAACGGGGGATGCGTTCCACAGGTACGCGAACCCGAGCCCCGTTCCAAAAACGGGGTAGAGAAGGCCGTGCGGTGGCACGCGCATGGCGAGCAGATCGTGCTTGGCGTATCCCCGCGCGAAGCCGGGGACGTCCAGGAGCCTGAGCCCGGAGAAGACGAGGAAGAATCCCGCCATGAAGATCCGCATGGCGTCACGCACGCCCAGTGCGTCGCGAGCCCTGATTGCTGCGGCGCCTTTCCGGTCCGTATGGGGCGTGTCAGCGCAGGGTGCCGACGCTGACGACGCGGTCGAACCGCCGCCCGTCGAGGAGCAGCGTGGGAATCTTGATGGTGCGCACGCGATCCTCCACAATCTCGCGCTGAGCGTCGAGGCTCGCACGTACCTCGGGCGATGCCGCGCGCGCGGCGATGCCGTCGATCTCCTCGGGCGTGTATCCGATGTCCGACAGCAGCTCGCGTAGGGAGTGCTCCGCGTCCGCACGCGAGAAGCCCATGACGAAGCGGCTCTGTAGGTCGATGCCGCCGTCTTGCTGAGTGAAGATCCGCTCCAGGATCTGCCAGTCGGGCGGCACGGTGCGGTCGCCGCGGGTGAGGGGGACGCGTTTCACGGCCTCGATGTACGAAGCCATCAGGAAGGAGTGCGGGAATTTGTAGCCGCCCGTGCCCGCTTTGGGGATGGGATAGAGCAGGTAGGACACGTTCTGGCGGTCGAACACACCTGCTTCGCGCAGGTTGTCCGTGAGCTTGCGGCAGAACTTGCAGCTGGGATCCACGATCTCCAGGGAGTACGGCTTGGACGAGTCCTCGGCGTTGTGGAACGTGGCCGTCGGAGCCAGGTAGTCGCGGGCATCCCAGCGCTTGAGGCGGTCGGGGATGCGCGAAACGGTCTCGCCGAAGCCGACGAACGGTCCGACGGCCCACTCGCCCACGCGCCCGCTCCCTAGAGCTTCGAAGATGCCGAGCGTCTCCTGCTCCACGCCGCAGGCTTCGCCCGACAGCGAGCAGGATTCGGCGCTGGACGGGTCGCAGGTGTCGTAGACCCAGAGATTGAGCCCCGCGCTGGCCACATACACCACGCTCCAGATGCTGAGGGCGACAAACACGAGCGCCAGCCAATCGATCCAACGGTCCAGGAATCGGGCTACGTGCGGGTGGCTAACTACAAGGCGCCCGAGCAGTCGGCCCTTCACTTGTTCACTGAAATCAATGTCGCACGGGCGGAAGGTCACGCGGCGCGTGACACAGTGCCAGGCACTCTTAGCCAGGTCTCGGTATGAGGCCGAGAAGATGCCGAGGACGGCGAATACAAGGAAGGCGGCGATGCAGAACATTCAGAGGGAGGAAAGAATCTTGGCCAGGACGTCGCGGAAGCGACGCACGTCCTCGATGGTGTTGTGGACGCCCAGCGATGCGCGCAGCTGCGGCGGGAGCGCGCGCCGGTGTAGCAGGGAGGCGTGGCAGCAGAAATATCCGCTGCGGCACATGATCTTCTGTGCATCGAGGTACAGGGCCAGGCGATGCGCATCCAGCCCGTCCACCGAAAAGCTCACGATGGGGCTGGGGCGAGTGTTGAGTAGGCGGACGCGCGGCATGGAGCCCACGGCCGCGAACAGCTCCTCAGCCAGCAGCGCCTCTTGCGCGCGGTGTCGCACCTCGGAATCTTGCAGCCATCGCACCGCCTCGCCGAGGCCGAGGATCCCCGCCCAGTTCTGCAGGCCCGGCTCCAACACGGCGTGCGGCTCCTCGTCCCCGTCGCGCAGCAGAGTGTAACCGTCATTGGTCACGTCGGAGACAGTGCCTCCGCCCAGGAAGAACGGCTCCAGCGCGGAAAGCAGCGATCGGCGGATAATGACGAAGCCGATGCTTGGCCCATACATTTTGTGTCCAGACCCGAACGCCGCGTCGAAGTCCGTGCGCCGGAGCAAGTCGGCCCCGTGCGCGAAACCCTGTGCAGCGTCCACGAGCAGCAGGCCACCGGCCGCGTGTACGTCGCGCGCCAGCTCCGGCAGGTTGCCGGGAGAACGGCCGTCGATGTTGGACACCGAGTTCACCAGCACCACGGCCCGTTCCAGGTCCGCGCGCGTGTAGGGGATGCTCCCATCCTCCGCTCGTGCCAGTACGAGGCGTTTCTTGGCATGGCGCTTCGCCCACGCGATGGAGGGCACGAAGACGGAATTGTGCTCGATGTCGGTGGTCACGATGCCCATGTACGCCGCCGCGGGGAGCTGGTGGAGGACAAGGTTGATGCCGTAGGTGGTGTTGAGCGTGAAGGCGACCACGTACTCTTTTGCCGATTTCCCGGCGAGGTGGAGCAGCAGGTCGCGGGTCGCGCGCACCTTGCGGTCCACGTCCTGGCCCCAGCCGTACTTCACCCTCCCGCCGCAGGCATTGGTGTGTAGGTAGTAGTCCGCCTCCGCATCGATCACGCGCCGAGGGCGCATGGTCTGGCAGGCGGAGTCGAGGTAGCAGACGTCGTCCGGTAGGTGCAAAAATTCCGGATCGCGCGATGCCGTGGCGGCCTGTGGGGCGGACTTCTTACGCAGCATGGTCGGGCTCAGATGTAGCGCTCGGTGTGGATGCGGGCAGTGGGGATGCCGCGCCTCAGGCAGAGCGTCTTGACGGATTCTACCATGTCCACCGCCCCGCAGGCGTACACACTCACATTGCCCCCAGGGGGCAACAGGCGCTCCAGGCGCTCTTGCACCGTGCCCGTTTCGCCGTGCCAATCGGCCTCGCCACTGAGGAACGATGCGTGCACCTGCAGGTTGGGGTGCATACGTTCCCATTGTTGCCACTCGTGCCCCCAGAAGAACCCGCTCCGGGAGACGGCGCCTGCCACCAGCACGATGGGCCGGTTGTCCGCGTGGTTGGCGAGCATCGACAAGATCTGCGACCGGAACGGCGCCAAGCCCGTACCCGTGGCGACGAACAGGATGGGGAACGGATCATCCGACACGGTAAACCGCCCGAACGGGCCCCGCATCACCACGGGGCTCCCCGGCTCCAGGTCGTCCCGCACCCAGCGGCTGGCGCGGCCCCCGGGTACGAGCTTGATGGCGAGCCGCAGGTCCGGTTCGGCAGGCGTGGAGGCGATAGAGTACGCGCGCGGCTGGAGGTCCCGCGGATCGTGTCTCAGAGGGACCTGTACGAGCAGGAATTGGCCAGGGAGGAACGCGAAGCCTCGGGGTTTGGCGAGCCGCAGTTCGTACACGTTCTCTGCGATGCGGTGCTTGGACGCGCACCGTGTGGTTTCCCACACACACGCACGTGCTGCTGGCGCGGCACGATCGGTCGCGTCAGCGGATGAGCCCGCTGAGTGCGACGCCGAGGAAGTACGGCCATAGGATGAGCGCCAGCACGCCCTTCCAGAAGGAGAGACCGAGGAAGCCGATCGTAAAAAGCCAGAAGGCGCACCAGAAGCCGCCAACGACGGTGTGGTGCTCGATGCGGATCTTTTCCATGGGAGGAGGGGGGAAATCATGGATGTGGAAGGGATATGCACTTCCAGGAGGCGGACGCCGCGAGGGTTGTCACCGCGAGCAGCCCGAGCTGCAGGC
>CAZYAK010000041.1:8351-12678 GCA_964645935.1 uncultured Candidatus Peribacteria bacterium | reverse complement strand
CCCATAATCTGCCCGAGCATCCCCCCTCCCCTCGACGCCTGCGCCTTGGGCAGGAAGGGATTGAGGGTCTCCGCGAAGGTGCGGAGATTGCGGGTCTGCATGTAGATCTTGCCCGGTCCCGTAAAGACGCACACGAGCCCTTCCCCCGTCGTGACCATGCTGAACATCCCCTGCCCCGCACGCTGGATCTCGTAGGCCATGGCGGAGGGGAACGCGACGATGTGGCCGTTGTCGACCACAAACTTCTCACCAGCTTTGAGCACCTTCTCCACCACGGCCCCAAAGCTGGAGACGAACATGGTGCCGGTGCCGGCGGCCTTGATCATGAAAATGCCTTCGCCGCTGAGGAACCCCTTCCAACCCGTGAACTTGGCGTCGGTGGTGATCTTCCCCACCGAAGCCAGGAAGGATCCGCCCTGCACGACATACTCGTCGTCCGTGAGCGCGATGGCCTCGATATCCCCGGTAGCGCGGGGCGCCAGGTACACCTCCGTCTCGTCCTGAGAAGCACGAATGGTCGTGACGAAGAAACTCTCGCGTGTGAGAAACGCACGGCTGAGGCCACCGAGGAGACCCCCTTGCATAGTGCCTTCGATGGAGGCGGTGGCGTCCATGCCGAGCATGGCGCCGGACTCCGCGTGCACCTCTTCACCAGAGGCCATCACGAGACGCAGAGCCGAGTACGAGGGACGCATGATGATCTCGTGCTTCATGGACTAGAGGGGAAAACGCGCCGGCATGGTACACCCGGACGGCCCCGGTGCCCGGATTGACAGCTTGATCCGGACATGGCGGAGAAACGTGCGAAAAACCCATCCAAGTCGTTGATTGGGGCGCCATCCTGCGTATGCTCCTCGGCATCCGCACTCCCCACTTCTCGCGGGCGGGTGACGGTGCTTTGTGCCATTGTGATCCTCGCGATCACGCACGCACCCCCTTTTGCACATCGCTGCCCTTCCCGCACTCACATGCTCTACTGCATCCGCATGACCATCCACGCCTCCGGCCCCTCTGTGATCGAGGCACCCATCCAGACGCCTCCGTCGGAAGGCCCCGAGGGGATGATCGCCGCGATGCTCCGGTTGGGACAGATGCCTTTGCAGGAGGAAGCCGATCCGGTCGATGCGCCGGAAGATCGTCCGCTCTGAGCGGGTTCAGAGCCTCCTGACTGTCCAACCGAGTGGCAGACCCGTCAGACGAAACGTCCTGTTATCTGCGGTGCCCGTGCACTGAGCGGGGTCCTTGGCTTCGCGGTACACCGCCGCCGTGAGTACGTTCCCCAAACGGAAGATGCCGCCCTGACAGCCCTGGATGGTGCCCGCGGGAGCACCGAGAGCGCGGAACGTTCCGGCCCACGCTCGGGCGTACGAGGCGCTCAGGCCCGGATCGAACTGCGCGTCGGCGGGGACATCCGTGGGACGGAACAGGGCCTCGGCCATGCGGTGCGTGGTGGTCCAGATGGTATTGCCGGCCGCCGCGCGGGCGGGGGAGATGACGCGGCTGACCGTGGCATCGTCCAGGAGTGGGATGAGCGAGGGCGTGGTGGGGAACACCTGGATGCCGCGGATGGCGGCGTCGGAGCCGTCGAAGAACGTGGCGTAGTCCGCCTTACCGCCCCAAATGAGCGAGAACATCGGCTGGGTGAAATCTGAGGGGATGGTGCCGAGGGCCGGTTTGGTGTTGAACCAGTAGACGCGCCCGGCGTGGCTCTCTTCCGTGAAGAGCCAGATACCCAGCTCCTCGAGCGCCTTGTCGCCCGTGGCGTGGCCGTAGAGCGCCATCCCGTACCACGCATGCGCAGCCTCAGAGACAGACTCCTGGTTATTGCCGTCGCCGAAGGGCGTCACCCCGCCGGCCCAGCTGTGGCCCGCGTAGGGATCGAAGTACCGCATGGGCGGGAACGACGGGTCGTCGCGGCGGGCGGAGGCGATGTCGCGAGCAAGCAGGCGCATGCAGTCGCCACGAGCGGCATCGAAGGACGGGTCAAACCGCTGCACGATGGCCGCGGCGTGCAGGAAGTAGCCATAGTGGAAGTGGTGGTCGTTGTAGAGCTCGCTGCCGAATGCCTGCGGCAGCGCGATGATGCCACCCGCGGCGCGGTCGTAGGCAAAGGATCCCTGGCCCGTGCCGTCGCACCAGTCCGAGAGGTGTGTGCGGGTCTGCGCCACCGCGCGGTCACGCAGGGCCCCATCCCCGGCGGAGTCGGCGAGCTCCGCGAGCATGGCCTTGCGCAACAAATTCTTGGCGGCGCCGTAGATGTCACCCACGAGCGGCTTGTCCTCCGCGATCTCCTTGGCCAGACCCTCGCGCCACGTCACATCGCGCGTCGCCTGGGTGGGCGGGAGCGCGGGCAGTACCATGGGCCGCGCCAGCGACGTACTGAACGAGCGCAGGGCGTAGAGCGTCAGCGGGCCGCGGATGGTAGGGAAGGTGCCGATGGCGGCACCGGGCTTCTTTTCTAGGGCGTCCGTCTGGTGCGGGAAGAGGCCAGTGACTGTGTCCCTCGGGAAGCGGAACGTGGTACGCACGCGCGCGGCAGAGACCGAGAACGTGGCGCGAGTCCCGGCGTATGGGCGCATCGCTGCGGCGAGGTAGGCCACGGGGTCACTGTCGGGGGCCACGGCCGCCACCGTGACGAAGCCGGACTCGGCGGTAGCTGCGCGCACGGTGCCGCCCTGCACGGTGAAGGCCTTCTTGTCGGAGGACGCGAGGAGGTACCGCGTGTCCGGGAGCGTCACCAGCAACGCCGATCCGCAGCGACCGGTGCAGTCTTGCACCTTGGTGACGGCGCTGCCGGGGAGCTCCACGAGGATCTCCTGGCGTGAACGGACAAAGGCGAAGGGACTGCCCTCCGCAAGCGTGACATCGAACTGCAAGGTGTGTGCGGCAGCGAGCATGCGGAACGTCACGTCCCAATCCCCCGCCGACACCGCACGTGCACCCACGGCCGGGGTGGCAACGTGCAGACGGATAGGATCGCGGATCTCGGAGATGACGGCCTTCTCCAGGGTCTTCAGGGAGGGCACCGAGATATTGAGCCCGTCGACGCCGAAGCCCACACGCAACGGCAGTGCGAAGGCGGGCGCAGGCCACGTGTCGGTTATTCCACCGGTCCACCACTTGTTGGTGCGCAGCGGTCTCGCAGCGCCGGCGGGCGGAGCCGTCCAGGGGCGGATGCCTGCCGGGAGAGGCCGGAGCGTCATGCCCGCGGGCGCGGGGACAGCGGGGAGGCGGTCTGTGAGCAGCGGCAGGATGGGCAGGGGCTCGGGCACGAAGGTCGTGGCCAGCGCGGCCTCTTGACGGGGACCCTCGTGGGCCGGCGCGCGAGTGGCCACGACCATGACCGCCACGATCACGGTGAGGAACAGGCCTGCACACAGGAGCTTGCGCATCATTGGTGGGCCTGGGAGGTCGGGAAGAGGCGGGCAAAGAACGCGATAACGGGGTTGGTGGGCGGATCGCGCTCCAGCACGACACGCGCATCCACGGGCAGACCCAGCGATAGGCGCTGGAGCTCCTCCGTGCCGGTGATGAGGCGCATACGTACCTCTAGCGTCTCGGTGGCGGCGTCGTAGACGGGATCGATGGCGCTTACCACGGCCTGTAGCGGCTGGCCGCCGTTGACGAACGGGGCGCTCACAGAGGCGCGCAAGAGGGGCTGGATCTTGGGCACATCACGCGGGGGCACCGAGAGGCGGGCGCGCACGTAGAGCACGTCGGCGGAGTTGTCCGCGATCTCGGCCAGCTTCTGATCACTCTGCACAAAGCCGCCCTCCACCGCCTGGATGTTGGTCACAACTCCTGGGCGCAGGGCCGCCACCGTGAACTCCTCCTCACGCTGCTCCTGCGTGACGGGGTGGGTGACGGTGCGCGACAGGCGAAAGAGCTCGCGCCCCTCTTCTACGCGCTCGTCCTCCTGCACGCCGATGCCCCACACCACGCCCTCGAAGGGGGTGCGCACCTCCACGATGCGTCCAAGAATCACGGCCTCGCGCGCGACGAAGACCACAGGAGCGACGAATTTCTGCACGAGCACCCAGCCCTGGATGCCGACGAAGGCAAGCAGGACGAGAGTGAGGAAGAAGAAGGAAGAAAGCTTCATGATCAGGCGGGAACGGCGGCGTAGCCGTGGGCGGGAGCGCGCTGCTTCTCACGACGGTCGCGGCGCGGAATGGCGCGACGGACGAGGGAGAACAGTAGGGCGCAGTTGATGACCAGCCAGAACGCGATGAGTACGGACACAGGTCGACGATCGGCGGGACCGGAGAGCGCAAACGGCACGGCTCCAGCTGAGAGAAGCAGCGTGAGCAGCTGGAATGAGACGGAC
>CAZYAK010000041.1:0-8341 GCA_964645935.1 uncultured Candidatus Peribacteria bacterium | reverse complement strand
TCGAAGTTGCGCCGGATGACCCCCGATGCGCTCCACCGGATGCGTAGGCCCGTGAATACAGCCACCGCAGCAGCGATGTGCGCGGGGAATGCGCCCGCGCCCATCACCATGGTCCTCCACCGCGGGAAACGGCCCATGAGGTGCGTGGCCGACGCGTATGTCATGAAGAAGTACGGCAGGAAGTGTGAAGCCCACGCCCCGGCTCCGTCGCGGATCTCTAAGGGTGCCCAGCCGAAGTACACATACAGCAGCGGCAACACGAAGAACGCAGCCGCGGAGAACCCCGTGAGGAAGTACGTGGCGGTATGGAGGTACTGGATCTTCTGGTCCAGCGTGAGGGTGCGGCTCAAGAGGGGGTTTCGCTTGAGCAGGATTTCGTAGCCCCCGCGGGCCCAACGGAACTGCTGGCGGAGGTAGCCGTCCACGGTGTCCGGGGCGCGTCCAATGCCAAGCACCTGCGGCAGATACACGGAGGTCCACCCGCGCTCGTGCAGGAGCAGCGAAGTCCAGATGTCCTCGGAGTTGGACTTGGCGTACATGCCCCCGAGCTCACGCACCGCTTCGCCCCGAAAGACCACGTTGGTGCCCACGCAGAAAGCGGCATTAAACCGGTTCTTGGCGGTCTGAATGTGGCGGTAGAACACCTCTTGCGTCTCGGCGCAACCACCGTTTACAAACCCGTCTGTATTACCGTATCCCTGAGGCGTCTGCACGAAGGCCACCGCGCGATCGGCCAGGAGGTACGGGAGTGTCTCAATGAAGAACTCCGACTTGGCCACGTGGTCGGAATCAAACACTGCGAAGAAGTCGCACGGGACGCTCTTGAGAGCATGGTTGAGATTGCCCGCTTTCCATCCCTTGCGGTCGCCGCGGCGAAGGTAACCGATCCTCAGCTCCGCAGCCATCGCGCGCACGTCGTCGGAAGAGCCATCATCTAAGACATACGTCTCATGCGGGAAGCGGATGTCGCGCGCGGCCGTACAGGTCGCGCGGATGAGCTCCAGCGGCTCGCCAGCCACAGGAACGAACGCCACCACCTTGCCAGCCAACTCGGGGGTCTTTCGCAGTGCGTTCTGCACAGCCACCACCTGATAGGGCACGGCGGGTGGCGGAGCCATGAGAATGCTCACCCAGATCCCCAGGAGCTGGAACATGCCGATCAACTCCGCAAAGAGCAGCATCCCGTACGCCACGGGGTGCCCCGCATTGGCCGGATTGAAGAGCATGGCCGCGTACCACAGTAGGCTCGCGGTCGCGAGAGCTAGCACCAAGGGAGTGACGGCCTGCCGGTAGGAAACGGGGGAAGCGGGCACAGAAAAGCGATCAGCGAAGGGAGGAGGACTACGGTAGACGAATGGCTCGCGGAGACAAGCTGGTTTGACACGTTCCCGGCCTCCCGGAGCCTTCAAGGGCGATCCTCACATGACGCCGGCGGCTCACCGTCGTGACTAAGTTCTTGTAGAACGATAATTCACATATTTTGTCAATTTTCCGGCCAAGCCCCCCTGCTCCGTTTCCACTCGCCCCAAAGCGCTCATGCGCGAGCGGAGCCGCGCCCAGAAAAAAAGCGCCTCCTGAGCGCTGCGGGTCACCCGGAGGAGCCGGTAGCAGGCTCCTCCGGGAATGAGGCTAAACGCTCAGGAGAACAGCGCGGCCAGCGCCAGCGTGAGCGTGGCGAACAGCTTGATGAGAACGTGGAGACTGGGCCCAGCGGTGTCCTTGAAGGGGTCACCCACGGTGTCGCCCGTGACGGCCGACTGGTGCGCGAAGCTCTTCTTGCCGCCGTGCTTGCCCGTCTCGATAAACTTCTTGGCGTTGTCCCAGGCACCACCCGCGTTGTTGAGGTAGCAGGCCATGAGGATGCCGACGATCGTGCCGACCATGAGGAGCCCTGCTACGGCCTCCTTGCCAAGAGCAAGGCCCACGAAGATCGGGGCGGCGATGGCGAGAATGCCGGGGAGGATCATCTGGCGCAGCGCGCTCTTGGTAGCGATGTCCACGCACGCGGCGTAATCGGGGTCGGAAGTACCGTCCATGATGCCCTTGTTGTCCCGGAACTGGCGGCGCACCTCCTCGACGATGACGCCGGCGGCCTTGCCGACCGCGCGGATGGTGAGCGAGGTGAAGAAGAAGATGACCATCGCGCCGAGGAACGATCCCACGAACACGTTCATGTCCGCGAGGTTCACGGCGAGCAGATCCACCTCCTCCAAGTACGCAGAGAAGAGCAAGAATGCCGCGAGCGCGGCCGAACCCACGGCGTAGCCCTTGGTGAGCGCCTTGGTGGTGTTTCCGGCGGCGTCCAGCTCGTCGGTCACGTCGCGGTACTCCTGCGGAGAATCACTCATCTCCACGATGCCGCCCGCGTTGTCTGTGATGGGGCCGAACATGTCCATGGAGAGGATGTACGTCACGGTGGAGAGCATGCCCATGGTGGCGACGGCGGTGCCGTAGAGACCGCCGTGCTCCAGACCCGTCTGGGCCCCGAGCCAGTACGAGACGAAGAGCGCGAGACACACCGTAATCACGGAGAGGCCCGTGGACTCCATACCAATGGCCGTGCCGGCGATGACGTTGGTGCCGTGGCCGGTGGTGGAAGCCTGCGCGATGTACTGGACGGGCTTGTGCTGCTTGCCCGTGTAGAAGTCCGTGATGTAGACGAACGCGACGCTCGTGAGGAGGCCAACGATGCCCGCGCCCGCGAACCACGTCCACGTCTGGCCCGCCTCCGTGGTGGTGTTGAGAAGCTGGTGGCAGAGCGCCACCAGGACGACGGCCATGAGCAGGCCCGTCACCCAGAAACCGCGCTTCATGGCGGCCATAGGCGCCTCGCCCGCCTTGGCGTGCACGCAGTAGACACCGATAACGGAGGCGATGAGACCAATGGCTCCGAGAATCAACGGGAACATCAGGCCCTCCACACCGAACGCCCCAAAGAGGGCCGCACCGAGCACCATTGCACCGACGTTCTCGGCGGAGATGGACTCGAAGAGATCCGCGCCACGACCGGCGCAGTCGCCCACGTTGTCGCCTACGAGGTCGGCGATGACGGCGGGGTTGCGGGGGTCGTCCTCCGGGATACCGGCCTCCACTTTGCCCACGAGGTCGGCTCCGACGTCGGCGGCCTTGGTGTAGATGCCGCCACCCAGCTGCGCGAACAGCGCCACGAACGAGGCACCAAAGCCGTAGCCGATGATGAGGCCCGGAATGAGCTGCTCGTCGATGTGGAAGACGTGGCGGTACAGAAGGAACAGGCCGCTCATGCCCAGGAGCGAGAGCGATGTGATCACAATGGCCGGCACCGTGCCCGAGCGCAGCGACATGTGCAGCGCGGCGTTCATGCCGTTCTTGGCGGAGGCCGCCACCTTGAGATTGGCCTTGGTGGCTACCACCATGCTGATGACGCCCGAGAGGCCGGAGAAAAGTGCGCCAAGAAGGAAGGCCGAGGCGACCGAGAAGCCACGGAACATGCCCTCGCCCGCAACGTCGGAGCCGGTAATGCTGGGCCAGGCGTAGGCGAGGAAGATGAGCACCGTGACCGCGAGAGCCAGGATGGTGATGGTGCGGTACTGGCGCTTGATGAAGGCGCGGGCGCCGGTAGCAATGGCCTTGGCGACCTTCTGCATGGCCGGGGTGCCGTCTCCGGCGGAGGTGACGCCCTTCCAGAAGACCAGGCTGTAGAAGAGGCCCAGCACGGCGATGACGGGGGCGATGAGTTCAAGCATCAGCGAGTTCATGCGAGAAGGGGAAGGAAAGGGCGGCAGCATGCCAAACCCGCCCGGGGGAGTTCCGAGAAAGAGTACGTGTCAACGGCCCTGGACGTCAATTCCCGGACATCGGCCTCTCCAGTCCCCTCGGTGGCCTCTTCCTTGTATCATTCGCCCATGTCCCCCCGCGGAGATCGCCGGCAGAAGCCTTCCAAGGCCGGCCCGGAGAACCCCCGCTTTCCGGAGCTCCGCAAGCGTGTGGCCACCGCGCCCGCCGGCCCCGGCGTGTATCGTTGGATGAACGATACAGGAGAGGTGGTGTACGTGGGAAAGGCCAAGAGCCTAAAAAAGCGCCTCGCCCAGTACGTGGCAGCCGGCAAGGGCGGTCATGGCCCTTGGAGACAGGCTTTCCGGCTGCTCATCGCGGACTTCGACGTGACGGTGACGAACTCCGAGCTCGAGGCCCTCGTGCTGGAGACCAACCTCATCAAGCAGCTCAAGCCCAAGTACAACGTCCTGATGAAGGACGATAAGAACCATCTCTTCGTGCGGGTGTCCGTGCAGGAGGCGTACCCGCGTGTGGAGCTGGTGCGGCGATACCGCCAGGACGGTGCCAAGTACTTCGGGCCGTACCTCAACAGCGAACGTATCCGCGCCACGGTGGAGCTGCTCCACGAGGCGCTCGCGTTCCGCGCGTGCCGTCCGTCGCTGGACGCGCTCAACCGCGTACCGCCCGCTCCCCTCCCCACGCGCCCGTGCCTGGAGTACCAGATCGGCCGGTGCAACGGTCTGTGTGCCGCAGCCATCTCGCAGCAGGAATACCGGCAGCGCATCGATCGTATCCTCGCGTTTCTCAAGGGGGAACAGGGGCCCGTACAGGCCATCCTACGAGAACGCATGCAAGTCGCTGCCGCGGAGCGGAAGTTCGAGACAGCGGCGAAGCTGCGCAATTCCCTCCAAGTGCTGGAAGGGAAGCAGGACGACCAGCTGGCCACCGACACGCGCGGCGAAGACTGCGACGCCATTGGGGTCTCGGTGCTCAGCAACCGCGCGCACGTGATGGTACTCATCCGCCGGGGCGGCCGTCTCATCGGCGAGGCGCACCACGCCCTCACGGGCCAGGCCGACGACGTGGCGGAAGTACTGGAGCAATTCCTCCCACAATACTACGACGACGACCCGGACATCCCCCCCATGATCTATCTTCCAGCCGACGTTCCCGGCAAGAAGACGCTAGAGGCATGGCTCGCGTCCAAACGCGGAAAGAACGTGCGGCTGCACGTCCCCGAGCGCGGGAAGCAGTCGCATCTCCTCCAACTGGCAGAGAAGAACGCGCGCGAAAAAGCCAAGCTCGAGGAGCTGAAGTGGGAAGCGGAAGTGGGCAATACGGAAGCGGCGCTGGAGGGTCTCAAGCGGCTGCTCAATCTGCCGTCTGTTCCCAAGCGCATCGAGGGGTACGACATCTCCCACCACGGCGGCACCGAGACCGTGGGCAGTATGGTGGTGATGTTGGGCGGCAAGGCTGCCAACGACCACTACCGGTCCTTCACGATCCGCACGCTCCAAGAGGGGGACGTGGACGACTACAAGTCGCTCCAGGAGGTGCTGCGCCGGCGCCTACGTCACCTCAAGGAAGATGTTCCGCGCGAGGAGGCGGGGTGGAAGGAACAGGGCATTGTCATCGCCCGCGCACGCAAGACCGACCGCGCGGCGCTGGAAGCGATGCGCGTCAGGTATCCCGAGGAACATCTGGAGGAGTTGCCCGCGGGCGACGCCGCACTCGTGGCCCGCTGCGGCGATGACATCCTGGGCTACTGCCACATGCATCCCCTCTCCGAGAAGGCGTCGGAGCTGCGCTGCCTCTGGGTGGCGGAAGGATACCGCGAGGGCGCACTGGAGCGGTTCCTACTCCGTAAGTTCCTGCGCGGCATGAAGAGCGGCAAGGTCTATGTGGTAGTCTCGTCGGCGTTGGAGAACGCGTACGGCCAGGTGGGCTTTCGGTACGTCATCAAGCCTCCGGCCGCGGTGCAAGAGCACTGGGATCGTATGAAGAAGCGTATGGGCGGCGAAGAACTCGTGACGCTCGTGTACGAGGTGTCGCAGAACCGTGCCGACCCTTCGCTCACGAGCCGCCCAGACCTCCTGGTCATCGACGGCGGCAAGGGGCAACTCTCGTCGGTGGTAGAGGTGCTGCAGGCGTCCGGCCTCACAATCCCCGTCATCGGGTTGGCCAAACGGGAGGAGGAGGTGTTCATCCCGGAGCAAGGCTTCCCCGTGACGTTCCCCGCCGAGTCGCAGGCCAAGTTTTTGTTGATGCGCCTGCGCGATGAGGCACACCGCTTCGCCAACCGCCACCGCGAACAACGTCTCTCCAAGAAGACCTTCGGCTCCGCACTGGACGGTGTGCCGGGCATCGGCCCCAAGACCAAGGCCGACCTCCTCAAGCACTTCGGGTCCGTTGCCGCGATCAAAGGCGCCGCCGATGCCTCGCTTGCGGAGATGCTGGACCCGGACCAGCTCGCCGCGCTGCGGCGCCACTTGTAAGTCGGATCTTGGAGTTCCGTCCTGGCGCGCATACACTTTCTTCCACCTCTCCCCACTCACCCTATGAAGAAATTCTCCCTCCTCCTCGGCACCCTCGGCGGCGCGATGGCCGGGTACATTCTCAGCAACGACAAGCTGCGCCAGGAGCTCTTGAAGGCCAAGGACCCGGAAGCAGCCGCCAAAATGCTCGGCGCGCACCTCTCCAAGGACGGCAAGAAGATCGCCAAGGAAGTGAAGTCGTTTGCCGAGAGCGACGACGTCCGCAAAAATCTCGAGAAGGCCAAGACCTACGCCCAGAAGAAATTTGATGAGGCACAGAAGAGCGTGAAGGCCATGATGAAGACCGGTAGTAAGGAGCTGAAGAAGGCCGCCAAGGATGTCTCCAAGGCCAAGGGCTTCTCCACCAAAAAGGCCTGATCCCGTCGCGTTCCCGACGGCCGTCCCGCGAGGGGCGGCCGTTTTTGCGTCCGCGCACCGTACCTCCTCTTCTACCAGGATCGCACGATGCGAACGCGGCGCTGACGGCAGGCGTCGTCGTCAGTGTCCCGGGAACTTCTTTGACCCCGGAAGACCGGTGCCGTAGGAATGATCCCCACACGCCCCATGCCCCTCCAGCCCCTCGTCCCCTTCGCCGCAGACGGCGCCATCGAGCGGAAATCCATCGGGCAGCTGCACGACATCGACGGGGCACCCGCCATGAACATGCGCCTGGTCGTCCCGTTCGCGGACGATGCGGAGGAAGGCCGCGCTCGTGATCTATACCGGGAGGACGGCGCCGTGTCGGCGGTCCTACGCAGCAGCTACGCGCAGGTGGGGCTGCACATACGTCTGCGAGGCGAGGTGGATTTCTCCCCCCACCAAGCACGCGTCCCGGTGACGCTCTCCTCTCACCGCGGCGCCGTGCGAGACCACCTGCTCACGGTGTTGCGCACCCTCGTGAAGGAGGGCCGGCAGCGCATCACACCCGGCGGCCTGCTCTTCGTGCCCCCGGACAGCGCGCTCAGCCGCGACGAGATCACGGAAGAGCTAGACCGTCAGCGGCTGCTCCTGCCCGACGGAAGCACGGTGGACGAGGATGGCACAGTGTCACTGCCGCTCCATCAGGGATACGCCTTCGCGGAGCAGAACTTCGACGAGGAAGCCATGCGGCGTCTGCTCCGAGACGGGCGCCACAGCATGCAACGGCTGCGCAAGGCCGTGCCGCTCCCCCGCTACCTCCCCGACCGGGGTTTCCTGCTGGCCAACGTGCGCGGGCTGTCGCTGGGGTATGTGCAAGGCATCATCCAGCAGGAGACAAACATGGAGGGCGTCACACACCTGCCGGCCTTGGTGCTGGATCCCATCCGCACCATGGGCACCCGCATCCCACGACAGGCAGAGGTGCGGAACGCCACCGACAGCGCGGTCCCCACCGATCAGCTGCGGATACTCCTGCGCCTTCATCACACCAACGACACGGTGCGCGCGGCAGCGACGCGCGTGGTCAACCCCCGGTCGCTACGGGAGGGCGCGGACCTTCACGACCTCGTCTCACCCGAGCAATTCGTGCGCCTGGCGGACCTCGTGAGCCCGCGACGGAGTGCCAGCGACAATCCCGAAGACGCTGACTTTCGTCCGCACGGGCTCCTGCTCGGTCGCGGTCGCGCTGCGGAGATCGCGTGGAGCACCGAGGAAGAATTCCAAGACGCGCACATCCTCTCCCGTGCGCGGCAGTTCGTGGCGGCCAACCCGGCCGACCGCGGGGACGGCTGGGTGGACGGGCAAGGCATCCCCGAGCCGGCGCGATCCATCACCGCAGAGTTGGGGCATGTGAGCCAAGACCACCATGGCAAGGTGCTGATCACGCACGGCTTCCCCGACCCCCAGACCGCACGCGAGCTGCTGCGCGAGGGCATTGGAGTATTCGTGGCGCGGGGGCTCCATCGGGAGGAAGGGGCATACGCGGGAGATACGACATCCGCATGGAGGGCGGACGGCGAGCCCACCACAAACGACGCCACCAACATGAAGCGCCACGCGCTCTTCTTCGACACCGCCCGATACGAGGCTATGCGCGAGCGCGCCAAGGAGGGTGCCACGTATTTCCTGGT
>CAZYAK010000040.1:0-13095 GCA_964645935.1 uncultured Candidatus Peribacteria bacterium | reverse complement strand
CCTGGCCGAGTGCCTGGAGGAAGTGGACGCCGTGTTCCACCTGGCCTCGCACCGCCTCAACGTGGCGGAGCACCTGGCTCGGCGGGACGAGATCTTCGGGGACAACGTCGCGCTTACCGAGCGATTGATCGCCGCCATGGCTGACCGTCCCGTGCCCGTGGTCTTCTTCAGTACCGCGCTTGTGGGCACCCTCCCAGAGGACGCCGACCCCAAGAACGTGAAGGACGGCTACCTTGCGGCCAAGCTCCACTGCGAGCGCGCGTGGACCGCGGCCGCGGAGGCTCGCGGGTTCCCGCTGCTCATCGTCCGGCCGGTGAGCGCGTACGGCCCGGGGGACCGGTTCTCCGCGGAGAGCAACGTGATCCCTGCCCTCATCGTGCGCGCTCACGAGGCGGAGGCGGAGCTCGTCGTGTGGGGATCGGGGAACCAGCGCCGCGCGTTCGTGTATGGGCCGGACGTGGCGCGGGCGACATTGCTCATGTTGGAGGCGGATGTCACCGGCGTTGTGACGATCTCTCCGCCGGAGGCCGTGGCGATCCGTGAGGTGGCGGAGACCATCCGCAACCTCATGCGCCCTTCGCTGGCGCTCCGCTTCGACACCGCCAAGCCCGAAGGCCCCGACCTGCTCCCGCCGCCCGCGCACCCGCTACTGGAGGGCTTCCAATGGACGCCGCTCCCGGAGGGTCTCAGGCGCACGCTCGATTGGTGGAAGGCGAGCCTGTAGGATAGGCAGCCATGGAGCAGCCGCGGATCCTGGTGATCATCCCTACCTTCAACGAGGCCCAGAACATCGTGCCTCTCATCGATAGGCTGCTCGCGCTCTACGCGCACGCGGACGTGCTGGTGGTGGACGACTCCTCGCGGGATGGCACCGCGGAGCTGGTGCGGGCGGCGAAGGCCCGCTACGGCAAGCGCTTGGACCTCCTGGTGCGCCAGGGCAAAGGTGGGCGCGGTTCGGCCGTGCTGGAGGGCTTCAGGCGCGCGCTCGATGGCGGCTACACCTATGGCTTAGAGATGGACGCGGACTTCTCGCACCGTCCCGAGGAGATCGCGCTCTTCCTCCCCAAGATGGGGGAGTGCGACTGCGTGATCGGTTCGCGCTACCTCCCCGGCAGCGAGATCCGCGACTGGGGCTGGAAGCGCACGGTCTTCAGCGGGCTGGCCAACCGCTTCGCGCGGTTCATCCTCCGGATGCCGCTCTCGGACTACACCAACGGCTTTCGCTGCTACACGCGCCGGGCGCTCCAGGCGGTGGAGCCCTCGCGCATCGATGCCAAGGGCTACGTGGTGCTCTCGGAAGTGGCGTACCAGCTGCACAAGAAGGGTATGCGCTTCGGCGAGGTGCCCACGCTCTTCGTCAACCGGCGGCGGGGTGTCTCCAATCTGGGGTTCCACGAGATCAACGAGGCGTTCTTCTCGGTGCTCCGCATCCGCTGGCCGCGCGCCTCGGTGTTGCTGCAGGACGCCGGCACGTTCGTGCTGCGCGGGGCGCTGGCCGCGCTCATCGACCTCGCCGTGCTCTGGATGCTCACGGCGCGCGGGATGGCGGACCTCCCCGCGCTTGTACTCTCGGGGGTCATCGCCACGGGCGTGATGGCGCTCCTGCGGCAACGGCGGTTCGGCGCGGCCGCCGCCGTGGGCTTGCCCATGGAAACGTTCGTGCTGCTGTACGGCGTGGTGGGGGTGCTCGCGGTGCTGCTGGCGTTGGCACTGCGTATGGCGGGTGCACACGTGGTCATCGCCAAGGCGCTGGCCATCGTGATCCTGTCGCCTGTGAGCTATGTGCTCTCGCGCCGGCTGCTGCCGCGATGATCAGGCTCCGCCGCGCCGCCGCACCTCCCGCGCGAGCTTCTGCGCGAGCAGGTCATCATCCCGGTCCGTCTCCTCCCGTCGGTCGAAGAACTCCGCGGGGTCCGTGAATCCCTCCAGGCGCATCGGGAGCGCCTTGTAGGCCGCGTAGACCAGGTCGTCTCGCATGACGTCCGTCAGCCGCGCGAACACGGGGAGGAGTTCCTGCAGCCGGACGCGGCTCCTGCCCATGCGGCGCTGCAGGACCTCCAGGACCGCTGCGTTGCCCGGATGGAGAACGAATTCGGGGAGATCCAGCTCTTCCTGCAGCAAGGAGTCCGCCATGCGCTCGATGAACGGTTGTGTGCTCATGACGGTATTGTACTGTATTTCGATGATAGTCAAGTTCTCCACGCATCCGCGGCGCAGGGACGCGCTAAACTGCCTTGGTGCACATCGTCCTCGCCACGGGGATCTATCCGCCGGACATCGGCGGTCCCGCCACATACGTCCGCCACCTCGCCGAGGAGCTCGCGTCCCGCGGGATGCGCGTGAGCGTGGTGACCTACGTCACGGCCACGGGCTTCGATCCCGACGACGTACCCTGGTCCGTCACGCGCGTGCCCCGCTCCGGCGGGCCGCTCATTCGCTGGAAGCGTTTTGCTGCGGCGTTGCGTACGGTGGCCAAGGACGCCGACCTCGTCTACGCCTTCTCGTCGGTCAGCTGCGGTGTACCCCTCAGGATGGCCAAGCTCCAAAAACCCAAGAAGGTGCTGCGGCTCGGCGGGGACTTCCTCTGGGAGCGCTATACCGACCTCGGCGGCAAGAAGCCGCTCAAGGATTTCTACGCGTCGTTCCCGGTGTTCCGCCGGCTGATGGGGCGGATCCTTGGCACGTTCGACCACATCGTCTTCTCTACGTCCTTCCAGGAGAACCTCTATCGCCGCGTGTATCGCCGGATGCCCGCACACTCGGTCATCGAGAATGCTCTGCCCGAACGTGAGTTGGTGCCCCATGCGCGGCACGATCCGCTGCGCCTGCTCTTTATGGGTCGATTCGTGCGCTTTAAAAACATCCCAGCGCTCCTCACCGCCGTGGCCAAATTGCCTCATGTTCGTCTCACGCTCGTGGGTGGTGGGCCTGTGGCGACCAAGGCCTCTGCGCTTGCGCGCACCCTGCAGCTGAGAGGTCGTGTCACCTTCCTGCCGGCTGTGCACGGCGCAGACCGCGACAAAGTGTTGCGCGAACACGACCTGCTCATCCTGCCCTCCCTCACGGAGATCAGCCCACACACCGCCGTGGAAGCCCGTGCAGTGGGTTTGCCGGTGCTCCTCTCTGCGGAGAACGGCCTGAGTGAGACCATGCGTGAGGGCATGCGGATCCGTACCCTCCTCACCTCCGCGGACATCACACGCGCGGTCTTGGAGATCGACCAGACCTACGAACAGGTCGCGGAGACGGCCATGCTGCCGTTCCCGCCGCGTCCGTGGGGGGCAGTAGCGGAGGAGACATTAGCGCTCTTCCAGACGCTCACCGGCCCTTCCGACGCTGTCCCCACGCCATGAAACTCCTGATGATCTCCCGACTCCGCCCCCGGGGCTCCGCCGGGCAAGCCGGGGAACGCTGTTCTCCCGCCAAGCGATGAAGCTGCTCATGATCTCCGGCGATCGCAGCGTCCTGGCGGGGAAGCGCGGACCCTTTTGGTACACACTGGAGGAGTTCCGCCGGCATTGGGAACGTATCGACGTCATCTGCCCATCCGCTGCGCAGCAAGGGCTGCACGAGGTATTCGACAACGTCTTCTTCCACCCGTCACCGCGCGGGCTGTGGTACCAGACACGTTGGATCCGCCACGAGGGCGCGCGCCTCCTGGAGGAACATGGTCACGGCGTGATGACCGCGCACGAATTTGCGCCGTTTTACAACGGGATGGGCGCGCGCGGGCTCACCCGCCGTACTGGCGTGCCGCACGTGCTGGAGGTGCACCACGTCGTGGGCCATCCCCGGCCCGCGGGGCCGCAGGAAGTGGTGGGTCTGGTCATGTCTCGCACGATGCTCGTTCGCTCCACGCTCCGTGCCGCGGCCGTGCGCGTGGTGAACGGGCCCACGCGGGATTTGTTGGTCTCATGGGGCGCGCCCGCGGACAAGATCCGCGTGGTGCCGTCGTTCTATCTGGATCCCGCCATCCTACATCCAGACACGACCACTGTGCCGCGGTACGACCTGGCCTTCTGTGGACGTCTTGCACCCAACAAGAACCTCGCCTCGCTCCTGCGGGCCCTGCGGCTCCTCCCCAAGGTGACGCTTCTCGTCATTGGTGACGGGCCGTCCCGGGACACGCTTGTGGCGCTGGCCGAGCGCCTCGGCCTCGCCAACCGCGTGACCTTCGCGGGGTGGCTCCCTACCCAGGAGGATGTGGTCGCGGCGGTGCGCGGGGCCAAGGTGTTTGTGATGCCGTCCCTCAGCGAGGGGGGCCCGCGTGTCGCGCTGGAGGCCATGGCGTGCGGCTTGCCTGTGGTGGCGACACGCGTGGGCGTGATGCCGGATGTCATCAAGAGCGGCGAGAATGGCTTCCTGATCTCCGGAGAGCCGCACGAAATGGCTGGCATCCTGATGCGCCTGCTGCAGGATCCGCTCCTGCGCCGGAAAGTGGGGGATGCTGCTTCTCGGATCACGCAGACGTTCGATCGCCGGACGCTGATTGCGGCGTACGCCGATTTCCTCAAAAGCGCCGCGACGGGCGCAAAAACGCTATCCTAAGGCCATGCGTCTCCTCGTCGTCACGCAGGCGGTGGACCGGCACGATCCCGTGCTGGGATTCTTTCACGATTGGCTCGCCGCGTTCGGACGCAAGACGAGTGGCGTGGAAGCCATCGCGCAGCGCGTCGGCGCCCACCTGTTGCCGGCAGACAGCGTCAGGGTGCACTCGCTCCACAAAGAACACGGCCGCACCCGTGCGTTCCAGGTCGTGCGCTTCTGGATCCTCGCGTGGCGCTTGCGTGCACGGTACGACGCCGTGTTTGTGCATATGACGCCAGTATGGGCGGTCCTTGGCGGACCGCTGTGGATGCTTCTCGGGAAGCCCGTGTACCTCTGGTACGAGGCGCGAGGTGGGGGATGGGCGCTCCGAGTCGGCATGTGGTTTGCCCGTAAGGTGTTTAGCGCCTCTGCGCGCGGGATGCCGATGAAGACCGGCAAGAGCGTGATCGTCGGCCACGGCATCGATACCCAGCTCTTCGCCCCAGACGGCCGAGTACGCGATCCCGAGGTGGTCCTCACCGTAGGGCGCGTCACGCGGTCCAAGCGCTTGCCCCTCATCATCAGCTGCTTCGCCGCGCTGCCGCCCCGGACGCTCTTGCGCGTGGTAGGCGGGCCCATTACGGAAGACGATCATCGTCTCCTGGACGAGCTCAAGGCGGATCTCGAGAAGCGAAACCTGCTCGCGCGCGTGGAATTTGGCCCTCTTCCTCAGACTGGTCTCGTCCCGCTGCTGCGTGGCGCCGGGCTCTTCTTGCACGCCAGCGAGACGGCGCTCGACAAGGCCCTCCTGGAAGCCATGGCCTGCGGCTGCCCTGTGCTCTCCTGCGCCGCGGTGGCGCAGGGGTTCCTGCCGGAGGCGTGCGTGGCCACCCCCGAAACCTTTACGGCACGCGCACAGGCCCTACTGGTGCTGTCCGCCCCGGAGCGCGAGGCACTGGGCGAGCAGTTGCACGTCGTCGTGGCCCGCGACCATGGCCTCCCCCGCCTCGTGGACCGGCTCCTGGCCGAGATGGGCGACCGTGGTGCATCGGCTGCCGCTTCCCGCTAGCATCAGCCCATGCAGCCGCGCCTGAGCATCGTCGTGCCCGTCTACAACGAAGAGCGCACCCTCCGTGCGATTTCCGACCGCCTCAAGGTGGCCTGCCCCTTTGCGGAGATCGTGTACGTGGATGACGGCTCCAAGGACGCGTCACACGCCATCCTCAAGGAGATCGCCCGGCCCCAAGACACGGTGCTGAGCAAACCAAACGGTGGCAAGGGATCGGCAGTGCGGATGGGCTACACCAAGGCCCAAGGAACATACGTCATCGTGCAGGACGCGGACCTGGAGTACAGCCCTTCGGACATCCCGCGACTGTTGGAGTATGCGGAGCAGAAGAACTTGCCCGCACTCTTCGGCTCGCGCCGGCTCAAGAAGCAGAAGCAATTCTCGCAGATCAAGTTCTTCATCGGCGGCACGCTGCTGACGTGGGTGTGCAACATTCTCTATGGCACGCGCCTCACCGACCAGCCCACGTGCTACAAGATGGTGCGCGGGGACGTGCTAAAAACCCTTCCCCTCAAGGAGAACGACTTCCGCTTCGATCCGGAGCTCACGGTGATGCTGGCCCTTTGCGGCCATCGCATCTCCGAGCTGCCGGTGTCGTACTCGCCCCGCTCGGTGGAGGAGGGGAAGAAGATCAACTGGCGCGACTGGTTCAAGTGGATGTGGGTTTTTTGCTCACTGAGGGTTCTGCCGAAGTCCCGAGTGCTCGCTCATGGGTGAGCGGGCAGCACCAGGCATCAAGCACCAAGTATCAAACACGGTGTTTTTGATCCTCTGCTTCGCGGTTCTTGCGCTGCTTTGGATTCCCGGCCTCAAGTACCCGGGCGTGAGCGATACCATCGTGTACGGCCTCTTGGGGCGTGAGTTCTGGGAGCATGGTCGGTACTGGCTCCTCGGAGTGCCCTTCGCCAAGCACCTGCCCATGCAGGCCATCGTGGCGTACCCGTTTACGGAACTCTTTGGCCTCCACGCCGGCATGCGTTTTTCGTCCCTTGTCGAGGGCATGGGGATGCTGGCGGCGCTCCTGGTGCTGGCGCGGCAGCGCTTCGGGAAGCTGATCGCCTGTCTCGCCGTGGTCGGCGTGCTCTTCCACCCGGCCTTCGTGCTGATGTCCCAGCAGGGCTCGGCGGATCTGCTGTATATACTGCTCTTTCTCGTCTCGCTCTCCCTGTACCTGCGCGCGGAGCGGGATCCGCGATGGTACGTGGGCGTCGGGCTCAGCGCCGGTGCGATGTGCCTCACGCGGTACAACGGTATCCCCATCGCAGGGTTCCTTGCAGGATGGACCGTGCTTTTCCGCCGTCCGCATCTCCAGTCACCCTGGCTTTGGGCGGGGGGTGCCATTGGGGCCGCGCTCGCGGGATCGTGGTTCCTCCGAAACCAATTGGTCTTCGGCAGCCCCTTCCACTCCGAATACACCGTGGAGCTACACGCCGAGGCGCCGGATCCGCTGCGGCAGTTCCTCTCCAACCTTCGGTACTACGGCAATCCTATTCACAACATTCTGCCGTTCCTCCTTCCGCTCTCCCTTTGGGGGCTTTGGAAGCGCGGGCGTTCCGAGGCGTTCCTGGTGGTCGCCATGCTCTCTGCCTGGGCGCTCACGGCCATCTGGTGGGTTCAGGCCATGCGTTTCGCCTTCCCTGGCTATGTGCTCCTCACACTGTTCGCCGCGGCCGGGGTTACGGATCTCCTGGCCCGTGCTGGCAAGCGGCGGGTGCTTCTCATTGGCGTGCTTGTCCTAGGCTTCGTGGCCGTCCAGGCGCCGGCTCTCTGCCTCTACACCTACGGTGAGTGCAACGCGTATGCCGATCGCACCGTGGGTATCCTTCCCAAGAACCTCGGTCTCACCCCGGAGGGATTCTATGCGTGGCACCTTGCGCGGGAGCAGTTCAATGCACTGGCGGAATCAGGGGCATTGCTCGTCACAGAAGAGCCCCTCACCGCTGCGGGCTGGAAGGAGGGCGGGGTGTTTCGGTCGGATGTCCGCGTGAGCGAGACGAAAGACGGCTGCCCATACTACCGCATTGTGCAGGAGCAGAGCATCCATCCCGCGGATGAAGTGTTGTTTTTGTCCGAAGCGTATCCGCGGACGGCAGTGACGAGGTTTCCGTGCATGGAGTAGGGCGCATCCGTCTTCGCAGAGCGATCAGTCCGGCCCCAACCAGACACATACAAACGCTCAGCCGCACTGGTCCCGCGGTGCGGACTGGCGATCTTGGTGGCTGCGATCATCGTCACTCGCAGGTCGAAGACCTGCGGCTGGGGTATGGGGAGGGGTGACCCGGGAGGGGGCAGCTGGAATGTACGTTGTGCGATTGACGCGAAATTGATCGCCACCCGCGGGGCGGGACCCCCGCGGCTGGGTTCAGGGAGGAGCGGGCTTGGGTGGTTACGGAGGAGCTAGCACCATTCCTATTTCCTCGCCCTCCCCCATACATTCATCCCCGCCTCAAATACCCCCACCTCCACTCTCTGAAACCCCCTCTCGACCAGGAGCATCTTGAGGCTTTCCGGTGTGAATGTCTGCTGATGCTCATGGATTTCCTCCTTGCTGACCAGCCCCAACATGGCCATCGCCTTGAGGAGCGGGTCGGTCCAGTGGGCGGGCGTGGTGACGACGAAGACGCCGCCTGGAACGAGCACCCGGTGAACCTCTGAGAGCAGGACTTCGAGCGCGCTGCGTTCCACATGTTCCACCACGGCCAGCATGGTCACCGCCTGGAAGTGCGCGTCGGGGTAGGGGAGGCGACTGTCTTCTTCCGCATCGTGGCGTGCTAGTGCGATGCCCTGGCCCCGAAAGCTGGCGGCCTGGATGTCGTGGACCGTCTGGTCCAGTCCGTGCTTCTCCGTAAAGGCCGTGCGTTGCAGGAAGTACGGGTGTGATCCACAGCCGATGTCCAAGAGGCGCCCGCCACGGTGCTCAGTCGGGATCAGCCGGTCCGCGCGGTCCGCGCGCCGACGTGAGAGAAAGTCCTCCAAGAGGCCACTCCCGCGGGTGACGCGGGGAGAGGTCACAGAGCGCTGAGGAGGCGGGTTGCGGTGGTGTCTACCTCGTGGAACCACGCGGCGAGATCGGGGCGGAGGAGGAGCATCTTCTCGTCGCGCAGGCGTTCCAGCTCTCCCAACTCCGGGAGCGAGGGCAACAGGTAGCTCTTGCCGGTGATGCGCTTGTGGCCTGTTTGGATGGCCTGCACGGCGATGAGGGCGCTTAGCGTCCCCGGCAGCACGTTGCCCTGCCATGCCTTGTCCTCGGGCGCGCGGTACCATGCCAGAAGGTCCTCCGGACGACGGAACTCGCGCAGGAGCATCACGGCGCCGCTCATGCCGGTGAAGCCCGTCATGCAGGCGTCCCGCTCTTCTTCTGGCACGATCGCGCAGCGGTAGCCTTTGGTGAGCAGCGTCTCATTGGCGCGGTCGAACGTGTCGTAGCGGCGCGGCTTGCCGTCTGCCATCGCATGGGTGTTGCCGTCGGCGGGCGCCAGCGTGAGGCGTTCCTTCTCCCAGAAGATGTTCCGGTCCAGCGCCAGGCAGTAACTGCCGCTGGGTTCCACCTCTTTTCCATCCACGGTGAACTTCCACCACGAGCGCGGCCGGAAGCTGACGCTCGCAGTCCCCGGCACCGCGAACTCGCGCGTGAGGGCGGGGAGTGCCCTATCGCTGAGGAAGAAGATGTCGTCGTCGCAGAGCCATGCGTAACGGCGGTTCTTGGCGATATGCCGGATGAACTCGTCGCACTTTACCGAGGCGTAGAGGTTGAGGTACTTCTGCACGCGCACGCCCGGCAGGAGCTTGGGGTCCAGCTCACCCGAACAATCAAACACCGTCACGTCCACCGCATCGCCCAGGGATTTTCGCACGCAGTGGTGCCACACCGTCATCATCGGCGGCAGGATGTTCATGGTGAAGAGCGCGGGCTTGTTTGAGGATGGCAGCGCCGGACGTGTCACCCAATAGCCCAGCGTCGGCAGCGCCGTCTTCAGGCTCGTAGCCACGCTGAAGCGCTTAAAGGCCCGGGGAAGGAGGTCGTAGTACGCGGACGCCACGGTTCTAGCCTAGCTGCCGCGTCCGATCCGGTACACTGGTCCCATGTCCGACCGACGCCGCTGGGCGGTCATCCTCGGCGCTTGCGCGGCGGTCATCGCGCTCCTGATGCAGGCGCCCCAGTGGCTGCACATGGCCGATGCACGGTACCGGGGCGTGCCCGTCGTGCTCAATTCCGACGAGCAGACCTACCAGTCGCGCGTGCAGGAGGCGCTGCGCGGGCGGCCGGAGCAGGCGGCGGAGGCCATCACGGGCGACCCGCGCCTGAAGGGTGCCCAGAGCGCGCAGATAGAGGTGGCGGAAGGCTCGCTCCTGGCGTTCACCGACTGGGACGCACCGCAGGTGTTCCAGCTGATGGACTCGGTCATCCCTGTCCTGCTCTTCCTGGCCCTCTTCGCGTTCCTGCGGCGGTGCGGCTTCTCGCGCGGGCAGGCGCTGCTCGGCTCCGGGGCGTTCTGCCTGCTGCAGCTCTACAACCTGAACCGGCCGCTCTACCAGCGCACCAGCTTCCTCGTCACCATCGTCACGTTCCTCCTCCTCATCGAGGGCGTGGAGCGGCGCCGGTGGGCGGGGATGGTCGGGGGCGCGCTGCTCGGGTTCACGCTGGGCGGGTACTTCTGGGCCTGGACGTACACGTGCCTGTGGGCGGGGTTGCTCGGTGCCTGGGAGCTCATCGACGGTGTGGCGGGTGAGCGCAAGGACCACACGCGGTGGGGGAGGCTCGCGCTCTTCGGGATCGTCGCGTTCGTCGCCGCCATCCCCGCGCTGGCCCAGATCCTCCTGCTCCTGAAAGACCCGCTCTACGAGGCGGCCAAGTTTCGCAGCGGCATGCATTCGTCCCATCTGCCCGAATCGTGGATGTACAGCGCGCTCTGGACTGTAATGGCGGCGGGCGTGCTGGCCGTCGCCGTCCGGTTCCGTCCGGAAGCGCGGACGCATCGGTACGCCCTGGTCACCGTGGTTGCGGGATTCCTGTCCATCAACCAGCAGGTCCTGCACGGTGTTACCTTCCACTTCGTCTCGCACTACCTCTTCGCGCTCGTGCTCGGCGCCATCGCGTTGGTGCTCACCGCGTGGGCGCTTCGGCGACGCTCGTGGCTGCTCGTGCCCTCCTGCCTGGCGGCGATCGTGTACTTGCTCGGCATCGGCTGGGACGGGCGGTACGTCATCGCCCAGTGGAGCCGCGACCCCGCGGACTTCGCGGAGCAGCACTTCGCCACACTCCTGCCCGTACTGGAAGACCTCCCGCGCTCGCGCATCCTCACCGATCCCGAGACGTCGCTCTTCGTGGCCGGGTCCACCAAGCACGATGTCGTGTACTCGCTGTACCTTAAGAACGTGCTGCTCCCCGAGGAAGAGCTGGCCGACCGCTTCTGCGCGACGCAGCTGCCGTTGCTGCCCCAGGACCGCCGCCTGGAAGAGCGCGCGCAACTCCTCTGGCCCGACGCCGTCGTGGCCTTCGGGAAATCCGCCCGCGACCGCGAGATGCTGCTGGTGCATCGGCGGTGCGCGGCGCTCCAGGCCGATCCCGCCGGGATGCTTCGGATCTTCCGCGTGGACTACGTGCTCTGGGATCGCGCCCGCCAGCCTGCGTGGAGGCCCGAGCGGCTGGGGCCGGACCTGACGGAAATGGCCTCCGGAAGCGGCTGGTCGCTCTGGGAGGTGCGTCGGTGACAGCATGCTCGGAAGATGGCATAGTCGTGCCTTGTATGACGCCCTCCCGCATCGCCGTCTGCACCACGACCATGTACCCCAAGTGGGTGCCGGGCGAGGCCGATTTCGATGCGTTGCTGGCGGCCGGTGACCGCGCGGCGGCCGAGAGCAAGATCCGCGGCGACCTGGCGCTGGAGACGGCCATGGCCGTGCAGCGGGCGGGGTACCGCCTCGTGCTTGTGGACGGCGCCAAGGACGGCGTGTTCCAGGCGGAGCTCGCGCGCCGCGGGATCCCGTTCCACCAGGAGGCGGGTCGCGGCATGAGCGCCAGCCGCCGCCAGGCGTTCACGGCCGCCTACGAGGACCCCGACACCCGCGCCGTGGTGTGGATGGAGCCCGAGAAGGTGGGCATGGTGGGCGAGATCGGGCACTCGGCCGAGCCCGTGCTGGACGGCTCCGCGGCCATGGTCATCCCCGCGCGCACGCAAGCCGGCTGGGACAGCCTGCCCGGCTACCAGCGCGAGTCCGAGGCCCAGGCCAACACGGTCTTCAACGACAAGCTGCGCCGCGCCGGGCTCCTCCAGGAGGGCGAGGCGGACCTGGACCTGTACTTTGGCAACCGCGTGATGAGCGCGCTGGGGAAGCTGCGCGGACGCCTCCAGGAGATCCTCGGACGCCGCTACGCCTTTGAGAAGCGGTCCGCCGTCCCGCTACACGCCGCGGTCAATCCGGGCGCGTACTCCGAGGCCACGTTCTTCCCGCCCGTCGCCGCACTGGCGGAAGGCCTGACGGTGCGGAGCGTGGATACCGCCTTCGCCTACCCGGAGCTCCAGCGCCGCCTGGAAGAGCATCCCGGGTTCGCGGACGGCGACCAAGGCTACCGCGCCAAGCGGCGCACGCAGCAGGTGGGCATCCTCACGGAGTTCGTCCACTACCTCCGCGCCATCCGTCCCGGCTCCGGCGGCAAGAGCCGTCTGTCGGCGCAGGAGTGATTCACGCGGGCTTCCGCGCCTGGATCAGGTAGTTGAGCCCCGCGTGGTGTAGGCCCGTATCGTTCGCTACCTGCTCCACATCGGTGAAGCCAATCTTCTGGAGTGTCGCGATCATGTCAGCCGCGGGATACATCCAGCGGTGGAGGTCGTAGTCCTCGGTGTCGTCGGATTTGTACTTCCCGAAGAAGTACTGGTTGATGGTCTCCAGGCTCTCGGTCTTCTCGAGCAGCGCCTTGGCGATGGCCTCGATGTCTGGTGTGGAGACCTGCGCGAGGCCGCCAGGCCGAAGGACGCGGAAGAACTCCTTGAGCACGTGGTCCACGTGGGGGCGGCGCAAGTGCTCCAGGGTGGCCGCGGAGAACACTTCCTCGATGACGCCGTCGTCCATGGGGAAGCGCTTGGTGATATCGAAGACTATGTCCACCTTGGGCAGGTCCGCGATGTCCACATTGAGGAACTCACCGGGCTTGTAGGGGTTCCTTCCGCCGCACACGTCCAGTTTGGCGCCGCGGAAGCCCTTGGCCGCCCACTCGGCGCCGCGGCCCTTGGCTCGGGCCTTCGTGACGCCGTCCTTGGCCCAGCCCCAGAGAAAGCGGAACTTGCGGATCTTCTTGTAGTGCTTGTCGAGGAAGTTCTTCATTGGGATCGGTGGAAGGGCGCAGTGGCGGCGATGAGGCGCCCACCGTACCAGAAGCGGAGCATCTCGTAGCGCAGCGGGAGGCGCAGCCCACCGGGCGTGAGGCGGGTCCACACGATGCGGACCAGCGCGATCAGGCGGGAGCGCATCGTGTGCAGCACCCGGGCGCGGAGCCAGTG
>CAZYAK010000039.1:0-13405 GCA_964645935.1 uncultured Candidatus Peribacteria bacterium | reverse complement strand
GTTTTCTTTCTCCCATTTCTTTGTCGCGTACAAAGAAATGGGAAGCTCTTCGCAGGCCGGGGATTTCCTTCTCCAGTTCTTTGTCCCAGGGGATCGCGTCCCAAGCCCACGACGAGACGTCTTTGGCTTGGTCACGAAGATCGCGCACAAAGAAATGGGAAATCCTTGGCAGAAGTAGCCTTGCGAACACCGATCACAAGCACCAGGCTCGACTATTCCATATTCACTTCTTCTGCAGCAACGCCACCGTCTCGATGTGCGCCATGCACCACTCGCCTGCGGGCTCAGATGCATGGCTTCTGGACAGAGCGAGCATCATTTCCTCTGGAGCAGGGCAACGGTTTCAATATGCGCCGTGTGCGGGAAGAGGTCCACGGGCTGCACGGTGCGCAGCTCGTACCCGCCCTTGAGCATCTCGCCGAGATCGCGCGCGAAGGTGGCGGTATTGCACGAGACGTAGACGATCTTCTTGGGCTGGTGCGCGAGCACGGCCTTGCGCGCGTCCGGGTGCAGGCCCGCGCGGGGCGGGTCCACCACGATGACGTCGAACGCGTACTTGCCGCCGGGCTTGAGCTGCTGCAGGAGCACCTGCTCCGCGCGCCCTTTGTAGAAGCTGATGTTGGCGATCTTGTTGCGCCCCGCCGAACGCAGCGCATCCTCCACAGCGGAGGGGTGGCTCTCGATACCCACCACCTTGTGGCAGAAGCGCGCGAGATACTGGCCGATGGTGCCCATGCCGCAGTACGCGTCGAGCACCGTGTCTTTGAGGGAGAGATCCGCCGCGTCCGCGATGGCACGGTAGAGCTTTTCGGCACCCAGAGTGTTGGTCTGGAAAAAGGAGAACGGCGAGATCTCGAACTGCAGGTCGAACAGGCGCTCGGTGATGCTGGGCTTCCCCAGCAGCGTGTGGATCTTGGGAAATTCTGGCTTCTCGTTGACGCCCATGTGCTCGACGATCAGGAGCGATGCCAGGTGCGGCCGTCCGCCAAAAGAGCGCAGGAACTGCTGGAAGAGCGGCTCCAGGTCCTTCTTCCGGGCCTGCAGCAGGAAGCAGATCATCTGCTCGCCGGTATGCACGCCGCGGCGGAGCAGCAGGTTTCTGAGCATCCCCTTCTGGGTCTTGGGGTTGTAGACCGGCAAGCGCGTCTCCTCCATGAAGCGGCGAACCTGACTGAGAAGCATGGAAACCTGCTCGTCGTAGAGGTGGCACTCGGAAATCGGGAGCACCGTCTGCCACTGCCCCGGCTGGTGGAACCCGACGGTGGGCCCCTCATCGAAGTACAGACGCCGGCCGCCTCGATCTTCATGCCGCATGGAGGTGTATCCGAAGGTGAACTCCAACTTGTTCCGGTAGTTGAAGATCTGGGGGCTCGGGATGATCTTGAGCACGCGTCCGGCGAGCTGCGCGCGGACAGCGTCGTCCACGGGGGTGAGGTGCGTGAGCGTCTCCCGGATAATGTCCTCCTTGTATTCGATCTGTTTGTTGTAGGGGAGGTTCTGCCAAGTGCAGCCGCCGCAGTCGTGGAAGTGCGGGCAACGGGCCGGTACCTCGTCTTTGGCCTTGCGGACGACCTTTTCCACCTTGGCTTCGGCAAAACGCTCCTTGCGCTTGGTGATGACCACCTGCACCTGCTGGCCGGGAATGCTGTCTGGAACGAACACCGGGAGCCCATCAATGTGGGCGAGGCCGGAGCCGCCAAACGTAAGTTTCTCGATGGTTACGGTGCATTGATGGCCCAGCGGGGCTGTTCCCACGGGGTCTGGAGGTATTGACATCTCAGGATGAATATAGTATAAGTACTCCCTTTCGTTTTTACGCTCCATGAAACGGAAAAGCCCTCTCGTCCTGGCCATCTTCCTCGGCACGCTCACGGTGGCTCTGCAGCTGCCGCAAAGCCTAGCACAGGGCCGTGATGCCGCAAGTGCGTATCGGGCTGGCTTGGCCGCCCACGGCGGCGCCCTGACCCCTCAAGACGCCCGCCGCGTCACACGCATCCGTCGCCCCATCCGGAAGGCCGTCCGCCCATCCCTCCTCCCGACGGCCGTGGCCGCCGCACCCGCACTCCAGTTCGCCGCCCCCGTCCCCCTGCGTCCCGTGCTGGCAGCCGCCATCACGCAGCCCACGGACGCCCTTGCAGCCCTCGTCAAGCCGGACATCACGGTCCACCACCAGGAACTCGCCCGCGCGGTTCTCTCTGCGGCACCGGTGGGATGCCAGTCGCGCCTCCAGAATTTCTACGTGATCTACGACAATCCGGGCCACCGCGGCGTGGCCGGACGCGGCACGGCCGCCATCAACGGCGCACTGGACGACCGCGGCTTCATCAAACAGCTGGTACACGAGGTATTCGGCCACGTGTGCGACCTCACGTACCTGGACGGCTCACCGGCCGCGGGCCCGAGCGGGTTCCGCGACGGCGCCGAGGTGATCTACGCCGACGATCCCAGTGTGAAGCTCTACCGTTTCTCCTGGGACGCCGAGCGCACGCGCCGCACGGACTCGCGCGACGAGGATTTCGTGTCGGCCTACGCCCGCACCGACGCCTTCGAGGATGCTGCCGAGACCATTACCTACTACTTCCTCAACGAAGACGCCTTCCGCGCCCGCGCCGCCGAGAACCCCGTACTGGCCGCTAAGCTCCAATGGGTCGAGTCGCACTTCCCCAAGACCCAAGCCATCGCCACCGGCGGATCGTGGAACGGCAGGATCCCCCACGCCGCGGCGGACGGCGAATACGCGATGCAGGTGCCGGCGCGATAACGCCACACACCCTGTGCCTTGATCACCCTTCCTGCTGGGGTGGATGTCGGATCCAGAGCGGGATATCCTTTTGCTCATGCGCCGCGCGGTCCTCCTCGTCTTCTGGCTCGCCATCGACCTGCTCCTCTTCGACGCGGCGTACCTGGCCGCGTACCTGCTACGCGTGGGGACCTTCGTCTCCACGGACCTTCCGCTGACGCAGTTCCTGGGTGTCGTCACCTTTGTCGGACCCTTGTGGCTCCTGGCGCTCGTGACCACACGCACGTTCGGGCTCACCCGGTCGCAGGGCACAACACGCAACGCGGTGTACATCGCCTACGCCTGCGCTATGGGCGCCGCGCTCGTCGCGCTCTCCTACTACTTCGTGTACGCCCGCGTCTTCAGCCGCCTCATCTTGGCGATGGGCCTCGTCTCCAGCACCGTGCTCATCTGGGGCTGGCACCTGCTCGTGGAGCGCATCGTGCGCCGGAGCCTTGCTGCCGATCCACCCGCACACCCCACGCTCGTGGTGGGCGTCACGCGTGAATCGCGCGAGCTGATCGCGCTGCTCAAGCGCACCAAAAACCCCCTCACGCCCGTAGCCATCCTCGATGGCTTCGGCGCCAAAGAGAACGATATCGGCGGCGTGCCGGTTCTCGGCAAGCTCAACCACCTGGAGGAGATCCTCACGGAAAAGAAGATCACGCACCTCATCCAATGCAGTGACGTGGAGCAGAGCATCAACCTCCTCGGCGCCTGCCGCGCGCGAGGGATCACGTACCTCCTGCTGCCGTCGGTGTTGGGCATCGTAGAACGCGATGAGCGCATCGAGTCGCTGGAGGACCGCTCCGTGGTGGTGGTGAGCCCAAAGCGCGTGGGGCCACTGGATTGGTTCTTCCGGTGAGGGCACAGAAGGGACAGAGGGCGCAAAGGGGACAGAAGTATCTCTTCATCTCCTGGCCTCAGGGATCTTTACTGCTGCACCTTTGTCCCTTCTGTACCCTCTGTCCCCTTTGCGCCTTTCGCCCCTGTACACTCCCCCCATATGCGCGCCTTCATCCTCGCCGGGGGCTTCGCCACGCGACTCTGGCCGCTCACCGAGAAGCGCGCCAAGCCGCTTCTGCCCATCGCCGGGCGGCCGCTCATCTCGCACCTGGTAGAGTCGCTGCCCAAAGACCTCCCCATTACCGTCAGCACCAACGCCGCATTTGCGGAGGGATTTCGCGCGTGGGCCGCGGCGTTGGAACGGAGAGTGGAGCTGGTGGTAGAGCGCACCGCAAACGACTCGCAGAAGCTGGGAGCGTTGGGAGCGTTGGCTGCATGGGTACAAGAGGAGCGCATCGATGACGACGTGCTCGTACTCACTGGCGACAACCACCTGGGCTTCCGGATGGAGGACTTCCTCGCGCGGTTCGATACCGACCCACTCGTGGCCGCGCACGACATCGGCGACCTCGCGCGCGCGTCCGCGTTCGGGACGGTGGTCTTGGACCCGCTGGACCCCCCACGTGTGGCGGCGTTTGAGGAGAAGCCCAAGGCCCCCAAGACCACGCTTGTCAGCGCCGGGTGCGCCGTGCTCCCGCGCGCCGCGCTGCCCGTGCTACTGGAGTACGCAGCTCTCCACCCCGACAACGTGGGCGGCATCTTCGAGGAGCTGCTCCATCGCGGGGCGCGTGTAGAAGCGTTCGTATTCACGGAGCCGTGGATCGACATCGGGTCGTTCCAGACGTACCTAGACGCCCACCGGTTGCTGGTAGGCGCAAAGCCCGTCATCGGCGCAGGATCTTCGGCTTCCGGCTGCGAAGTGCAAGGGAGTGTGTGCGTGGGGAGCGGATGCCGGCTGGAGCGCAGTACGCTCATCGACTGCATCGTGTTCGATGGGTGTGTCATCACCGACTGCACGCTCCGCAACTGCGTCGTCGACGACCGCTGCGTCCTCTCCGGGATCGACCTCCAAAACCAGATGCTGCGCGCCGGGACCCGCTTGGAGCTGCCCTGAGGGTGGACACGGGACGAGTATTGCCGGAGAATCGACGTCACGTCCCCCCTCCGCCATGCGCCTCCGCACCATCCTGCCCGCCCTGTCACTCGTCTTCCTCGCCGCCTGCGGCGCGGGCGGCTCGATGCTCTCCTTCACATACACCGTGGATTCCCAGGAGGGCACCCGCAAGACCGACCTCGCCTCCGCCAGTGCCCGCGTCTTTGAGCGTCGTCTCCTCGGGCTCGACCAAGAGGTGCAGCGCGGCGACGTCACCGTGGACGGCGACACGCTGGACGTGAAGGTGAAGGGCAAGGACGTCGCCGAGGCGCTCCTCCATCAGATGGCCCAACCCTTCTTCATGGAGATCATGGTGGAGGCCGAGGCCACCAAGGCCGATATCTCGCACCCGGAGCTGGGCTCCTTCCAGAAGACGGGTATCGAGAAGCAGCACTTCGACTGGGTGTCTGTTCAGTCCTCCGTGCAGCCGGGCAAGATGGCCGCGCACATCTCGTTTACACCCGAGGGCCAGAAGCTCCTCAAAGACGTCTTTTCTCAGAACCAAGGCAAGAAGATCGGCATCTTTCTGCGCGGCAACCTCATGTCTCAGAAGCTCATCGGGCCCACGGACACGCAGGGCAGGATCACCGTGGACGGCATCCCAGGGACCGAGCTAGCCTCCGTGTTCGCGGACGACGTGAACGTGGGTCTACATGTCACCTTCGCAGAGGTGAAATAAGGATGTACGCTCCCTAAAGCCTGACATGCAGTTTTTTGCCCCGCCGGGCCCCTCTGACGACCCGGGCGTGCACTGCCTGGTGTGTGGGCTTCCTGCCGCGCATCTGGCTTGGTATTCTCGGGATGTCCGCTTAGACTGACGTCCCTCCCTTTTTCGCCATGCCCAAGCAGCGCTCCCTCCTCCGTCCCACCCTCGCCGCGATCCTCGCAGTGGTCGTGATCTTCCTGGCTCTCCCGCAGAGCTGGAGGACCTGGGCTCCGTCCGTCCTGCAGAATCCTCGCCTCCACCTGGGGCTGGATCTCGCCGGCGGCACACAGCTGGACTTCCGCATCTCGGAGGAGGAGATCCGCACGCAGATCGCCGCCCTCGACAAGCAGATCTCCGAGGCCGAGGCCGCCTCCGCGGGCATCGAGCGCATCAACGATCTACTTGCGCAGAAGGCCTCCGTGCAGGAGCAGAGCACCAACCTGGTGGAAGCCATCCGCACAGTGCTGGAGCGCCGTATCAACTCGCTGGGCGTCAGCGAGGCCACCATCACGCCGTCCTACGTAGGCAACGAGAAGCACCTCCTCGTGGAGTGCCCCGGCGTCGTAGACACGCAGGAGTGCATCAAGGTGGTGGGCAAGACCATCCAGTTGGAGTTTAAGGAACAGTACACCGGCCAGACGGCGGAGGTGACGGCGGAGGTACAAGCCAAGGTGGCGGCCACACAGAAGCGGCTCAACGAGAGCGGCTCTACCCTCCAGAAAGAGGGCCAGGATCTCGGCACGCAGCTGGGCATCTCCTACGCGTCCCAGCAGCTCCTCTTCCGTGACCAGGTCCCCTCGGGTCTGGAAGATATCCTCACGACCAAGCCCCGCCAGGTGATCCGCAAGGAGGCCTCGGTCAGCTGCCAGTCACCGGCACTCCTCTCTGCCGAGTTCATCCGCCAGCACTGCGTGGGCCCCGACGGCCAGCTGATCCAAAAGCAGATCCCCGGCATTTTCCTCGCAGCGGTACTCGCGCCACTGACGGCCACCGGCCGCGTGATCGACGAGGCTCCTAAGGCCTTCGCCGAGCTCGCCAGAACCCAGTCCGGCGCCACGTACGCGCACCGCGAGGCCCTCACGCTGGATGAGACGGTGGACACCCGCCTCACCACCGCCATCCGCGCCATGCAGCCTGGCCAGCTCAAGGCCGTGGAGCTCGGCGACTCCGCCCGCGTCCTGTTCCTCCGCGGGATCACCACTGGAAGTGAGGAGATCTCCGCCAGTCACATCCTCGTCGCCTGGAAGGGCTCCACGCAGGCCGACGCAGGCATTACCCGTACCAAGGAGCAGGCCCTCCAGCGCGCCAAGCAGCTCAAGACGCAGCTTGATGCTGGCTCGGATTTCGCGGCGTTCGCACGCAAGGAGTCCGACGGTCCCTCCAAGGCCCAGGGCGGCAGCCTCGGCGCCTTCGGCCGGGGCGTGATGGCCCCGTCGTTCGAGGCCGCGGCCTTCGCACTCAAGACGGTCGGCCAGGTTTCCGAGCCTACGGAGACGGAGTTTGGCTACCACCTCATCCGCCTCGACAAGGCCCTTTCCATCACACCCTCCGTGGCTGACGCAGATATCCTCACGGTGACGGGTCTCAACGCCGGCCCGCGCGCCGAGGAGATGGTCACGCGCCTCCAGACCGGCAAGGTGACCACCGTGGAGCCCGCCATCACGGTGCGCTCGCTCTTCTTCTCGCTGGAACCCTCCGGCTGGAAAGACACGACCCTCGATGGCAAGCACTTCCGCCACGCCACCGTCTCTATCGACCCCGTCACAAGTATCCCGGTGGTACAGATCGCCTTCGATGCCGAGGGCGGCCGCCTCTTTGGGGAGCTGACCAAGCGCAACGTGGGCAAGCCCATCGCGATCTTCGTCGGCGGTGAGCTCGTCTCCGCCCCCAATGTGCAGCAGGAGATTACCGGCGGCACGGCTGTCATCACGGGCAGCCGCAACGTGGAGGACGCTCGGCTCCTGTCCCAGAACCTCAACACCGGCGCCATCCCCGCCCCCATCCACCTCGTCGGCCAGTACACCGTGGAAGCGACGCTCGGCTCCCAGGCGCTGCAGACCTCGATGATGGCTGCCGCCATCGGCGCCATCATCCTCATGCTCTACATGGCCGTGATGTACCGTCTGCTCGGCCTCGTGGCCAACGCGGCACTCATCGTCTACGCCTTCCTCAACTACGCCATTCTCAAGCTCCCGCTGTTCTTCTTCACGGACAACTACGTGGTGCTCACACTCGCCGGTATGGCGGGCATCATCCTGTCGCTCGGCATGGCCGTGGACGCCAACGTCCTCGTATTCGAGCGCATGAAGGAGGAGCTCCGGAAGGGCAAACTGGTCAAGACCGCCGTGGACTCCAGCTTCAAGCACGCCTGGCCCGCCATTCGCGACGGCAACGTGGCCACGCTCATCACGTGTCTCATCCTGTTCATGATCGGAACCTCTATCGTCCGCGGCTTCGCCATTACGCTGATGATCGGCGTGCTGCTCTCCATGTTCACGGCCATCACGGTGACCCGCTGGTTGCTGCACAAGGTGACAGCAATGCCCGGCTTCGACCGCCCCGAGCTCTACGGCGTCCGCCGCGGCGGCGGAAAGCACCAATAATCAAGCGCCAAATAGCAAACACGCTGCTCCACCCGGGACGGCGTGTTTGCTATTTGGTATGTGGTGCTTGATGCTTGCCGCAGCGCATGTCCGGTGATCTCCTCCAGCTCCGCGGCCTCCTCCTCTCCACGCGTCTCGGCATCACCGACGCCGAGCGCGCGGTACCCCAGCGGGTGTTGGTGACGGTCTCGGTGCCCGTGAACGCCCGCTCCGTGGGGGGGCGCGATGATCTACAGGGCGCCCTGGACTATGCGCGCCTGCGGGAGGACATCCTCGCGCTCGCCGCGACCGAGCGGCGCACGTTAGAGCGCCTGGCGGAGGACATTGCGAAGACTGCTCTCTCCCACCCCGATGTGACGGAGACCACGGTAGAGTTGCACAAATTCCCCTTCCCCGACGGAACAGAGGCCGTGCTCACGATCACACGTGCTCGCTGAGAGTCACGCCCGTGACACCTGATTGCGCGCATCGGCGTGCTCAACTCTGGCCGGCAGCGGCAAGGAAGACCGCTCGAGGGAATCACCGACGGGATCGACATCCACGCTGAGTATCGTGCGCCGAGCCTCCATGCTGCCAGTCCTCACTTGCAGCGGCGTGATGCCGTGCCACACGGTTCCGGGTTCGCCAGTGATGGGGTCCTCGGCCTGGTCGCGATGGAAAATCCCCTCACCCGGCTGCAGCTCATGCCGGAGCACGGGGCGCAGGCCGCGGGGTATCCCCGGATCCTCCACATACACACGGCTCTCTGCGCCCTCTGCGTGTTGGCGCTCCATGACGAGCGCAGACAGCACCCCATACGTGCCATCCTGGTGACAGCTGTCCTCGGTCTTACGCGGGTCATCCCACAGTGTAAACACCTGCTGCGCAGTGGAGCGCGTGGTCATGAGATGAGGCTTGAGCACGTACTCGACGGCCCCGGCCGTGGTGTGCACCAAGCGTACGAGCGTCTCCAGTACGCTCAGGAAGCGCGGGTCTTCCGTGTAGTCCTCCGGCAGCTCTTGGAACACGCGCGGCAGCTGGCGCAGCCCGCCCGTCTGGACATAGGGCTCCGTCGCTACACGGCACAAGCGTACCTCGCCGCCGGCGTGCACGGTGGCATGAACAGTAGCCGTCTGCCAGTACCGGAGCGGGACGATCTCCGTGTAGCGCGCATTGGCCTCCCTGCTGAGCACGGTGACGTGTCGCTCGATCTCTTCCGGCTGCTTTATACACAGTGCGTACAGATGGCCCGTCAGGTCCTCCACACGATCCTTGCCCATCATCACGCCCGGCTCTTGGCTGGCCAGGAACGCGGCACGACGGTAGGCAAGTTCGTACCGATCCGGAGGGCTGTCTTGCGCTACTTCATTGGAGAACGCCAAGAACCCGGCAGCGTTGGAGCCCGCCACTTTCAGCATCCGCACCATCTGGTCCGCCCCCCGCTTCGACGGCACATCCGCAACGAGCGTCTGCTCCAGACGAAAATTGGAACCCGTTTCGGTGGAAGAGCGGGGCATAGTGGCCAGAAATTATGCCATGTTGTCCAATATTGTCAACAGTACCATTGGGCTGTCCAGCCAGCCGGACGCACCTCGAATGCTTGTTCATTTCCGCTTGCCAACTGGCCTCAAATAAGTATTATTCAACTGTTTAGTATTATCGTCAAATTCCCATGCAGCAGCTCTTCGCGGGTCTCGGCCTCTCCTCCAAGGAGACCCAGACGTTCCTGAAGCTCTTGGAGCTGGGCGCCCAACCCGTGAGCATCATCGCCAAGCACGTGGGCGTCCCGCGCACCACGATGTACTTCATCCTGGAACGCCTGCGCGTGATCGGACTGGTGGAAGAGTTTGAGCGCTCGGGTATCCGGTACGCCAAGAGTGTGCCCGTGGAAGGGATCGGTGAGGTGCTGCGCGCGCAGGAGAAGAAGGCCAAGGACACCGTGGAACTCTTCGAGCGGCACCTGCCCGCACTCAAGGCGCGGGAGAGCACGCTGAGCATCACGCCCAAGGTGAAGTTCGCCGAAGGCAAGGACGCCGTCACCAAGCTCTACGGCACGGTAAGCGGGGAGAACGAGTGCTGCGCATACTTCAACCCCGCCACCATCGGCGCCTTCATGCCGCACATCATGGAAGCCGTCCCCAACCTCGCCAAGAAAGGCAAGAGCGATGTGCGCGAGATGCTCGTGGATTGCCCCGAAGCCCACGTCTACCGCGCCGCCCACGCGTCCCAGCGCCACCGCATCAAACTGCTCCCCTCTTCGTGCACGTTCCTGTCGGATTGCATCATCCTGCCCGACCGCCTTGTGATGATCGTGTACGGCGAGAACCAGATCTCCGGTATCGAGATCTTCTCCGCGTCCCTCGCCGCGACGCAGAAGGCGATCTTTGACCGCGTGTGGGAATCGGTCCCAGACTGAGCACATGCCGACCATCGCGCTCGCCCTGGGCTCCAATATTGATGCCGAACGAAACCTCCGCGCGGCGGCGGAGATGCTCCGCGCCCGCTGGCCGGGTATCCGCTTCTCGTCCATATATCGCACCGCGGCCATGGGCATGGAGGAGCAGGACGATTTCCTCAACGCCGTCGCCGTCTTGGACGCGAACGATTCCGTCACGGAGATCCGTGAGGCCTGCCGTACCATCGAGCACGCCTTGAAGAAGGATATTGCGTTCCGCTGGGGCCCCCGGACTATCGATCTCGACCTGCTCCTCTCCGGGAACGACGTGCTGCCGGACCGCACCGCATGGAACCGCGCCGTCGCGGGCGAGACGGTAGACGGAACCGTCGTCCCCCACCCGCGCCTGCACATGCGCCGCTTCGTACTGGACCCCCTTACGGAGATCCTGCCGGGCGGGCACCACCCGGTGCTTAGGAAGACATGGGAGGCGCTTAGAGCCGATGTCGCGGGACAGCGGATCGAGCGCTTGAGGATGCGGATCTAGGAGATGAAGGGATCTCACTGGATTGCGTAAGGACCCTTGGCTATTCTCGCGTGCGCCGCGAGATTTGCACGATATCTATTTTTGTTTTCTGAGCATTTATGAAGTCCCCCTACTACGTAAACCGCATCGCCGACTATCTCCAGCCCAAACTCAAGCAGACGGGTGTCAGCGTGGACGCCCAGCGGCATCCTGGGCCCAACGGTGAAGGTGCTTCGATGCTCATCTTCAACGTGAACGGTTACGACGTGGACGTCGATGAGCTCCCGGAGGTGGAAGCGAACATCCTCAAACTTCTTCGCCAGGAGCGGATCCGCCTGATGTACACCGTGCACCTCAGCGGCGGCGGCGCCTGGTGAACGGGATTCCATGCTAGACTCGAACGCTGTTCCCCCTCCCGCATGCGCCTCACCGCCGTGAACCGCTCCCTGCCACTCGTCGCCACCGCCGCACTGCTCCTGCTCGCCGGCCGCGCTCTGGCCGCGGAGATGCCCGCCGTCACCAAGACGGACCACGTACGCGGGAAGGCAGATGCGCGCATCACGCTGGTGGAGTACACGGACTTCCAGTGCCCCTTCTGCAAGCGGCACGAGCCCACCATGCAACAGCTCGTCGCCCGGTACAAAGGCCAGGTAAACTGGGTGTACCGCCCGTTCCCCCTGGCCGGCATCCACGCTATGGCCCTCCCCGCCGCCGAGGCTGCGGAGTGCGTGGCCGAGCTCCGAGGGGAGCGCGCCTTCTGGCGATTCCATGGTCTCGTGTTCCGCCGCATGACGTCCGTCGATTCCGGACGCAGCCTGACCGAGGCGCAGCTCCCGCGCCTCGCGGCTTCCGTGGGCGTGCCCGCCGCGGACTTCCGCCGCTGCATGGTTTCCGAACGGCACCTCAGTCGCATCATGGACTCGTACAACGGCGGCGAGGAAGCCGGCGTGGGCGGTACCCCCACTACCTTCGTCGTGGACAACCGCACGGGTGGCATCGAGACGGTCCATGGCGCGGTGCCCCTCCAGACCCTCACGGCCGTCATCGACGCCATGCTCAAGGGCACGTGGACGCCTACGCCCGAAGAGATCGCCCCGGAGGTCCCCCTGGCACCCGAGGCCCCCACGGCCCCCGTACCGCCCGTGGGCTCCGATGACCACTCTCGCGGACCGGAGGGCGCGCGCTACGCCTTTGTGGAGTACGGCGGCGCGCACGATCCCTTCAGCCGCCGCCTGGACGCGACCATGCGCCAGCTCCTCCAGACGCAGCCGGACGTGAAGTGGGTGTACCGCCACTACCCGCTGTCGTTCCAGCCGCAGTCCGAGCAGGCCGCCAAGGCCATGGAGTGCGCGGACCAGCAGGGCGGTGAGCCGGCCTTCTGGGCCATGTTCGACGCCGTCTACGCCGGCGGCGAGTCGGACAGCATGGATGACGGCCATTTCCCCCCCTGGCAGTATGGCACGCACGCGGCGGCCCAGGGCCTCTCCCGTCAGGCGTTCCAGGACTGCTTCATCGGCAGCCGCGTGACGAACCTCATCGCCGACCAGGCCGAGGGCGGCACGGCGGCCGGCGTCTCCGGCACGCCCACCACGTTCCTCGTGGACACACAGACCGGCGAGAGCGTCGTGATCAACGGCGCCCAACCGGAAGAGGAGTTCGTCGCCAAGCTGCAGGCCTTCCGCGCCCGCAGATAATGGAGGACCTCTGGCGTCAGCTCCTCACGGAGATCGGCGAAGATCCCTCACGTCCGGGCCTAGGCAAGACCCCGGCCCGAGCTGCGGAGATGTGGAAGTTCCTCAGCTCCGGATACGACCAGGACCCGAAAACCGTCGCCAACGGCGCCCTCATGCCCGCGGACACCGACGGCATGGTCATCGTGAAGGATATCGAGTGCTACTCGGTCTGCGAGCACCACCTCCTCCCCTTCTTCGGGAAAGTCCACGTGGGGTACATTCCGGGTGAGACGATCATTGGGCTCAGCAAGATCGCCCGCATCGTGGACCTGTACGCGCGCCGCCTGCAGGTGCAGGAACGGCTAGGTCAGCAGATCTGTGATGCCTTAGACGACCTCCTCCACCCCAAGGGCATCGGCGTGGTCATCGAAGCCCATCACCTCTGCATGATGATGCGGGGCGTGGAGAAGCAGCACTCCGCAGCCATCACCAGCCATGTGAAGGGCAATTTTAAGAGTGATGCGCGGACGCGGCAGGAGTTTTTGGAGTTGATCCGGAAAAGCTGAGCCAAGCTTCTCGCCGGTCTTTCTTACCCAGCCGCATGGTCTTCGACCTGCGGGTGGCGATCATGGTGGCCGCCTTGGTATCCGCATGGCCGGCTCCACCAAGGGTTTCCCGTTTCTTTGTCGCCTTGAGTTCAACCTCCAAGTGCAACACCTGAGGATTCCCATACCCTCCCGTGTAT
>CAZYAK010000038.1:11472-13417 GCA_964645935.1 uncultured Candidatus Peribacteria bacterium | reverse complement strand
TCACGTCCGTGAACGCCGCCGAGTACGCCAGCGTCACCGGGCGCCGCGGGTGCGTGTACGCCTTCGGGTCCCAGCCTGATTGGTGCTCCTCCACTCGACGGACGAGGTCGTTGGTGACGCCGATGGAGTAGCTGTCATCGCTGCAGCGAAGCAGGTAGACGCAATACTCCTTCACTGTCGCAGTATACTCCGAACAAAACTCTTGTTCTTGGTTGCGCGCGGCGCGCGATCCTGTGTACGGTTGTCCACCTCAAGCCCCGTTGAGTTTTTCTCTCCGGAGTAGCCACCGCCCTCGGCCCTTGTGACCCTCGAAGACACCTCCTTCGCGTTCGTCGACATCGAGACGACCGGCGGCAACGCCGTGTATGACCGGATCATCGAGATCGCGGTGATCGTCGTGGAGAACAATGTCGTCACGCGGACGTGGTGCTCGATGGTCGATCCCGAGCGGCGCGTGCCCACCATGATCACGACGCTCACCGGCATCACCAACGCGGACCTGCGCGGCGCGCCGACCTTCGCGGGCATCGCGGAGGAATTGCAGGAGCTGCTCGCGGGGAAGGTGTTCGTCGCGCACAACGCGCGGTTTGACTACGGCTTCATCAAGAACGAGTTCCGGCGGCTGGAGATCGCGTGGTCCGCCAAGACACTCTGCACCGTACGCCTCTCGCGGGCGATGTTCCCACGGTTTAAGCGCCATAGCTTAGACGCCATCATCGAGCGCCACGGCTTCGCGTGCGAGGGGCGGCACCGTGCGCTGGATGACATCAAGGTGTGCGTGGACTTTTGGTATCTCTGCCAGAAGGAGCGCGGCGAGGAGCCGTTCCGCTGGGCCATCGAGTCGCTGCTCAAGCGGCCGTCACTCCCCAGTCATCTCAAGGCCAAGAGCCTGGAGGATCTCCCTGATGGCACGGGCGTGTACCTCTTCTACGGCCAGGGCGATAAGCCCATCTACATCGGCAAGAGCGTGGACCTGCGGTCGCGCGTGCTGTCGCACTTCTCTGGCGACCACTCCATCAGCAAGGACCTGGAGATCTCGCAGCGCGTGCGCCATATCGATTACAAGGAGACGGTAGGGGAGCTCGGGGCGCTGCTCTTGGAGTCGCAGCTCGTGAAGAAGCACCTGCCGGTCTACAACGTGCAGCTGCGGCGCGTCGCGTCGCAGTGCGCGCTCAAGGTGGTGATGGGCAAGAAAGGCTTCGAGACCGTCACGACGGCCAAAGCGGCGGAGATCGTGCCGGGGGAATTCGACGCGCTCTACGGCATCTTCCGCGGCGAGCGAGCTGCCAAGGAGCGGCTGGCTGACCTCTGCGAGGCGTACTCACTCTGCCCCAAGGTGCTGGGCGTCGAGCCTACGTCCAAGGGTGCGTGCTTCAGCTACCACCTCAAGAAGTGCAAGGGTGCTTGCGCGGGAGAGGAAGAAGCGGCGCTCCACAATGTCCGTCTGCGGATGGCGCTCTCCTCTATGAAGCATCGGCTCTGGCCCTTTGCCGGGAAGATCGGCATCCGGGAGACGCACGTGCTCACGAGCAAGACCGAGGTGCACCTCATCGACCAGTGGTGCTACCTCGGCACCTACGCGTCCGAGGAGGATCTGCGAGACGCGTTGGAACGCGGTGCCGAGCTCAACTTTAACCTTGACAACTACCGCATCATTTCCTCGTTCCTCAAATCCTTCGCGGCCTCCAAAAAAAAGCGCACCGCGTGGGACATCGAGATCATCGAGCTGGAGAGGAAAGAAGGGAAACGGAGGAAAGTCGCGGCGCGGGAGGAGGAGATGGCGTGGGCGTGAGACGCGCGCTACACCTCGGGGTCCCGCCCTGCGGGTGGCGATCCATCCCGCATCAACCAGACAACATACCTTCCAATCGCTCCCTCTACGGTCAGCCCTCCCCATACCCCAGCCGCGCGGTCTTCGACTCGCGGGTGGCGATCATGGCGGCTG
>CAZYAK010000038.1:0-11372 GCA_964645935.1 uncultured Candidatus Peribacteria bacterium | reverse complement strand
CAAACGGCGCCCCCCTCGGAGGCGCCGTCGGATGCCGATCGGAAGTTCTCAGACCTTCTTGTTGGCCTTGACGTCGTACCCCGCCTTCACCGACGCGTCGAGCGAGCCGTCCGGCTTGGTGGGCGAGTACTCGTACTCGATCTTGGTGAAGTTGAGGGAGAACTGGTCCGTGGGGATCGTGCCTTGGGAGCCGTCCTGCTGGTACGAGCTCACGAGGATGTCCGTGAGGGTGATCTTGAGGTAGTCGCCGTTCTTGTCCGGCTTGGCGGAGGTGAAGACCGCCTTGGGGATGTGCTCGCCCGTCGCCGCGGCGAGGAAGAGCTTGGGCGACGCCTTGCTGAGGGGCATGGAGAAGTGCATGTCCTGGAAGGACGCCTTGCCCGCGCCTCCGCCTCCGCGGACGCCCGACGTGCCGCCCTGGCTGAGGCCCCAGCTGAAGGACAGGATCTCGATCTCGTTCCTGTGGCGGTCGTTCTTGGACTCGCCCTCGACGCCATCAAGCTTGAGGAAGTAGTCCACGGAAGCGGCGTATGCCACAGGGAACTCCGTTGTCGGGAGGTGGGCGGACGGGGCGACGATGGTCGCGACGAGCGTGAGCCCGGCGGCGATCGCTCCCAGGGTAAGAAGGCGCGTGCGCATAGCGGATGAGGGGGAATGGATGACACGGATGCTCCAGTGTCTAACGATTCGCCACAAGTGTCTCTCTCTGTACATCACTTGGAAAAACACTATGTATACCAATTGGCAACGCTCCTCAGTGCCGTACGGGCGTATGCTCAGCCTCATCCGACCGTCCGGGAGCGTCTTTCTCCGGCTGCTGCCCTTCGTCGCGTTCCTCGCGGCGTTCGTCGGGCTGCTGCTGTGGCGCTACCCGGAAACGGGCCACGACTTCCGCCTCTTTGTGCCGCTGCTCCTAGAGGGCCGGTGGCACTTCCTGCATCAGGGGCTCGCAGTGCTGCGCTACGCGCCACACTTCTGCGGGGGCATTGCGCTATACGGCAACCCCAACGACCTCTACTACTCCGTCACACAGCTGCTGTCCCTTGTATTTTGGCCGTTCACGGCCGTGGTCGTGAGCGCAGTGCTGCACCTTGCCGTCGGGTACGCCGGGTACGTGTTCTTCGGGCGTGACGCGCTGGGGCTGCGTCCTGCATGGAGGCACGCTTTTGCCCTCGCGGCGGTGGGCGGTGGATTTTACTTTGCGCACGTCATCGTGGGGCATGTGAACTTCCTGCCGTTCCCATTGTTGGGACCGATGCTCTGGCTGCTCTTCGATCGGCGAAAGGCAGGGATGGCCCTCGTTCGTCGCGTGGGGCTTTTTGCACTGCTTGTCGCGGCTGCGGTGTACGCCGGCGGCCACTACGTGATGGTGCACTTCGCACTCCTCGCCGCCGCGCTCCTCCCGCTGGACCTCCTGGTGCTGGCGCCCGACCGACTCGCGCGCGTCCGCCAGCTTATGCCTCGCGCGCTGCTCCTCGCCGCCGCCGCCGTGTGCATTGCGGCCAGTAAGTTGTGGGCGGTGGGGAATCTCCTGTCCAACCTGCGCTATGCCGTGCCGCTTCCGGAGGTGTCCGAGGGCATCAACCTGCTCGGTGTGGTAGGTGCGGCGTTCTGGGCGTTTCCGCAATCACCCGCGCTGTTAGCGGGGTTACCGTGGGGGCTGCACGAGAACACGTTCTTCATGTCGCATGCGGTGCTCGTGGGGCTCGGCGCCGCGGTTGCAGGCGCTGTGCGCGGAGTCTGGAAGGGCGATCGGCGCATGCTCTGGTTTCTCTGCATACTTGTCCTCACCGTCATCGTGTTCGTGGAGATCGGATCCGGGAGCGGTCCTGTGGCGGACGTGGTGTACTCGCTGCCCGTCTTCTCCAGTTTCCGGGTGGCCACGCGGTTCCTGTTCCCACTCACACTGCTGCTCACCATGGTCGCCTTCTGTGCCCTGGACGCATGCCAGAAGGCACTCTTCCCCGACGAGGAGCGTCTGCTCACGCTCGTCGCCGTCGGGCTCACCGTGGGCGGGTTCGTAGCCGCGTACGCTCCAACTATTGATGCCTTCGAGCTCTTCGCGTACGACACGGCCATGCGCAAGGACTTGGCGCCCGCCGACCGCTTCTTGGATCCTGTGAGGACGGTGCGTTTTGAGGATTACCGGTTCGACGGCACTACCACGCGCTCCTGCCGCTTCGAGACGGCGATGGAGGTGGGCGGCCAACCCCAATGGAGCGCGCTACGCGAGGGCCCCGTGTCTGAGGTTTGGGACGGCGCCTTCAACATGATGAATCCGTCGTGTTACCAGTACCCCGGGGCCAACGGCTGCCTGCCGGGCGACCGCATCCGCACGGATCATGCCGCGGATCTGGGCGCATTTACGTCCGGCCGGCCGGTGTCGTGGAAGGTGCCGGCGACCCAGCGAGCAGCGGACGTGGTGAGCCTGCTCGCCCTCGCGCTGGCCGTGGCGAGTGTGCTCGTGCCGATGCGCGTATCCCACAAGGCATCTCGAGTGCGACCGAAAAAGCGCTCTAAGGGCGGTTCTTCTTGAGCGACGTGTAGGTCTTGTAGTACGCCTCTCCGGCTTCTCCAACGAACCGCAGGAACGGGTTGCCGCCTTTGGCCTTGGAGCCGGCGGGCGCGGCGGAGGACTGGCGCACCTTGCCGAGTGCCCATTCGGTGGCGGTGTCCAATCCGTGCTGGACACCGGCGAGCGCGTAGCCAGTGGCACGGGCCCAAGAGGAGACGCTGTGTTTCATGCCCACATACTATGCCATTTTACATCGGCGTTCATCCGCTAGACTCCCAATCATGCTCACTACTCCGCCTGTCCTCGTGCCGAAGTCGCCCGCGTACCGGCGTCTTGTTTCCATTCCGGGCGCAGTAGGGCTCGCGATCGTCAGCTACTCCATGCTCGTGCCGATCGTGTTCCTGGATCTGTGCATCCGGCTCTACCAGTGCGTCTACTTCACGGCGCTCAACATTCCCAAGGTGGACCGGCGGCGCTACGTCCTGATGGAGCGGTGGAAGCTCCCACGACTCAGCCCCTTGCAGCGTATCAACTGCCTGTACTGCGACTACGTGAACGGGACGATCGCTTGGGTGAAGCAGGTCGTCAACGTCACGGAGTCCTATAGCTGTGCCATCCGCACACCCGGGAACCCCGCGGGGCACGAGCATCAGCAGGGGTACAAGGACAGCGCGGAGTTCTCCTGAATCAGCGGGCCTCCATCTCTTTCTTGCGCTCGTTCGCTAAGAGCGTGCGGCGCGAGACGCGCTTCGAGAAGCGGCGGGCAACCGAGGGGGTGTCGATGTGCACGGTGGCTTCCACCGGCACCGCAACGGGGGCGGCCGCTCCCGTGAGCGTGGAGCCCGCAGTCGGCGCAGGGGCCGCAGGGACGGGCAGCGTGCCGATGACGCGGATCTCGGGGAAGCGGGGCTGGGAGCGCAGCGCGTAGAACATGCGGGCGGCGGCCTGGCGCGTGACGAGCGTGGCCGGGGAGGCATCGGCGGGGATGGCGGCGAGACCGCGCATCGCGCGCATGGAAGAGCTGTACCACGGCTCCGTATTGGGCTGGAGCGACGGGTAGGTCAGGCCGTATCCCTGTGCCAGCATCTTGGAGGCCTCGGCCATCGTCACGGCCATGTCGGGGCGGAACGAGCCATCCCGGTTGCCGCTGACCACGCCCGTGAACATTCCGGCGCAGAGGTGGCGTGCGGAGAGGTCGGTCTTGAGAACGTCACTGAAGAGCTTGGTGTAGCGGGGAGGGAGCGAGGGGGCGATGGCCGAGAAACACGAGTCCGCCACGAGGGTGGGGTACAGGTAGCCCGTCACCGCTGCCGCAAACTCGACGCGCGTCACACGGAACTCCGGATGGAAGGCGCCGTCGGCCACGTCGTTGAAGATGCCCTGCGCGCGGACGTACGCCACGGCCGCCTGGTCAGTGGTCAGGGCGGCGGACGCCGATTCCGCGGCGAGTGCGGAGGGGGCGAAGCTGAGCAGGAGGCTCAGGGATAGGGGGGCGAGGACGGCGCGGCGCATGGAAACCGGGGGTAAAGGGAGGGAGCGTACCAGGATGCGACCCTTGACTCAATACCCGATTGATCGGATTTCATACTCTTGTGCCGCCGGAATCCTCCCGGGCTCAGTGTGCGATGCCGAGCCCCGGGAACATCACCACAGCCAGCAGCTGGGCCACAGCCTCCTGCTCTTGGTGAAAGGTCATCTGGCCCTTCTGCTTGCGGTCCGCGATGACCAGCGACAGATGGTAGAAGAAAAACTCGTGTGGGTGGCGGAAGCTCGTGACCTCCTCCCACTGGAGGTGGGGGAAGATCCGCTGCAGTTCGTCACGCATCACCTCCAGGTTGGGGGCATTGACCAGCCAGCCGTTGCTGAGGAGTACGTAGAGCAGCAGCGTCACAGCCATCCGCTTATTGCCGTTGCTGAAGGGGTGACCGTCGATGATCGAGCAGAACAGGTACGCAGATTTGCCCAGTACACCCACGTAGTCATCACGTTGCATCAGATGGAAGATGGCTTCTAGACGCCGAAGACCCGTGAGCTCCTCCTCGTAGTTGGGCGCCGGTTCCTCGCCGGTGAGGCGAGACCGGATGTAGGGGAAGAGCAAGCGCCGGCAGTGGTCCAGTGTGGGGTACTGCATGATCAGCGGCGGCTGAGCTCACGAAGAACCTGCCCAAGGATCCGATCGAGCTCAGGAAGGGGTTCGGCGGCGGGGTCCGCGGGGGTGGCGGAAGTGGTCGTCACGGGGGTGAGGGGATTGGTCCGCCCCTCGGCCAGCTTTTGCTTGAGGACGTCCAAGAGCCCGGATTCCAAGAGCACTTTGCCCAGGGATGGGTGCAGCACGAAGGCCACGTCCTTGGCGTGTTTGCGGATGACCGCGTAGTCCTTCACACCCTCCAGTCGCTCCTTGGCGCAGCGCTGCAGGTCGGACATGGTGATGATGGGCAGGATGGAATCCATAGATATTACTAGTGTATATATGTATATATTATAAGTAAATTTATATGTAAATATCTATAGAAATAAAGCTATAGGGACAACTAACTTAGCTTCCGTCTGGGATAAAACGCGATAAAGACCGCCCAGCCCACGAGTGTACACACGCCAGCCGCGAGGATGGGGAGCGTCACATGGATGCTCGCGACGAAACCCGCGATGATTGGAGGAATGGCCATGCCCATGGACTGCACGGACTGGTTGATGCCCATCATCTCGCCCTGACTCCTGGCGCCGGACATGTCCGAGACGATGGTGGTGGAGACAGGCTGACTGATGCCGTAAAAGACGGCCAGGAACGGTACGAGGAGGTACAGCCACGCGCTGCGTTCGGGCAGGAGCAGGAGCGGGAAGCAGATGCCCAGCAGGAATGTGCACCAGGCAAAGATGGTGCGGGGCTTGAGGCGCCGCGTGAGCGGGCGGAGGAGCAGGCCCTGGCTGATGGCTACCCAGAGGCCGGTGTAGGCGATGAAGTCGCCAATGTCGCTCTCGGTAAAGCCGAAGCGCTGGATGAGGAAGAGCTGGAAGAACTGGGTGAAGAAGTTGAAGCCGAGCGTGGTGAGAAAGATCACCGCAAACATCCGGCGCAGTCCCGGCAGGGTGAAGGCCTTGATGAGGTGGCGCACACCGCTCAAGGGCGTGATGGGCGTGTGGGTGCGGGAATGCAGCGTCTCATGGAAGATCCAAGCACACAGGATCAGGTTGACCAGCGTGAGGCCCGAGGCGAACCAGAACGGCGTGGCGTAGTCGAACCAGGGCAGGATGCGCGGATCTGCCAGCTTGCCGCCGAAGAACGGGCCCAAGATGAGCCCCAGACCGAAGGCGAGGCCCACGAGCCCAAAGTTGTGAGTTTTCTTCTCGCCGTGGCTTACGTCTGCGATGGCCGAGAGCGCGATGCTCAGGTTTCCCCCTGCAAAACCCTGCAGGATGCGTGACAGGAAGAGTAAGAGGAGGTTGTTGACCGCGATGCCCAGACCGAACAGCGCGTACCCTGCGGCCGTGCCAAAGAGCGACAGGAGGAGGATGGGCTTGCGACCGTAGCGGTCGGAGAGCGCCCCGAGGATCGGCGCCCCGAAGAACTGCGCCAGTGGGAAGCTGGCCAGGAGTAGGCCGTAGCTGATGGTCCGCATGGCCATTGTCGCCTCCCGAGGCAGGATGCCGATGTGTGGGTCCAGCAGAACCACCGCCAGCACCGGAATGGCGATGCCGAGGCCGAGGAGGTCGATAAAGACCGTGAGGATGAGCGGGATGACCGAGCGCTCCTCCCGGGGATGCACCAGTGACATATGATCCCAGTTATACCTGAGCCGGGCGGATCGCGCATGCATCGCGAGTGTGCAGCTGTACGGCCCGACCACGCCGCCTGACCGGGCTTCCATCAGGTACTGACAATAAACCATGTGATCGCTCAGCGATGCCGTTTCTATTCGAAGGTCACACGTGCCATGACACGTTGCAAGGGAGCATCCACGGTGCGGTCACCGCGCTCCCAGGCCCGTTCGGCCTCCTTCGTGAAGGCCCTGCCCCACACCCGGTCTCAGTTCTGCGCCAACGCGCCCGTCATTTGAGCATCTCTTTCATGAGCCAATTGCCCATCCCAAGGATGACTGCAACCACCACCCATCCGACGAGGCCGCTGCCGATGGTGAGTGAGAGGATACTGGCGTCGAAGCGTTGTGAGATGAAGTCGATGAGCCAGACAATGCCGCCGTTGACGATGACGACGGCGAGGAAGTAGGCGAACAGCTTGAACGGCAACGTGACGAGTGCCAGCAGCGGGCGTACGAGCAGATTGAGGAGTGTGACGAGGCAGCCCACGACCAAGACACCCACGAAGCCACCCGATAGGGAGAAGTATTGCGGGATAAACGACGCCATCGCCCATACCAAGAGGATGGTGAGGACAGTGCGCAGGACAATGCGTACGGGCACGGAGGAGGATTCTTCGGACATGCAGCGGGGCGGGAAGGGGCGGACCCCAGGTTACACCCGCCCGATACGCACCGTCACCTGGCGTCCGCCGAGATCGATCGTGTTCGCGTCGCCGGCCGTTCCTGCGGAGGCGTTGGTTTCCTGGAGCACCAGAGCGCCGTGCGCGGCCATGAGCTCCGGATCTCCTTCCACCGCCAGCGTGACACGGTCCGATACCGAGAGGCCTGCGTCCTTACGCAGCTGCTGCACAGCCCGGATGAGGTCTCGGGCCCTGCCCTCCAGCTCCAACTCCGGCGTGACGCGGGTGTCCAGCGACACCACCACGCCGCCGTGTGCAGCGATGTCCTCCCCTTCGCGTCCGCGATAGAGCACCGCCGCTTCCTCGGAAGTGAGCGTGACGCCGAGGATGGTTACGGTGCCGTCGGCGTTGACGGCAAACTCGCCTCGCTTGCCGGCCTGGATGATCTCCTGCACACGGCCGCCCAGGCGCGGTCCAGCCTTCCGCGCGTCCACCTGGACGAACGCGGTGGCGAGCCGCCCGGGATCGGACACGATGTCCACGGCCTTTACGTTGAGTTCTTCCTGTAGCAGTGCCAGCTCCGACGGCGTGAGTGCGTCGTCCTGGAGGAACGAGTCCGGGATGGCGACCGTCACCTTGGCCAGAGGCTGCCGCACCTTGATCTTGCGATCCGAGCGGATTTTGAGGCCCAGCGATACGATGTCCCGCAGCAGTCGCTGCCGGCGCGTGAGCGCCCGTTCAGCGGGGGTGAGATCGCGCGTCTGTGGCCAGTCTGTGAGGTGCACGGAACCGTGGGGATCGGTGACGAGGTTGAGGTAGATGCCCTCGGTGATGAATGGGCAAAACGGCGCGAGCAACTGGCAGAATGTCAGGAGCACGTCGTGGAGTGTGCTGAAGGCATCGCCGCGCTCGTGCTGGTCGGTCTCGCCGTCTTTGGCCGCGTGGAGCCCGCTCTTCCCGGCGAAGCGGCGGCGTGAGAGGCGCACGTACCAGTTGGTCAGTGCGTCCACGGTGTCCGCCAGCTCCGCGCATGTCGCGGAGAGGTCGTAGTCTTCCATCTGCGCGGTCATGCGGTTGACGAGGTCTTGCAGCTCCGCGCGGATCCACACGTCCAGCGGATGGGACGACGCGCGCCGCGCCGCCACGGGCGACCATCCAGCGTCGTTGGCGTACGTCACGAAGAAGCTGTAGGTGTTCCAGAGAGGGAGCAGGACGTTTCGCAACTGCTCCTCCACGAGTTTGCCGGAGAACCGCAGGTCCTCGCCGCGTACGGCGGGCGAGCCCATCAGTGCGAAGCGCACGGCGTCGGCACCATGCTTCTCCACGAGCTCCAGGGGATCGGGGTAGTTCTTGAGTTTCTTACTCATCTTCTTGCCGTCCTCTGCGAGTACCGTGCCGTTGACGATGACGTGGCGGAACGGGGATGACTGGAAGAGCGCGGTCCCGAGGACGGTGAGGGTGTAAAACCACCCGCGCGTCTGGTCGATGCCTTCTGCGATGAAGTCCGCGGGGAACCCCGCGGGCACGTCGCCGGGCTTGGCTTCGCCGTCGCGACGGGCCGAGAACGGGAAGTGACTCTGGGCGTAGGGCATCGCGCCGCTCTCAAACCAGCAGTCGAGCACGTCTGGAATGCGCGTCAGGCGCGGGTGCAGGTCGAGATCGACGGCCTCTCCGTTGCCGGGCGCGGCCTCTACGCCCTCGCGGTGCGAGAGGTTCCGGGTGAGCGTGAGCAGGCCTTGTATCGTGCCGCGGTGCGCCACCATAAGGACGCGCTTGCCCGGGAACTCCGTGAGCAGGCGGTCGTGAGCAGTTTCCAGGCGTGCGAGGAACTTCTGCAGGCTCTCGCCCTTCTCGGGCGTGGCTGGATGGAACGCGGGATTCCCGGCAGGTCCGTCCGGATAGTTCTGCTGCACCTCCTCCAACTTGAGGCCGTTCCAGGTCCCGAAGTCGCGCTCGCGCAGCTCTGGCCACGCGGCCGATACGCCGAGGCCGAGCTCTTTGGCCATGATCTCCGCCGTCTCCCGCGCGCGGGAGAGGTCCGAGCACACGATGACATCGAACGCGCGGCCCTTCAGCGCCTTGCCGCGCTCCGCCGCCTGCTTCCTGCCGGTGTCGTTGAGCGGAAGGTCCGTGTTGCCCTGCACGAGGCCCTGCTTGTTCCAGTCCGTCTCGCCGTGGCGCACGAGCGTGGCGTGTACGGACAGGGCGTGTGCGGCGCCGGGCCACGCCACGCCGTCCACCGTCTCCTTGTGGAGGTCCAACGGTGCCTCGGCGCGGTGGTCCCAGTAGAAGGTGTGCGGTTCCGCGAAGCGGGGATACGGCTGGTGCACAAGCTTCTGCGGCTCCTGACCCGTGAAGAAGTGCTTCACCGAGAGCAGGGGATCGGCGTGCGTGACCACCACCACGTGCTCGCCGGGGTGGCGCAGCAGGAGCTCCTTGAGGAACGCGTCCACGCGGGTCTGCACCTGGCTCCACGTCTCCATGCCGGGGAAGTGGTAGATGCTCTCCACCTGGTTGGATTCCAGCTTGTGGGCCCGTCGCGCCTTGACGAACGCGAGGTCCGAGAAGTCGATGCTCTTGCCCTCGTACTCGCCGAAGGCCACTTCGCGCAGCCGGTCGTCGATGACGGGCTCGACGCCCACCGCGTCCGCGATGGCCTGCGCGGTCTGGCGCGTCCGCGCGAGCGGCGAGCAGTACACCCGCGTGACCTTCTCACCCTTGAGGCGTTCTCCTGTGGCGGCGGCCTGCGCGAGTCCGCGTTCCGTGAGGTCGGTGCCGGGCTCCCGGCCCTGATACCGCGGCGTCACGTTCCCTACGCTCTCGCCGTGGCGCACCACCGTAAGGCGGGTAAAGCGGATGACGGCCTTGTCCATCAGGGCCTCGCGGCTGCCGATGACCTGCATTTCGCCCGTCGCGCGGTGTATCCAGATGGGCAGCGGCGTCCCCCAGTACCGGCGGCGCGAGACGGCCCAGTCGCGTGCGCCCTCCAGCCACTTACCGAAGCGCCCGTCGCGGATGTGTCCCGGCACCCACTGCGTTTGTGCATTGGCGGCGAGCATGTCTTGCTTGAGACTCTCGGCCTTCACAAACCACGAGCCCGTCGTGTAGGGCAGAAGCGGTGTGTCACAGCGCCAGCAGTGTGGGTAGCTGTGCGTGATGGTGAACTGCGAGAACACACGCCCGCGCTTCTTCATGTGGTCTATAACCGCCTTGTCCGTGGACATGGGGTCCTTACCCTCGGGCTTCACGTGGATGCCTTGGAAATCCGTCACCGCCGGCACGAAGTATCCGTCCATCTGCACGTGTGCGAGCACGTCCACGCCTTCGGCCACGGCGGCGGCATTGCTGTCCTCGCCTGTCGACGATGTGAGGTGCACGATGCCCGTGCCCTCCGCGTCGCTTACCTCCACCGCGTCGTTCATGATCACCTTGAAGACCGTATCGCCGTACGTCCGGGGCTTTTTGGAATCCTTCGTGGACGGGATGATCGTGTCCTCGAAATAGGAGAACAGGGGCTCGTAGCGGAGACCCTTGAGGTCCTTTGCGGTCACGGCGCCGATGATCTCGTGGTCGTTCTTCCCAAAGACCTTTTCTACCAGTTTCTCGGCGAGGATGTAGGTCACACCCTCGCTTTTCACTTGTGCGTAGGCGATGTCTGGGCCCACCGCGAGCCACATATTGCCGGGCAGGGACCACGGTGTTGTGGTCCATGCGAGGAGGCGCGTCTGCGGATCGTCCTTCAGCGGGAAGGTGATGATGACGGATTGGTCGGTGCGGTCCTTGTACCCTTGTGTCACCTCGAAGTTCGCCAGCGGCGTCGCGCAGCGCGGGCAGATGTGCATGGGCTTATGGCCCTCGTAGACGAGGCCTTTGTCGCAGAGCGCCTTAAACACCCACCAAATGCTTTCCATGTAGTCCGCGTCCATGGTGCGGTAGTCCCAGTCCATGTCCACCCACCTTCCCATGCGCTCTACGACCGTGCGCCACTCTCCCGTAAAGCGCTGCACGGTCTTGCGGCAAAGGTTGTTGAAGGCCCGTACGCCCATCTCCTCGATCTGCCGCTTGTCTGTGATGCCGTGCTCCTTCTCGATGATGTTCTCGATGGGGAGGCCGTGGCAGTCCCAGCCGAACCTCCGTTCCACGCGCTTGCCGCGCATGGTCTGGTACCGAGGGATGACATCCTTGATGGTGCCGGCCAGCAGGTGCCCGTAGTGCGGGAGGCCCGTCGCGAAGGGCGGACCGTCGTAGAAGCTGAACTGCTGGCCGCCCCCCCCGGGGCCGTCCAAGGGATCATCCACCTGGCCGCCGGAGCGTGCGCGGATACTGCGCTTGAACGTGTCCTCCTCTGCCCAGTAGCGGAGGATGCCGCGCTCGAGCGCGGGGAAGGACTGCTTGGGGTCGACGGGATCGAACATGGGA
>CAZYAK010000037.1:1456-13512 GCA_964645935.1 uncultured Candidatus Peribacteria bacterium | reverse complement strand
CAACAAGCCACGCGCGCGACGCGCGTGAGCTTGCTGCTGGGAGCCGAGGAGGTTTTCTGGTCCTCTGACGACCAAACCCTGTAGAGCGCTCTGGATGAAGAGCGACCGAAGCCTCACGCTTCTGGAAGCATTACGCCTCCGGCCATGCCTTCTTCATGTACTCCTCGATGCACCGCTGCGCATTGAAGTGCCCCATCAAGCCGATCGCGCGCTTCATGCGGCGCAACCAGCGGACGCGCCCGGGATACACGTACTCCGGCATCACCTCGTACTGGAGCTGCGTATAGAGATCCTCGGCGTCGATCTTGCGCGTGTCCTCCGCGTCCAGCGACGAGGCGAGAGGGCCGATGCGCCAGCCTGACTCTGGGTCACGCGCGTACCCCTCGATCCACCAGCCATCAAGTGTGGAGAGATTGAGCACCCCGTTGAGGCACGCCTTCATGCCAGACGTCCCCGAGGCCTCGTGCAGGCGCATGGGGGTATTGAGCCACACGTCCGAGCCAGAGACGAGCAGGCGCGCGAGATCGGGATTGTAGTTGGGGAGGTACGCGATGCGGACCGATCCCTTGAGCGCCCTGGCCCGCTCCACCATGTGACGGATGACCTCCTGCGAGAAGGGATCATTGGGATGCGCGTTGCCTGCGTGGAGAATCTGGAGCCTACCGTTGCCAACCTCCCGGAGACGGTCGATGTTGGTGTACAGGAGTTCGGGGCGCTTGTAGGGCACCACGCGGCGCGCGCTGCCAATGGTGAGGACGTCGGGATCGAAGCGGTCGTCCGGGGCGCGGTCGGCGTTGACGAGCTCAAAGAGGCGCTTCTTGGCCGACGCGTGCGCGGCCCACAGCTCGTCGTCCGGAAGGTCGCGGCAGTGCGCAGCCAGAAGCGACGGATCCTCACGCCAGCCGGGGACGCAACGGTCAAACAGCTCCTGCATCTCAGGCGAGGCCCACTCGCGGTGGTGCACGCCGTTGGTGATGGCGTCCACAGAGGGGTCGCCAAGCATGGCGCGGCTTACCTGCCCGTGCACCTGAGAGACGCCACAGGTGTAGCGGCAGAGGCTCATAGCCAGGCGCGTCATGGAGAGGGCGTCCTCTCCTGCAAGTTTCTTGATGTGCCACGGAAGAGTATCCCCCGCCACCTTCCACGCGAGGTCATAGTCGAACACGTCGTGGCCGGCCTTTACGGGGGTGTGCGTGGTGAACGCGCAGGACTTGCGCACGTCAGCATCGGAAAAACCCCGCTCGCGCAGCAGCTCCAGTGTGAGGAACGCGCAGTGACCCTCGTTGAGGTGAAAATTTTTCACGTGGGCATAGCCGAGCGCGCGCAGCATGCGAACGCCGCCGATGCCAAGCACCAGCTCCTGGCGGATGCGCATGGCGCCGTCGCCACCGTAGAGCTGACGTGTGATCTCGCGGGCGGCGGGATCGTTCTCCGGGAGGTTGGTGTCTAGGAAGAGCACGGGCACGATGCCCCCGGTCTGGCCGGTGAGCTCCAGCATGCGCGCGGCCACCGTGACGTCGCGCCCCTCGATGCTGACGGTGACGCGCTGGGGCAACAGACGCAGCTGCTCCTCCGGGTTCCACGTGACGTTGCCATACTCCTGCGTGCCATCGGGGCGCAGCTGCTGACGCAGGTAGCCAAACTGCCAGCACATCGTGACGCACGTGGCGTCGAGTTGTACGTCCGCGGCCGCGCGCATGAGGTCGGCCGCGAGCACGCCGAGTCCGCCCGCGAACGTGGGGATGGAGGCCTTGAGGCCGATCTCCATCGTGAAGTAGGCGGTGCGGAGGGACTTAGGCATGGAGTGGGTGTTTGCTCTTAGTATAGCGGAAAACACGTAAAAAATCGAGAGAAAAACTCGGATATCCTCCTCTCCTGTAGGGGGGAGAGGAGGGCACAGGGAGGGTGCTCGGCTTGCCGTCGATGAACATGCGCCTGCTTCGCTCGAGAAGAAGGGCAAGGAGACGCTCCTTCTAACGGGAGCGCTGGCCGCTGGAGACCCGCCCTGCCATGATGGGCGCATGATCGACCCGCACATTTTTCGCGCCTATGACATCCGGGGCAAAGCCCTGACACAGCTCACCGAGGATGCCGCCGAGAAGATCGGCAGGGCCTTCGGCACGGTGCTCAGGAGGAAGTACGGCCTGGAACACCCGACGGTCGCACTCGGGCGCGACGCACGCACGCACGGTCCCCTGCTGGAGGAGGCGGTGCGCCGCGGATTGCTCTCCACGGGATGCAAGGTCCTCGACATCGGCCAGACGCCCAGCCCCGTGAACTACTTCACGATCTGCCACCGCCACACCGACGGCGGCGTGCAGGTAACGGCGAGCCACAATCCCAAAGACGACAATGGCATCAAGCTGCAGGTGCGCGATGCCGAAGCGTGGAGCGGGCAGGACTTGCAAGACCTTCGCGAGCAGATCGAACGTGAAGACTTCCTCACAGGCGATGGATCCCGTGAGGAGATCGACGCGGTGACGCCGTACGCGGAGCACCTCCTGAAGATCTTCGGCGGAGCTGGGAAGGGTCTGAAGGTTGTGATCGACGCCGGCAACGGCGTGGCCGGTCCCGTGTATGCGGACGTCATCCGTCGCGCGGGCGCGGAGGTCACCGGTCTCTACCTGGAACCCGACGGTGAGTTCCCCAACCATCCGGCAGACCCGAGCAAGCACTCCACGCTCGTTGAACTGCAAGCCAAGGTACAAGCGACTGGCGCTGCCATCGGCCTCGCCTTCGACGGCGACGGCGACCGCTTGGGTGTGGTGGACGAGAAGGGCGTGGTACGCAGCGCGGATGAGGTACTCCTGCTTCTCGCTCAAGACCACCTCAGCCGGCATAAGGGCATGCCCGTTGTTTTTACGGTCAGCAACTCAGAAACTCTGAACACAGAAATTGCTCGATGGAGCGGAAAACCGCACATGGCCAAGGTCGGCCACTCCTTTGTGGAGCACGCGATGCGGGAACACGGCGCGCTGCTTGGCGGCGAACAATCGGGGCACTTCTTCTGCGGCGAGGACTACTTCTCCTACGACGACGCACTCGTCGCGGCGCTCCGGATGCTCTCTATCGTGCGCGCGGCGGGCAGGCCGCTCTCCACATGCCTCGCGGGTTTCCCGCGCGTGTACCAGGCGCACGAACGCCGGCCACACTGTCCCGACGGGCGTAAGACCGCCGTGGTCGCCGCTGTGATCGCGCACTTCCAAAAGACCCATCCCGTAAACACCCTCGACGGCGCGCGCATCGATTTTGGAGACGGCGCCTGGGCCGGCATCCGGCAAAGCAACACGAGCCCGTGTCTTTCGGTCTGCATCGAGGCACGCAGTCCCGAGAAGCTCGCAGCAGTGGAAACCGCGGTGGTTGCCCACCTCAAGACGTACCCGGACGTCGAGGTTTAAGCCATATTTCTGCTAGGGTTTTTTGGCTTTAATAAGGGCTTCCTAGGATTTCTGAACATTTCTTTTACTCAATATGCCAGCCTTGCTACACTCCTCTCCGTATGTGGCCCTTCCGCCGATCCAAAAAGGAGAAGTCTAAGAAGCGTAAGACCGTGGAGCGCGTCATCGCGGGTGTGATCGTGGGCGCTGCGATTAGCTCCATCGTGGGGAAGAAGCTGCTGGAGAAGCATAAGGAGGAGAAGGGGGAGGAGTGAGGGCGATGGTTCCAGACCGACCTTGTTTCACCACGCACGCACCGCACCCCAATAACCCAGCCGCGGGGGTCCCGCCCCGCGGGTGGCGATCAATTTTTCATCGACCAAACAACACACATTCCACATGCTTCCTCTTGGGTCAGTTCTCTTTTTATCCCAGCCGCACGGTCTTCGACCCGCGGGCGGCGATCATGGCGGTCGCTTCCCTCGCCAGTCCGCACCGCGGGACCAGTGCGGCTGGGCGTTTGTGTGTGTCTGGTTGCGTCTGCACAGAGAAACACCGGCCTGAATCACTCATCCAACTCCCCCACGAGATTCCTCTCCATCAATTCGCGCAGGCGCAGCGGGGTCTTGGACTGGGTGAGCGCCCACATCAACTTTACGAGCGCGCACTCGAAGCTCATGTTCTTGCCGGAAATGACGCCGAGCTCCTCGATGGTGAGCTGCTTGCGGTAGCGGTGGAGATCGATCTTGCCCCGCATGGTCTGCGAGACGATGACGACGGGGACCCCCTGGCGCTTGAGCTCGCGCAGGAAGGAAAAGACGTTCTCCGAGAGCATGCCGGGCCCGTAAGCACGGAGGATGATGCCGTGGGGCTTCATCAGCAGGATGTGGTCGAGATAGGTCTGCTGCAGCCCTGGCGTCAGCGTAACGACGATGACGTTGGTATCGAACGATGGACGGCACGCGAGCGTGCGCTTGCGGCGGACCATGCGCCACGGGTGCAGCTGCACGTCGACTGAGAAATCCGCCAGCGGCGGGAAGCGCGGGCTATCGAACGTCTGGAGAATGGACTCATCGACCTTCTTGGCGCGCGTACCGCGGATGACCCGAGGACCAAGAACCACGCACACCTCCGCAAGATCCAGCTGCGCGGCACGAATGGCAAAGATCAGGTTCATGCGGCCGTCACCGGCGAGGTCGTTGATGGGCAAGAGCGCGCCGGTAAACACGACCGGCTTGCGCAGGTTCTGGAGCGCGAAGCTCAGGGCGGCAGCGGTGTAGCTCATCGTATTGGTGCCGTGCACGACCACGAAGCCGTCGAAGTCCTCGTAGAGCGACTCGATCTTCCGCGCGATCTCCTCCCAGTGCGCCGGCGTGACCTCCGAAGAGCCGACGTTGGCGATGGAAAAGAACTCCAAAGCCACTTCTCTCTGCAACTCCGGGATGGCTTTGTGGATGATCCCGAGGGATTCCATGGGCTCGATGCGTCCGGTCTTCTGATTCATCACCATCCCAATGGACCCTCCCACGTAGAGCAACGCGATCTTGGAACGTGCCATAGTGCCGCCAGCATAGAGGCCGTACCCTGAAGCGTCAAAGTCCGTACACAAAATGTACTCGCCATGTAAAAGACCCCGCTCCTCTCCGGTCTCGTATCCGAGAGCAGGGAGGAGCGGGGTCGGTTGCGCACCACCGACCATGGAGGTCGAGGAGTGAGCAGTGTGCTGAGCGACCTCTCAGCATACTCCCTACCCTTCGGCACGATCAGGAGCGTGCCACTCGTGTGTATGTGTGTCGGTTGACCCGTGTGCTCGGGCAGGCCTCCCTGGGATCCCGGGAGCAGGAGTTGTTTGTGTTTGTGGTCGAGATCCCTCTCATTAAAGAGAGGGGACCTCTGTGGGGTCGCGGGTGTCGAGTCCGCGATGGCAGAGGCAGGGAGAGCAGAGGGGTGACTGATCGCAGGAGCTCCGACAGGTGCGGAGGAACTGCCGTCGCCCCTCAGGCCTCCCGGCCTTGCCGGGAACGAGGGTGGGAGCCGGATGTGCCAAAAAGCAAATCCAATCATTTTAGCACAAAAGTCTTGGCTGGGCAATGCCCAAATCCCTCCGGTGCGATAGGATCCACCCGCATGGTTTCCTCTCCCCTTCCCCGCCCTGAACCAGAGCGAAGCGCTCGGTACAGGGCGAACGGAAAGCTCGTCCTCATTATCGGACCGAGCGGTGTGGGGAAGAGCGTGATTCTCCATCACCTGCGCAACGCGCACCCCGAGATCCACTTCCCGCGTTCGGCCACCACACGCCCACGGCGCGAGCGCGAGGGGGACGACCTCTACCGCTTCGTGACGGACGCGGAGTTCGATGCGCTCCTGAGCGGTGGCAAACTCCTGGAGTGGGCGGTGGTCCACGGAGGCGCGCGCTACGGCACGCTCATCGATGAGATCGTGCCCCTCATCGAGAGCGGACGCACAGTCCTGCGCGAGGTGGATGTGCAGGGCTTCGAGAGCATCCGCACGGATACGCGCTTCTTTGGGGACGACCCGCCGTATCGCTTGCAGTCCATCTTCATTCTCCCCGAGAGCAAGGAGCAGCTCATCGCGCACATCCGGAAGCGTGCTCCCATCGCGGAAGACGAGCTGAAGCGCCGCATCGCCAGCATGGAGAAGGAGCTGGCGCAGGCGGATCTCTGCACCGCACGCGTGGTAAACCGCGAAGGGGAGCTCAAGAGCACCCTGAAGGAGGTTGAGGCGCTGATCGCAGCGTGAACGTCTCTGCGCAGCAGGAAGCCGTCATCGCCGGTTGATGTGCAGGATTCTTGACGTGCGGCGCACGCACTCTAGAGTCGATGCACTTTTCCGCCTATCGCATGCTGGAACACGACGGTCTCGACGAGATTCCTGGGCCCCCGACCGGACGCACGGTGACCGCGCAGCCGCGTGGCCGCACCGCGACGCTGGCATACCTGGCCATCGCCGTGGAGAACGATTCCCCGAACCGGGACCTGATGCAGACGGGCGACGAGGACCTCGACGACGGCATCGCCCAGCTCAACACCCTGCGCGCGCACGAGATCGAACTGGCTCGCGACGCGATCCGCCGAGGCGTCTACGGCGCGTGCGCCGTCTGCGGCAAGGACATCCCCCTGCCGCGCATGAAGGCGGTGCCCACCGCGGTAGAGTGCAAGCCGTGCAAGACCGAATCCGAAAAGACCGGCGGCGGCGCCCGGCTCGCCAACGGCCGCGAAGCCGTCAGCTTCGCGCGGCTGCGGGATGCGGACAACGACGCCCCGGTAGACCTGCGCGACCTGACCAAGCACGACTGAGCCGCTGCGCCCGGATCCCCTCTTCAGGCCCCAAGGAGCCATTGTTTCCGCTTGGGCCGGATGGTACCGTTTCCGGGCCCTAACTGTGGGCTTGCTCTTTCCTGTCGCCGCCACCCTCGTGCGCCCGTAGTTCAGCCCGGATAGAACGCCAGATTGCGGATCTGGAAGTCGTAGGTTCAAATCCTGCCGGGCGCACCACCTTTCCTCGTAATCGGTCTTCCGGAGGACGGATTCGCAGCCGCTCAGTGGTGCGCTGTGGCCCCTTCCCAGGGAGGAAAACCTACCGGTTTCCCTCCCAAAGCCTCCCTTCCCCCGCAGGGGGAGGTCTGTATACTTTCCGTCCCGTGGGGCTGTAGCTCAGCTGGCTAGAGCGTCTGCATGGCATGCAGAAGGTCAGGGGTTCAAGTCCCCTCAGCTCCACCATTCCATTCTCGGTCACTTCTCCTTCGCTCGCACCCAGTGCAAGTGATTTTTGGTGACGGAATGGAATGGTGGGACACTTTTTCATTGAGAGAAGGATCTCCCAGCCCCTCTCGTAAACCGATTGTTCAGTGACCGCTTCACGCATCCGCCTCGCCTTCCGTCTGCTGGGTGCGACCCCTCACGGCGGAGATCCGCCCGCCATCCTGCGTGACGAGGCCCTTGGCGACGAAGACCCCGATGTTGTTCTGGAACGTGAGCGGCACCATGCAATTGCCGTAGCGACGACGGAGCGCCTCCATCACGTCTTTCGGCGTGGCCGGAGCTTCCAACGACCGGATGACGGCGAGGATGCGGCGTCGGTGGGCGGTCACGCCCACGCCCGCGGCTTCGAGGGCGGCGGTGATCTCGGCGGCGTCGGCCGGATCGGGATCGGGAGCTTGCCGCTCGGGCTCCGCGGCGGGGGCGACGGGTTCGGCGACGGTCGCGGCGCGGCGGTCGGCGCGCACGGGCGCGGGCGTCGTGACCGGCTCGGCGGGCGGCTTCCACGCGGCGTTGGCCGTGCGCTTCGCAGGCAGGCCGGCAGCGTCGCGTTCGCGCGCGGCCGCCACCATCCGTGCGTAGCGCTCGATCTCCTCCTGCACCGACGGGGAGTCCCACGCGTCCGGATGCGTGCGCAGCAGGTCCGTGAGCTCGCGGACGGAGAAGTAGCCGGTGGTGGATTCCGTGGCGGCCACCACGTGGAAGCTGAACGTCTCCGGCAGCGGCGGCTCTTCGCCGAGCAGCGCCTCGCCGTAGCGCTCGTCGGTGTTGCGCGTGCCCCTCGCCATCGGGAGCAGACCCGTACCGATGACCTTGCCCTCGCTGACGATGTAGAAGCGCGCCACGCCGTGGGGGTATGCCTCCGCACGCTGGCAGTCCTCGATGAACGCTCCGTTGTCGCCAGTGCCGAGCTGGACGTAGCCGGGGCCGTCGTGTCCGGAAAAGGTCATGCGCGCGGTGGTGCGCTCCTTCGGCGCGTCTGCGCGGGCGAAGGCCCAATCGCGGCGCGGGTAAGCCGGCTCGGACGACAGGGCGGCGAGCTCCTCGAGGTCATCGGCCTTGCGGATGGATTCCAGACAGCCGACGGCGTCCGAGAGCTGGTCGCGGAACGCGTCATGCCGCGCATCGGCGAGCGCGGGCGACGCGAGGAGCGCGCGGAACAGGGGCAGGTGCGCGGGCGTCAGGCCGGGCAGGAGCGCGGGATAGGTGATGGCGACGGGGCCGAACTCCAGGGGCTCCTCCGGCACGCGGAGGTTCGCCGGCCGGTTGTACCACATGGCCCGGGTGGGGAGCATCGGATGGTAGTCGTCGGCGTGGCGGCGCAGGTACTGCGGCGGATGCGCGATCCACGGCGGCGTGGCGGACGCGGCCAGCCGCTCCAGGGTGCGCAGGGCTTCCGGGCGCAGTAGGAACGCCGGGTCGGTGATGCAGCGCGTCACCGCATCATACCGATCGATGCTCGCGAGGATGTCATCCGTCTGCGACAGCGGATCGGCCGCCGGAACCGGTGCATCGGGGACCGGGATGGCGATCCCGGCCTCTTCGGCGGGGGGAAGCGCCTGCCGCACCGTCTCGGACGTGCCGCCGCGCAGGTGCTCGAGCAGCAGACGAACCAGGTCTTCCTTTTCCGCCCCTTCGAGGGCGCGTGCGACGGATTCGAGGTCGGGGCGTTCTGCGGGCATGGGCAAGGGAAGAAGGAGCGCGAAACTTTACGCCCGCCGGGGCTTTCGTCAACATCGCGCGCGCGCCGCAGGCTCCCGGGCCATCCGGAAGCCAAAAAGCTCCCTGGGCCGTGCGAAGCGGGGGGGGTCCGGGTGCGCTCAGCGCGAGGACTTCTTGCTCTTGGTGGCGTTCGCCGATGTACCGCTCTTGACGCGGCTCGCGACGGAGCGGGACGCCTTGCGGGCACGCGGGGCCGCGTGGATGCGGAAACCGCGGGACTCGTTGCTCTTCTCAGCCAGCGCGCGGGCCGCCGCGGAGACGTCGGGGGGTGGTGAACGAGATCCAGCTGCCCTTGCTGTCGGCGAGGGTGCTGGCCGCGTCGTGGAGGGGGTCTTCCATGGGGAATGGGGGAAGAGGAATAGGGAGGGAACATCTAGGCTGACGCGATCACGCGCGCCGCATTACCAATCCGCGCAGGATTTGCGGTCGGCGATCCCCCCTCGCTATGCTCGCATCATGCACGTCTCCCTCCTCCTCGGCTCCAAGGCCGATACCGAATTCGCTCAGAAGATCGCCGACATCGTGCAGGAGCACGGCGTGAAGGCGGAGATCATCGTCGCCTCCGCGCACAAGGTGCCCGGCAAGGTGGCCACCGTCATCGAGCGCCTCAACGCGCGCACCGAGCCCACCGTGGTGGTAGCGGTCGTCGGCATGAGCAACGGCCTCGCGGGCGTGCTCGCGGGCGGCTGCGTCCATCCCGTCATCGCTTGCCCGCCCTTTACGGATCTCGCGGACTACCAGGTCAACATTCACTCCAGCCTACAAATGCCCTCGGACGTCCCCGTGATGACCGTCCTCAACCCCAAGAACGCCGCGCTCGCGTCGCTCCGGATACTCGCGCACCAGGACGCGGACCTCCGCAAGAAGCTCCTGCAGCGCATCGAGAAGATCCAGAGCGAGTACACGGTCTGATCCCGATCCGAGTCACTCCGCCCGTCCTCACCGTCTCCGCGGGCCTCCCCCCGATCCGATGTCCCCGCTCACCCTCGACCTCCTCCAGCAGAAGCTCAAGGAGTGGAACGGCTGCGAGCTCTCCAAGACCGCCACGCAGCCGGTGCTGGGCGAGGGCAACCCGCACGCACAGGTGATGTTCATCGGCGAAGCACCGGGCCAGAAGGAGGACGAGACCGGACGGCCGTTTGTGGGTGCAGCGGGGCAGTTTTTGGATGAGCTGCTCGCCTCCATCCACCTCAAGCGCGCGGACGTCTACATCTCCAACGTGGTGAAGTACCGGCCGCCCCAGAACCGCGACCCGCTACCCATCGAGAAGGAGCAGTGCATGCCCTGGTTGATGTTGGAGATTGCCCTGATCAAGCCCAAGGTCATCGTGCCGCTGGGCCGCCACGCGCTGGGACACTTCTTCCAGAAGCTCTCCATCACGCAAGCCCACGGCAAACCGCAGCGTCTCAATGATGACGTGACGGTGTTCCCCATCTACCATCCCGCGGCGGCCCTGCACAACGGCGGCCTGCGGCAGTCACTGCTGGATGATTTCAAGGCGTTGGGGGAATTTTTGAAGGGGGCGTGACGGAGTGTCGAGCTTTCAGTTTTCAGTTTTGAGTTTTCAGGTTTTGGGGTGTGGCGCGATGCGTTGCTCTGGTGCATAGCTTTCAAAAACTCCAAACTGAAAACTCCCGACTCCTTCCTCGCTCATGACCTCCCTGCTCTTCGGCATTGCGGCCTCCGCGCTCCTATCCGTCACCTCGCTGCTCGTGGTACTACTGCGCGTGAGCCCGCTCAGCGCGCCTGCGTATGCGGTGCCAGCGTTCTTCGTGAGTGTATTCCTGAGCGTCAGCTCCGTGGGGACGCTCCTGCTCCTCTTTCTCTGGCGCGTGATCCCTTTCCACTCCTGGGACCTGGCGCGCATTGTCTCCGTGTCCGTGCGCCAGGGACTGATGCTCGGGTTTGCCATGTGTGTAGTGGTGCTGTTCCACCTGCTGGGACTCCTCACCTGGTGGATCGCGGTGCTGATCTACGCCGTCTTCGTGTTGGTGGAATTGGCGCTCAATTCCTGAGAGCGCAAAAGAGACAAAAGACACAGGGGGACAACGGTGCGGCTGCATCGATTCCGGATGCCCGAAAGACGGCATTTCCTTTGTCCCCTTTGCGGCCTCTGTCCCTTTTGCGCCTTCTCCCGAGGATCATTGAGCAACCCCCTCCCCCCAGCTATGCTCCCTCCCGTGACCGACCACGCCTCTTCACTGGCCGCCTTCGAGCCGCGCATCCACGACGCCGTGGACACGGCCGCGCTCGACGCACTGGAGCAGGAGGTATTCGGCCGCAAGGCCGGCGCCCTCACGCTCGCCATGCAGTCGCTGCGCACCGCTTCCCCTGAGGAGCGCGTGCGCCTGGGGCAGGAGTTCAACCACTGGAAGGAGACACTCACCGGCGTCATCGACGCTCGCCGCAAGGCCCTGGCCGACACCGAGCGCGGGGCGCTTGGGACCACCGACCGCCTGGACGTGACGCTGGAGCTGCCGCCGGAGGACCGCGGCCACCTGCACCTCATCCACGAGTTCATCGGCAAAGTGGAGGAGGTCTTCGGCCGCATGGGCTTCGATGTCGCCGAGGGCCCGCAGCTGGAGAACGAGGACAACAACTTCAACCTGCTCAACATCCCGCGCACGCACCCCGCGCGCGACGCGCAGGACACGTTCTGGGTGAAGATGGACGGCGGTGAGCGCGACGCCGCCAAGCGCCTGGTGCTGCGCACGCACACCTCGCCCGTGCAGGTGCGCTACATGCAGAGCCACAAGCCGCCCTTCCGCATCATCTGCCCGGGACGCGTGTACCGGAAGGACGCCGACGCCACACACTCGCCCATGTTCCACCAGTTCGAGGGGCTGATGATCGGCAAGGACGTCTCGCTCGCCAACATGAAGGCCGTGATGATGGCCGCCATCCGCGAGCTCATCTCCCCCACCGCCGAGTTCCGCTTCCGCACGGGGTTCTTCCCGTTCGTGGAGCCGGGCCTGGAGGTGGACATGCGCTGGCAGGGCGATGACGCGGCCTCCCGCGAGGGCAAGTGGCTGGAGATCGCCGGTTGCGGCATGGTGCACCCCAACGTGCTCCGTAACTGCGGCATCGATCCCGGCGAGTGGCAGGGCTTCGCCTTCGGCTTCGGCGTGGAGCGCATGCTCATGATCAAGCACCAGATCCCGGACCTGCGCAGTTTGTA
>CAZYAK010000037.1:0-1356 GCA_964645935.1 uncultured Candidatus Peribacteria bacterium | reverse complement strand
CTTCGCGGGCTTCTTGGGCAGCGCGCCCTTGAGCTTGTCCAGCCCCGCCTTGGCCATGCCCACGGGTTTCTTGACCACGGCCTTGAGTGCGTCGAGGCCCGTCTTGGCAGGCTTTGTGACGACGCCGGCGAGCTTCTTGAGTGCTTCGGCGGACGGCTTCTTTGCAACCTTCTTCGGGACTTCGACAGCATCAGGCATGCGCGCAGCATACGCGAAACCGGCGCACGGCGAAACAGCCCGCCTCCATTGGTCTTGGAAGCGGGCGGCTGTTTCTTTTGGGCGAGGGTCAAGGAATCATCCGTGGGTAGTCGCGGTCCCCGACGCTCCCGTCACGGAGATCGGCCCGTAGAGCCAATCCGGGACGAGCACGAACTTGACGGACTCTCCAATCACCTCGGCGAGGCCCGTGAAGCTGACGCTTCGCAGGTCCCCGGCGACGGTGCCGATGGCGAGAAATGCCCCAACCGGCCGACCATCCTGGTCAGCACGGAAGAGCCGCCAGGTGTAGCCGACGAACGCGAAGGCGGGGTCCGTCTTGAACGTCAGGCCGGTCAGGGTCATCGGCTTGTCGCTCCGTCCGTGGACCTGCGCCCACGCGACGGGGACGTTGCCGATGCTCTGGAACTGCGAGGATAGGATGATCTCGGGCGTGACCGGCGTGGTGGGGCACACCACGTTGATCCAGCCATCCAAGACGTACTGGGGACGGACGGTTTTGGCATACCACGCCTTCAGCACGACACCCACCGTATGATCCACCCCTCCCGGACAGGTCGGGATGACCACGACGCGAGCGCCCACGGTCATCTTGGTTCCGCCCCAGGCGAATTCTTTCGCGCCCGGTCCGGTCAACGTTTGCACCGTCATCCACGTCGCGCCGTTCTTCTTCTGCAGAAGCACGGTACCCGTGAAGCCGGTGGCCACTTCCACGCGGGCGCGGAAGTAGGTGGTCGCGTACTGGACGGAGCCGAGGATGTCCTGGGTGCCGGCTGGCACGGTGTGGATCACTTTCACGGTCTGGGTGCAGACGACTGGCAAATGCAGATCCCTCTGCACCTGCGGGTTGGTGGTCTTCTGGTTCCAGACCTTGAACCAGGCGTCCACTTTGGCGGTCCCGCCGACCGGGCAGGTGGGGATGAGGATGACCCGCGCTCCGATGAGCATCTTCGGGCCGCCCCAGGCGAACGTTTTCGAGCCGGCGGCGGTGAGGGTGCCAACCGTGGTCCAATTGTCACCACTCCCCTTCTGGAGAAGAGCGGTGCCCTTGAACCCGGCTCCCGTGATGAACATGGCCTTCAGGTAGGCCGTGTTGTACACGTTGGGGCCGATCACGTACGTCTTGCCGCCTTCCAACTC
>CAZYAK010000036.1:0-14315 GCA_964645935.1 uncultured Candidatus Peribacteria bacterium | reverse complement strand
TCCTGCCCAAGGCGCAGGCGTCGAGGGGAGGGGGGATGCTCGGGCAGATTATGGGTGGTTGAACAGGGCGTATCGGATGGGCGGCTGCCACGGGTATGTGTGCTGTTCGATTGGAGCTGCATTGATCGCCACCCGCGGGGCGGGACCCCCGCGGCTGGGTTGCTGGTGGGCCGCACCGATCTGCGAACAGCACACAAGCACACCCACAACACACATGCCCAGCCGCACTGGTCCCGCGGTGCGGACTGGCTAGTGAAGCGGCCATCTCAGATTCGCCCTCCCGCCGCCTCAATCGCCTTATTTTTTTCTACCTCATCGGACAACGCCGCCGCCCGTGCTTGGGCCGTGGCCAGCTGTGCCTCCGTGAGAGTGGGTTCCAGGCGCTTGAGGGCGTTCGCGGCCTTGGGGTCGTCGTAGGTGCGGGCCACCGCCAGCCAGGCGTAACCCTCCACCGGGTCCTTGGGGACGCCTTCGCCACGGAGGTGGAGGATAGCCAGATTGTACTGCGCAGGCGGGAAGCCGCGACGGGCGGCGTTGGAGAAGAGCGCCTCGGCCTGGGTGAAATCTTGCGCCGTGCCCTTGCCTTGGTACGAAAGCAGTCCCAGCTGGTAGACGGCATGGATGTTGCCGCTTTTTGCGGCCATCGCGAACCACTTGAGGGCTTCGGATGCGGAGATGGATCCACCCTCACCCCTCAGCGCCATGATCCCCAAATTGTACTGGGCGCGCCGCTCGCCACCGTCGGCTGCGCGGATGAAGTAGGCCTTCGCCTTGGAGAAGTCCACGGGTGTGCCCTGGCCGTCGTGGTGCCTTGCACCCACCTGGAACGCCGCGTTGGTGTTGCCTGCGTCCGCGCGTTCGGTGAGGGATGCGAGGCTTTCCGCTCCCTCGCCAGAGGAGACACTGCCGCTGAGTGTTCCGGTCGCGGTCGACGCGGCGGATGACGGGCCTGGGGTCTGTGCCGCATCCGGCGCGCGGGTGCACGCGGCGAGGAGGAGGATGGGCAGGAGGAGCGGCAGGCGGCGCATGGGCGGGATGGGGGACTGGGCCATTCCATCCTCTTCGCAGCGTCTTGTCCAGACCCCGCTGAGGTATGCTCTTGTCATGCTTACGACCTTTCTGCTCGGGCTACTGCTGTGCGCCGTCTTAGCCTTCGCGGCCACCATGGTCCTGCATCTCGTGATCCTGCGCGTGCCCTACGTTCCCACGTCCTCCGAGGCTGCCGTGGCGATGGTGAAGCTGGCGGGACTGACGGGCGGGGAAACCGTCGTAGACCTGGGCGCAGGCGATGGTCGGCTTCTCCTACACACCCGCAGGACCGTGCCGGGTGTCCGCAGCATCGGCGTGGAGTTGGTGCCCACCGTCTGGCTCCTCGGGTGGCTGCGCACCCGTCGGGCTAGGCGGGCCGGTGACGTGACATGGATCCTAGGCAACGCGCTCACGGCCGACGTGCGGTCCGCCGACGTCGTGTACCTCTACGTCGCCCCGCATCTCATGGCTACGCTGGAAGACAAGTTCGATCGGGAGCTTCGGCCTGGCACCGTCGTCATTGCCAATACCTTCAGCTTCCCGCGGCGACGGCCGGAGGCGGAGTCGCGCGTGGGATCGGTGCCGATCCGCCGGTACGTCTGGTGAGGAGGCGTAGCGCCGGGGGTGCCCCAAACACCGCGACGGAGATGGCCGCCGCTACGGGTCCGCTCAGTGACAGGTCCGCCGCTGCTAGTGGCAGGGGGCCGAGCGTCCGGGCAACCCCCAAGATCCATCCCAGTGGCAGCGTGGCCACCAGTACCACGAACGGCGCCAACAGCGGAATCACCAGATCCATCACCAATCCCGCCGTTCCCAGGAGCATCGCCCATGGCACGGCCACGGGAGCCAGCAGGTTGGCCAGCGGCGCCACGAGCGACACGCTCCCGAAGAGGTGCATGCCCCACGGTGCGGTTCCCAGCTGCGCGGCCAGCGTGGACTGCAGGCTCTCACGCAGGCCAAACCGTTCAGGGACCCTGCGCACTACGGGCTCAGTGAGAGGCGAAAGTTCGACCAGGCCCAGGAGTGCGAGGAATGACAGGTGGAACCCAGCGTCGTCCCAGAGGGAGCCGGGGTTGAGGCCGGTCATCACGGCCGCGGTCCACAGCATTGCCAGCCGGACATCGCGCTTGCGGTCCAGCTCTACGGCCAGCAGCCCGAGGCCTCCCATGATGGCGGCGCGCGTCACCGAGGCGCTGGCGCCCGTGAGGAGCGTGAAGGACGCCACGAGGAGCAGCGACGGAATCAGTCGCCACCCCCACGGGAAACGCTTGAGCAACGGCCCGGCGCAAGCCAGGAGCATCGTGATGTTGGCGCCGGAGATCGCCACGAGGTGGGTGAGGCCTGCGCGCCTGAGCGCCTCTTGCACGCTCTCGGGAAAGCCCGCGCGGCTGCCCACAAGCAGGCCCGCCAGGAGTGCACCGTGGGGCTCGGGATACAACGTGGCGATGCGCGCCTCCAGGCTCTCACGAAAACCATAGAGCGTCGCCAGGAACGCGTTGCCCCGGTTGGGTCCCTGCACTGTGACGGTAGCGCGGTCCAGCACGGAGTAGACACGCGACACCGCCAGGTACCGATCGTAGCGGAAGTCCTCGATCATGCCCGGACGGCTCAAGATGCCCGAAGCACGCACGGTATCGCCGTACCGCATCCGCGGCCACGCGCCCCGGTCCGTCACGAGCACCTTGCCGCGTACCGGCAGGATGGCATCCGTCACGCTCACGGTTTCCGCCTCCACGACGTAACGCATCGCGCCGCCACGGTACTCCGGCGGGGCCACGACGCGCCCGGTGATCACGTGCCGCGTGCTGTCGGCGTAGGTGTCCACGGTGGAGGCATCGGGAACGTGAAGGCTCCGCGCCACGCAGGCGAAGGCCAGGAGGCATCCGAGACTCGCGGCCGCGATGCCGGCGGCCACCAGGCGGATCCGGCCGAGGCGCGTCAGCAGGAGCCCGATGAAAAACACACTACCGAGCGCCAGCCAGATGATGGGCGGGTACATCGGCCGTTCCCACCAACGCAGTGCGGCGACGCAGAGGAGGAAGGCCGACAGGAGCAGAGTGGCGATGTGAGCGGGGCGCACCAATCCAGCATCCGGGAAGGTCCACGGGAGCAGGCACGGATCCACGCAACCCAAACAGGCGCCCGGCGATTCATCGCGTCAGTAAGCCGTACTCGGCGTTCTACAGCCCGGGCGAACGAGGCAAAACGGCCTTGGCGAGCGCGATCCACTCATCGATGGCGAGATGCTCCGGGCGGCGGGTCGCGTCGATGCCGGTCTTCTCCAGGAGGATGGGGCCTTCGGGCAGGGTGCCCAAGGAGTTCCGGAGCATCTTGCGCTTCTGCCCAAAGCAGACGCGCGTGAGGCGAAACACCTCCTCGATGATGGCTGGGCTGGCCTTGGGTTCCTTGAAGCAGCGGATGTGGAGCACCGCGGAATCCACGGCCGGCGGCGGCACGAAAGATCTGGGAGGCACGCGGATGACGACCTCAGGCTCCCCAAAGAGCCCTACCACCACGGTGAGCATGCCGGCGTTCTCGATGTCGCAGATCTTCTCCGCCACCTCGCGCTGGATGAGCAGCGTGAGCGAGGTGGGACGGAGCGCCGATTCCAGGAAGGCGTGTCGCAGAAGCGGTGACGTGATGTGGTAGGGGATGTTGGCGACGATCTTGTACGGCTCGTTCGGGAAGGAGACGTGCAGCGCATTGCCCTGGATGAGCGTGAGTGTCTGGCACGCCTCCTCGCCCACGAAGCGCTTGAGCACGGGGAGCATACGGGTATCGAGTTCCACAGCTGTCACCTTAGCTGCGTCGCGCAGGAGCTCGCGGGTGAGCACGCCGATGCCGGGCCCGATCTCAAAGACGTGGTCGGTATCCTCCACCTGTGCGGCATCCAGGATGGCGTCGAGGACGTCTTGGTCGACCAAGAAGTGCTGCCCGAGATCCGTGTTGAGCCGGATCCCGAAGGCCTTGAGCGTGCCGGGGACTTCGTCGCGCAGGTCCATGGGGGGAGGGTAACACGGGAAGGGGACCGATGGGACCGAGGCCACCGAGGGGGGCCGAGGTGCGGCTGCGCTGATCGTTCTTGCACACTGCATGGGAGCACCTCGGTTCCATCGGTCCCTTCGGTGGCCTCGGTACCGTCTCACGCAGTCACCTTCCCCAGCTTCTCTCCCAGCTCCTCCATGCGCGACAGTGGGATGCCGGCGATGTTGATGCGGCCGTCACCGGTCATGAAGACCTTGTGCTCTGTCTTGAGTGTGAGGATCTGTGCAGGGGAGAGGGGCAGGAGGGCGAACATGCCCCGTCCGTCCATGGCCGCTCGCAGGCTCTCGGGGGCCGCCCTCTTCAGGGCCGTGCGCTTGGCGGCAAGGGTCTCGCGGGCCCCGCGCATGTCCTTGCGCCACTGGTCGCCGTAGGCCGACTGGGTGCGAGCCACCACGGACTGCCCGAACGTCGCTGCCGCGGAGTGCACGCCGCGTGTGAGGGTGGAGTAGTGGGCTTCCACCTCGGCCTTGGTCTTCTCGTCTGGCACGATGGCCGCGGCCAAGCCCGTGCGCTCGCTGTAGATGGCGTGGTTCTTGGAGGCGGACCAGGCAATGAGGCAGAGAATGCCGGCCTCGGAGAGCAGCCGGATGGGCGCCGCATCCTCCTCCGGCTTGCCGCCGAAGCCCTGGTACGCGAGGTCCAGGATGGCAGCGGCTTCGCGCGCTACGAGAAGATCACGGAGTTCCAGCCACTGGGCGGGTGAGAGGTCCAATCCCGCGGGGTTGTGGCAGCTCACCTGGAGTAGCACGGTCACGGGACCCGGGGTCTTGAGGAGCGCTTCCTTGATGCCGGCGAGGGAAGGCCGTCCGTCCTCGAAGTACGCCACCTCCATCGTGGCGATACCGCATGCTCGGCAGAGCGGCGGGTGGTTGGCCCAGGCGGGAACCGGGAGGATCAGGGTCATTTCCGGGTCCATCAGGCGTGCCAGGCGAAGATTAAGTGCTACCGCGCCGGTGCCGCCGGTGGTGGCGATGCTCGCGAGTGCCTTGCCCGCGGGGACCGGGAGCAGCGCGTGCACCGCGTCGCGGTATTCGGGGAGGCCGAGGAGTTTGGGGTACGCGTACGAGCGGGTGGAGAGCCCGGCTGCTACGTCCATAACGGCCTGCTGCACGCTCGAAAAGAGGTAGGTCTTGCCCGTCTCATCCAGGAACACCCCGATGGTGCCGTCGATGGCCGCGGGTCCGGCAGCCCGCGCCTCGCCCGCGATGGCGAAGATGGGGTCCGGTTTGGAGTGCGGGAGGGTGGCGAAGGAGGGAGCGGTCATGGGTGGAGTATAGGGAAGGTCCAGAGGAGACAAAGGGTGCAAGCGGGATCTCTGCCTTCTATCACCCCTGTCCCTTTTGTACCTTCATCTCACCATTCCCCGAGGATGCAGATGGAGGCCATGGTGCTGACTTCCTCTATGACCTTGCACACTCGGGCGTCGGCGGGGGTGCCCCCGAACTCCACGAAGAACACGTAGTCGCCGAGCTTCTGTCCGGTGGGACGGCTCTCGATGCGTGTGAGGTTTACGTCGTAGACCTTGAAGGGCGTGAGGAGGTCGTGGAGCATGCCCGGCCGGTCCTTGAGGGCGTGCAGCGCCGCGCACATCTGGGTCTTGCGGCCGTCGGGAAAGGGGTCCTGCTTACTTACGAGGGCGAAGCGCGTGGTGTTCCCGTTCTGCTGCACGTCACGCTTGAGGATGGGCAGACCGCGCTCGGACAGCGCCTTCTCGGAGGCGATGGCGCCCACGGTGGGGTCGCGCAGCGCGAGATCCACGGCGGCCGCGGTGCTACTGGTGGGGAAGCGCTCGGCGTCTGGGTAGGCGTCGCGCAGGTACAGCCGGCACTGGGAGAGTGCTTGCGGATGGCTGGCCACACGCGTCACCTTGGCCGGGTCCGTCGCACCGAAGCAATGACGTACCGCCACGTCCTCCGTCTTCCAGATCTTCACGTCGGTGTGCATAAGGAGGTCCATCACCTCATCCACGGGGCCGTGCAGGCTGTTCTCGATGGGCACAAAGCCTACGCCCCCCTCGCGCTGCAGTCGCTGGAACAGGGCGTCAAAGTTGGGCGCGAAACGAATGGAGGCCTCCGGGTGGAGGCTGTAGGCCGCCTCGTGGGAGAACGTACCGGCGGGACCGAGGGTGAGGAGGTGCATGAGGGGAGGAGGGAGGGCGCAAAGGGTACAGAAGGCGCAGAAGGGACAGAGGTGCGGCTGTGATGACGAAGGGGGATTGGAGTGGCTACAAGACCCTTGTCCCCTTTGTGCCCTTTGTCCCTTCTGCGTCCTTAGGGCCCCTTCAGCGATGACAGCGTCCTGATGCACGCCTCCGTATGGCTGCGGCCCTCGCGGGCGAAGCGACCGAAGTAGCCGTGAAGGGCGTTGTAGCGCTCGGTGAAGGAGTCGAGATCCATTGTCGCGTACTCGTCGGCGAGGCGCCGAAGGTGCGCCATTACCTCGGGGGTGCGGGGGTTGTCCAGGATGATGGGTCCGTAGAGATCGGCGGAGTCGTCCAGGAAGCGCCCCACCACATTCAGCTCCAGCTCGTAGGCGGGCGTGCAGACGTCTGAGATCTCCGTCATGTCCGCGCTCAGGGACTTGAGCAGGTCCGCGATGAGCAAGCTCTTGAGGTGTGGGATCACCTGCACCACGGCCATGAGGCGGTCGTGCGCCTCTGGGGTCATCAGGAGGGTGCGCATCCCCATCGCCGCGAGGAGGTTTTGGAGACTCTCGCGCGTCTCGTCGGATGCTCTCGCCGGGCAGAGGATCACGATCTGTCCGCGGGGATCGGTGCTCGGCCCGAAGAGTGGGTGCATACCGATCACCTCGCCCTTGGCCGTGAGCATTGCTTCCACTTGCCGCTGCTTGAGGGAAGAAAGGTCGAGGATCAGCTGATCCTCGCGGGTCGAACGCGCCAGTTCCTCCCGGAGCACCTCCGTGGAGGAGCGCAGCGGCACTGCGAAGACTATGATATCGCAGTCCCGTAGCAGATCCGCGTTGCGCCCGCGGTCGACCTCCCCGGTCACATCCACGCGGAAGCCGTGGTCCCGGAGCATCCCGGCGAATTGCCCGCCGGTCTTGCCGGTTCCGCCGACGACGCCGATGGAGAGGGGAGGTACGAGCTTCATGCGATGCGGGTCTGGAGGCGGTGGGACTCCGCGAGCACGAGCTCCAATACGGCCTGGGTAAAGGCGGGCGATAGGCCCGTGCGCTTGGCTTCCTCGGCCCAGTGCTTGCGCACCTCCTGCTCGCGCTCGGCGTCCATCACGCCATTCTTGAGCGCGGTGGTCTGCTGTGCGAGTTGGAAGCGCCGGGCCAGGAGCTCGACGAGGGAGGTGTCGAGAGAGTCGATTTGCTGGCGGAGGTGGATGAGAGTCATGGCGAGAAGGTAGGCGTTAGGCTGTTAGGGGGGTAGACGGTTGGTGTGCGTGTACGGACGTAATCGGGCGCTCTACGTCCTACGGCCTAATTCCTAACGCCTCCGCCGTACGCCCTCTGCAGAAGAATACAATCGGCGAGTACGAGGGCCACCATTGCTTCGACCACGGGGATGACGCGGGGCACGATGCACGGGTCGTGGCGGCCCTGTTTGGCCACCTCGCCCACGGAGGACGCGGGTTTTATGCTCACGGTGAGGATCAGATCCTCCCCCGTGGAGATGCCACCGAGTATGCCGCCGAAGTTCTCGGGGTCCTTCACATACTCCTGGCCCTGCATCTCCGCCGTACGAAACCCCGCGCCGTACGAGAAGCCCGTCACGGCACCGATGCTCATGACAGCGTCCGCCAAGCGCTCCTTGAGCTTGCGGAAGACCGGATCGCCCAGGTTCTTTGGGGGGTGTTCCACGCGCACGTGGATCAACCCGCCGACGGAGTTCCCCTCGGCCTTGAGCTGTAGCACGTGTGCTTCCATGGTCTTGGCGACCTCCGGGTCGGCGCAACGCATGGTGTTCTCCTCGATGGCTTTGGGTTGGAAAGCCTTGGCTTCGTGTGGGCCGATCTTGGTCGTATGCCCGATGATGCGGGTCTCCTTTGGCAGGAGCTTTCGGGCCACGACGCCCGCGATGACACGCGCCACGGTCTCGCGCCCGGAGGACCGTCCGCCGCCGCGATGGTCACGGTGACCGTACTTGTCGGCGTAGGTCCGGTCCGCGTGGCCGGCGCGGAACTCGGTGCGGAGCTTCTCGTAATCCTCGGACCGTTGGGAGGTGTTCCGTACGATCACGGCGATGGGCATCCCCGTGGTCTTGCCCTCAAAGACACCAGAGAGGATCTCCGGGGCGTCGTCCTCCTTGCGTGCTGTCGTCACCGCGCTCTGCCCGGGGCGGCGCCGAGCGAGCTCAGGAAGAAAGTCCTCCAGAGCGAGAGCGATCCCCGGCGGACAGCCGTCGATGACGACGCCAAGTGCGGGTCCGTGCGACTCGCCGAAGGTGGTGATGCGGAGCAGGTCTCCGAAGGAGTTAGCGGCCATGGGAGGAGGGGAGGAGGGAGACGAGAGCTCGGAGATCGGCGTCGGTGGGTTCGATACCCGTGAACAGGCCAAACTGCGCGAGGGCCTGGTGGAGGAGCATGGACATGCCGTCTTGGAGCTCGTAGCCCATGGCGCCAGCTTCTTGCAAGAACCCTGTCTGCCTGCCGTAGCGCAGATCCACGGCCACGGCGCCTGGCCGGGCCGGGGGGATGGCCACCTCCGGATCGCCCGAGGCCGCCCAGACCAGAAGGTCGGGGGACGCCGCCCTGAGGTGCTCCAGGTCCCCGGCATCTACCTCAAAGCGGTCGCCGAGCTCCGCCGCGGCGTCGGGGTTGCGTGCGTAGACGGTAATAGTCCGTGCTCCGGCATGCCGCGCCGCAGCGATGACGGAGGGCACCACTCCGCCGGAGCCGGCGATGGCGACACCCTTGTCTGAGAAGTCGTATGCTTCCAGGAGTCCCGTCACGTCGGTGTTGTGGCCGGTCCACTTGCCGCCCTTGAGGACGGCGGTGTTCACGGCGCCCAGCTCTTCGGCCAGCGGGTGCAGCCTGTCCATCTTCTGCACGATGTCCCGCTTCCACGGTGCCGTCACAGAGAAACCCCGCACGCCGAGTGCGGTGAGCTGCGTCCACGCGTCTTCCAAATCCGTGCACGGGAACGCGGCGTAGAGCGCATCGACCGTGTGGCGCTTGAAGAGCGTCCGGTGGATGAGTGGGCTGAGGCTCTGGGACACCTGCTCCCCGCCGAGGATGCCGTACAGCGCGGGCGTTCGGACCTGCAACAGGTCGGCGTAGGCCTCGATGCCCACCTGCCCGGGCGCGGCGGGCTCTGTGCCCTTGAAAAAGGTGTATGTGAGGGCGTTGCGTGTAGGCGACAGCAGTCGCGTGAGGTGTGCCATCGGGCCCATCCCCAAGAGCACGCGCTTCTGCTTCTGCGGGAGCTGGTCTTGCAGCGCGAGTAGGCGTGACAGGTCTGCATACGACGAGATGGTTACCGCGATCTTGAGGATGTTGGGCTGGAGCGCCAGCAGTCGGTTGGCGATCTCTCCCAGGTCTATGGGTGTACCCGTGTAGTCATGGAAGCTGCGGATGGTTGTGACGTTCTTCGGGAGGTTGAGGTTCTCCTGCTCCTCCAGGTCGACCATTGCTGGCTCCAAGCGTTCGATCAGAGCTGCTCCCGTCCCGCGCGGCGAGACGAGCAGTGGCAGGGGCGAGACGAACGTGGCGACGTCGGGCGTGAGGTCTCCGCGGATCTCCAGCACCTGCGCGCCCGTCTGTTTGGCCCGCAGCGCGAACGCGAGCGGGTCGGAGGCAGCCGATAGGGGCAGGGTTACCACGAGCATCGGGCTTTGAGCTTCCGGATGAGGTACGACACGTGCCCCGCGAAGGGGATGGACGGTGGCAGTGTGAGCGACGCCACCTCCTGGAACAGCGGCGTGCGCTTGGAGAGAACCATTGGCACCTCCTCCTCCAGAGTGAGGTTCGTGAGCGGCGGACGCTTGAGCACCTTGAGGCGTTCGATGATGTCGCGCTCACGCACCTGCATCCAGATGGTGAGGGCATCGAGCTTGAGGTGACCACGCGTGGCGGCGGACTCGATGGCGCCTCCGCCCAGCGACACGATCCGCCCGGGCTTGAGGCACTCGGCCACGATGCGTTCCTCTTCGGCGCGGAACGCCTCCCACCCCTCCATCTGCACGAAATCGCCAATGGGCCCGTGCGCGTCCACGAAAACGCGGTCGGTGTCGACGTGTGTGAGCTTGAGCTTGCGTGCCATGTTTCGTCCCAGGCCAGACTTCCCCGCCCCGCGCATGCCCACGATCGCCATGCAACGGGGCGAGGCGCGCAGGCTCCGGATATCCTCAAAGAAGCGGGGGTAACTCTTGGATACGCACCCAGGATCGCGGATGACGATGCCCTTGGTCATGCACCCCAAGATGGCAAAACACATCGCCATGCGATGGTCGTTGTGTGGGTCAAACTCCGTGGGGCGCAGCGTTGCCTTGCCGTGGATGGTGAGGCCGTCTTGTTGCTCCGTGATCTCCACGCCTGTTTTGGCAAGCTCCGTGCGGAGCACGGCCAGCCGGTCACACTCCTTCAAACGCAGGTTGGCGGCACCCGTGAGCGTGGTGGTCCCCCGACGGTGCGCGGCCAGCACGCCGATGTTCATGGCCTGGTCCGGGAAGGGCGTGCAGTCCACCGTGCGGTCGCCGTCGCCCCGGAGGGACGCGATCACTTGCGGCAGGAGCCGGTCGCCCTGCTTGGACGCAGGGGAGAGGTTGGGAACGTCGATACGACTCCCCGTCAGCTCCGCCAAGATCAAGTACGCGCCCACGGCACTCCAGTCGCCTTCGATGGCGTACGCGGTATTCGCGTTCAGGGTCTGTGCAGGAACCGCGAAGCGCCGGGCTTCACGCTGCAGCGTCACGCCGAAATCCGCGAGGACTTGCTGCGTGAGATCGATGTAAGTGGGGGATGTAGGATCGGTCGGAGTCGTGATGGCCAGGCCGTTCTCCAGCGCGGGGCCGATGAGGAGGAGCGAGGTTAAAAACTGGCTGCTCTTGGAGGCCTCCAAGGAGACCGCTCCTCCCGCGAGCCGCTTGCCGCGGATGTGCAGGGGCGGGCAACCGCCGGTGTCTTGGATATCGGCGCCGATCGCGCGCAGGGCAGTCGCCAGGTCCCCGATGGGGCGGCTCCGCATCCGCTCGTCGCCGGTGACGGTCCAGTCCCCGGGAGTGATGCACGCCAGAGAAGTCAGGAAGCGCAGCGTCGTGCCCGCATTTCCGCAATCCAGCAGGGCAGAGCCTCCGCGCTGTGGGATGCCGCCGCGAATCCGCAGGGTTCCTGCTTGTGCATCCAGCCACTCCGCGTCGTACCCCAGCGCCTGGACGTTGTGTACCAGGAGTGCCACGTCGTCGCACGGGGTGGCGTGCTGGAGGACGGTTTCGCCGTCGGCCAGGCATGCGGCAATAATGGCGCGGTTGGCGTGCGACTTGGATCCCGGCATCGGCAGCGCGATGTCAAACGGCAGCGTGAGGGGCTCGATGGCGATGGGGTCGCCCGTCATGCGGCAAGGGACAGGAACGCGCCGCGCTCGATGGTGCGGATCTCGCCGGTGCCGAGGGACGTGGGAACCGCCATGCGGACCGCGCCGCCCACGTTCTTCTTGTCTCTGGTCATCAGTTCCCAGAGGGCGCCGCGGTCCATCTCCGTGGGGATCGCGAGCGGCATGCCCATACGGCGCATCAGGGCGTTCACGCGCTCGGCATCCGCGAAGCCAGCGAGCCGCATTTCCGCGCGCATGCCGATGGAGACAGCCTGCCCGTGGGGGATCGCGAAGCGCGACATCGCCTCCACCGCGTGGCCCACGGTGTGGCCGAAGTTCAGGAACATGCGACGCCCGTCCTCGCGCTCGTCGCCGCCCACCACCTCCGCCTTCATACGCACGGCTTCCGCTACGCAGCGGACGAGGGCCGCAGGATCGCGCTGGAGGATGGCGTCGAGATCGCCCTCCAGGCGTGCGAACTCCTCTGCGTCCAGCATCGCGGCCATCTTGATGGTCTCCACCAGGCCTTCGCGTAGCGGCGTGTCGGGGAGAGTCTTCAGCAGGTCTACGTCGCACACCACGGCCAGCGGGTGGTGGATGGCCCCGATGATGTTCTTGGTCTCCTCCAGGTCCACGCCGGTCTTGCCGCCCACCGCGGCGTCCACCATGCAGAGCAGGCTCGTGGGCACGTGCACGTAGCGGATGCCGCGCATGAAGACCGCGGCGACGAAGCCGCCGAGGTCTGTGAGCATCCCCCCGCCCACGTTGACGAGTACGGTCTTGCGAGTGGCGCCGAGGCGCAGCATCTCCGACACGACGCGCTGCGTCTCCGCGAGGGTCTTGCTGGATTCGCCACTCTTCACCGCGATCAACCCTTTGGCGCTGATGGCGTTGGACACGCGCGCCGCTACATCCGCAAGTGCTGCGTCATGCAGCACGACCGTGCCGTCGGTGTCCGAAGGCAGCAGCTGAGGGAGCTTGTTCAACGCGTTCGTGTCCACGAGGATCGGAACGATGCGTGCGGGGAGGGCCGGGAGGGTGAGGGGGATGGTGGGCATGTGTATAGGTTACGCCAAGGTCTTGCCCATCGCCGCTGTCACCGCACGAATGCCCTTCATGCAGTCTTCCCAGTGCTCGGCGTCGAGCGACTGCGGACCGTCGGAGAGCGCCTCTTCGGGACGGGGATGGATTTCGATAATGAGGCCGTCGCACCCCGCGGCGATGCCCGCGCGGGCGTTGTCCGCCACCCACCTCGCCTTACCGGCGGCGTGGCTGGGGTCCACCACGATCGGCAGGTGCGTGAGCTCGCGCAGCGCCGGGAGGGAGCCCAGGCAGAGCGTAAAGCGCACTTCCTCCTCAAAGGTGCGGATGCCGCGTTCACAGAGGATCACGTCGGGGTTCCCGCCAGCCAGGATGTACTCGGCGGCGAGGAGCCACTCCTCCAGCGTCGCCGCGAGACCGCGCTTGAGCATGACGGGCTTGCGGGTCTTGCCGGCGCGGCGGAGCAGATCGTAGTTCTGCATGTTGCGGGCGCCGATCTGCACGATGTCCACGTAGTCTTGCATCAGGTCTACCTGGGCTTCGTTCATGGCCTCGGAAATCACGGCCATGCCGTACTTCTCGCCGGCTTTCTTGAGGAGCTTGAGGCCCTCCTCGCCAAGTCCGTTGAACGCGTACGGACCCGTGCGCGGCTTGAAGGCGCCGCCGCGCAGCACTTGCACCCCCTGCTTCCTGGCCATCGCGGCCGTCTCGTCCAGCTGGCCCTCGGACTCCACGGAGCACGGGCCTGCCATCACAATCATCTGCTTGCGGTTGCCGAGCAGGCAGCCGCTGCCCGGGCGCAGCGCGACCTCCGTGCGGTCCTTCTTCTGGCGGCTCGCGAGCTTGTAGGGGCGATCGACGCGGTCGACGGACTTCACGCCCTCGATGTTCTCGAAGATCTCCACCTCCACGGCGGTGGTGTCGCCGGGGACGGCCAGCACGCGGCCGTTCTCCCCGATGAGATGGCTATCCAGACCGTAGCGCTGCAAGAGCAGTTGCTGGATGTGTGCTGTGAGTGCCTTGTCGTGCTTGTCTTTGAGGACGATGAGCATGGGAAGGGGGAGGAAGGAAGTGCGAATGCGGGGTTTCTTCCCGCGGCCCATTTCGGGCAAAAAAATGCGCCCTCTCTGGGCGCTCATGGAGCGTGGCCGCAGAGAGGTGTGTGCTTACGCGAAAAAATAGACGGTAAACCCGAAAGCCGCGGGCGACGCGTGCAGGTGAGCCAGTGCGGCAGAACGGGAAGCCATCCGCTAAAGTCTAGGCGGCAAGCCGGAATTGTCAATATTCCCGGGCACGAAACGGCGCCCCCTCCACCCGAAATGGATAGAGGGGGCTGCCGCAGGTCACGCGACGACCTCCTCGACGTCAGCGCTGATGAGCCGGTTGCCCGGCACCTCCACGACGAGGCCGTTGCCGATGCCGAGCCTGTCGGCGGTCGCGCCCCACCGGACGCGGACGGTGATGGCGCTGTCGCTGGTCTCGACCTTCTTGTCCCAGACGAGGCCGTCCGGGATGGTGAGGGTCTTCGTCGCCTCAACGGGCTTGGCCCACCAGGTCCAACCATTCCAGTACGTGATGCGGATCAAAAGTGCCATATGCATGTCTCCTGCGGCTTCCTCCCCCCTTGGCGCACGGGCGAGTCCCATGGCATCGGGGGAGGGGAGGACAGGAGCGAGCGGTGATGTCAGCGAGCAGATGTACAT
>CAZYAK010000035.1:0-14627 GCA_964645935.1 uncultured Candidatus Peribacteria bacterium | reverse complement strand
CGCCGCTTCAGCCTTGCGCGCCAGGACGCCGAGGAGTTTGTCGCCCCATCGGCGGATGCGATCTTCCTGACCGTACGGCTCGTTGACCAGGATGAGCGGTGGCAGGAGCAACACTCCGCCGTGTTCCCGCTGGAACCGTAGGAAATGTTCCGTGCAGCGGGTGCGATGGTAGTACCGGTCGTCCCCGAGGCTGATGAATGAGACCGGCTTGCCGTCCAGGTCCACGTCTTGTGCGCGCTCATGCAGCAGCGCGTGCATGTGCGGGTTAAGCTGGCCCTCCGAGCCGCCGGTGTTCCAGGTGCCGGACGCCAGCACGAGCATGTCGCCCCGAAGGAGGTCATCGGGGTTCGCCAGCTCCGCGCGCTGGATCTCGATCTGCAGGTCGGGCGAACGCTCCGAGAGCAACGCGGCCAACTGGTCCACCGTGTATTCCGTGTTGCCGCTCGTGGAGGCGGAGATGATGTGGAGCGAGGGGGTCATGCGTCAGGCGCGGGGGAGGGGTCTAGCTGCATCGGGTCCGTCGTCTTCTGCGCGTTCCAGCCATACTGTTGGATCGTCCACCGGCACGATGCGTTCGTCCGCCGCGATTCGCTCACTCCGCTCGGGCTCCTGCCGCAGGGGGGATTTTAGCAGCAGGTCCGGGGTGCTCGTTGGCTCGTCGGGCAGCGCGACGCCGGAATCCTCCTCGAGTTCTTCGGGCCGTCCAGACGGAAAGGACCGGTCGCGGCCCGCGACGTGGATGTGGTGCGGATGTGGGCCGGTGGATTTGATGGTGCGGGCGCCCATAGGAGGAGGGGGAAGAACGATGGAGGGCGGCAGGTTCGGTAGGGAAAGGGCGGATCACGCTGGCGTACGATCCTCCGGCCCTCCCACGCATGCGGATGGGGTACTCGGATCGTGCGTCCCGGCGGGGCTCCGATTCCATCGCGAGTGGGGCCGTGAAGCCGGCCGGGCGGAGGGATGGAGCCGCGTGCATGAAAGGATCATGTGCGTCCTACACGATAGAATCTGTATGTGAATTTGTGCAAGGGTATGCGGAATACAGGATTTCCTCATCAGAGGAGAACTACGCACCGGATTGGACCACATCCAGCCGGATGCGCGCAGTTCCCGCCCACGACGCGAGGAAGTCGTCGGGCAACAGGTCCGCGATTTGCAGCGCTTGCGACTCCGTCGAGAGCAGGCGATTGTTGTACTTCCACTCCAGCTCCTTGAGGTAGAGGCCAGCGTTGCGTTTCCAGATCCCGTGGTGCTTGCGGAGCCGCTCGTGCATCCAGGCCCATAGGCGTTCTGCGCCGTCCTGTGGTCGTCCGTTGTCCGCGAAGCGATGGAATCGTCCCCGACAGATAAACCCCGCGTATCCGGCGTACCGCGCCGCGGTCTTGCCCAGACGCATGTCGGCCTCGCCGTCCTGCAGGGGATCGATAAAGACGCGATCCCCAGCGAGGATCTTCACGCCGAACACGGGGCTGTCGCCGCTCTTCCTGCCCCTGCACCCGAAACGGTCCCGGCAGCGCAGGCAGAAGTCGCTCTCTCGCACGGCGCGGTTGCAGTGCTCGACCGCGGTGAGCAGCGCCAGCTTGCCGGGCACGAGTGTCTGGCGCGCCAGTAGAATCCGGATGTCTCCATAGACGGCGGACACCAGGCGGTAGCGGTACGAGGTGAGATCCGAGGCCTGGCGCGCCGGGAAATTCAGGCAGAAGCAGAGGATGAGGTCGGAGATTTGGCGCAGCTTCACGGCATCCGTCTTCTTAGAGGGGGTGAACTTCCCACCGCAGGAGCCGCATTTCCTGCGTCCGTCTTTCAGGGCATACAAGCGGGTGCGGACGCGGCACGACGGGCACAACAGGTGGCGCGATCCATCCTGCGCGTGGGAACGCGCTTTCTCGCTGATCGCCGCCAGGATGGGTTCGGAGGGGATAATCATGCCACGGACGGTCATGATACCAGGATCGCGGTCCGATCCGGTGATGAGATCTATCTTCGGACCACCGCGGGATGCGCTTGACGGATTCTACCGCCGGTTTCGGGCGGAAGAGCGAAAGCGCGGCGGACTGGTGGCCTGGCCTCCAGGGGTATACTGGGGGATATGCAAGACGTGCTCGGCTCCCCCGGGATGATCGCTTCGTTCGCCGCGGTGCTGGCTCTAGAAGCGCTCTCGCTGCTGCTCTTGCTGCTGAATATCCAGATCTTCCGCAGCCAGTCGGAGAAGTACCGCCTGCTCCTCGCCGACCTCGGCGACCAGTCTGCATGGGGGCGGCCGGGGCGCATCCTCATGCCGCTCTATGTGGTCCTGACCATCGTCGTGACGGCAGTGAGCGCAACGGTCTTCGCCTTCCAGCCCCACTTTTTGTAATCTATGTCTACTTCCTCCGTCGATCTCGGCGAGCGCGTGGTGAAAGTCACCGACGAGCACTGGGTGAAGTATGTCACGCCGCTGCTGGTCTCGCTGTTCCTGCTCCTCATCGCATTTCTCCTCTTCGTGCTCGCCGGCATCACGGCCCATCACTACGCGGGGCTGTCGGTCGGCGTGTATCTTGTCGCGTTGCTTCTGTTTCTGGTTACGTTTCACTGGTTGTTCATGACGTTGCTCAGCGAGTCGCTGGACCGGATTATCATCACCAATCGGCGGCTCCTGCGGGTGCAGTATCGCCTCATCTTCCACGAGGACATTCTGGAGATTTCCTTCGAGAAGATGAAGACCGTCGAAGCTCGTAAAAACGGCTTCCTCCAGAACCTGCTCCACTTCGGGACGCTCTACTTTGAGACGAAGCTCGCTGCGGTGTCGCTTGTTCCACATCCCAATCGCATCGCGCGGATCATCCAGGACGCGATGCGGGGAGAGTGAAACGGCATTGATCTCGCGGATCCATGATTTTCCACCAGAGGATCCCAAGGCGCGTACGCACCTCGAGCTGTCTCACGGCGCCATCGCGATCTCGCGATCCAAAGTCATCGCGAGGTAGCCGCTCGGCAGGACGAGCAGGTTTTTTGTGGGATCCCACGTAAACCGGATACCGAGGTCCGGGTGTGTCCATTCGTCCTTCATGTGGTAGTCGCCGCAGCTGCGGGGGCGGTTTGTGTGCGGATCGCGGTCTTGGTTGGAGAGGATGTCAGGGTACGAGACGTACTCGCCGCGGATGCACGCGTTCCAGAGATCGTTGCTCGAGACCGGACCCTGTTCGTCGATGGGGAACGCGACCAGCTGGATCGTGCGCGGGGCCTTGACCAGAATTTCCGCTTCGGGGCACATGGACGCATCCTCGAGAGCCCCGGCTACCGCGGCCTCATCCGCGCCGGTGGCATCGGCGATCTCCGTCGCGGCCCATGCCGACAGAGCGTCGCGGTCCTCCGCGTCTGCAATGCGCGAGCGCACCGAGCAGACGACCGACAGTGCGTACTCGTCCAACACTGCGTCCCCCCCGCCGAACGCCGGAGAGGGGAGGTATCCCTGGCGGTTGCGGCTCGCTGCGAAGCGGATGATGCCATTCATGACATTGGTCTCGTGGCCGCGCTTCATGGAGTGCCCTTGCCTATCCGCGGAAGGCGCGGAGGGCGCCGGTAGGGAGGGCTCAGGCCCAAAGAGCCAGTCGATCAGGCGCTGCACGCGTGGGCAGCTGCCCTCTCCGGACGGGCACGTGCCCATCGCAACCATCGCCACCGTCGTGCGGTCGAATGTCTCGTCCAGGGCGTGTTCGTCGAGTACGCCGACGTAGTCACCGGTTTCCACGGTCTCGCCGTCCGTGAATACGAACGTCTGGCGCCCGTTGTAGGATTGGATGCAGAGCCCCTGCGTCACGTCGCACTGTTGTTCCACGACGATCGTCGTGGACGCGAGTACCTCCTGCAGGCCTTCAATCACGGTATGGGTACCCGACGCCACGACCGCCTCCTGGTTGGTGGCGCCCGTCTGCTCGAGGGATATCTCGTTTGTGGACTGTGCGTGCACTACCTGCTCCGCGAGGACCTCCATAAGCGACCGGGCGCTCTGGATGCAGAGGCCCGTGTTGACCTTGCACGTCTGCACGAGAGTCACGAGCGCCGTCGGCGTCACAATTTGCCGTGCCAGCACCTCGGTGGACGCCTCGACGGTGATGTCCGCGTTCTGCGAGTCACCAGACGTCATCTCCTGCGTGACGTCGACCACGTTCGTCGCACTCGCGTCGATAATCTGCTGCGCGAGGACCGAGATGACCGGCAGCGCGCTCTGGACGCAGGCCCCGAGGCCCGTGGCACAGTCCTGCGAGACGTCCAGCACGATGCGAGGGGCGAGCGTCTGCTCGGCGATGACGGAGGTGAGGGCGGAGCCGGTAAGCGTGACCGACTGGTCCCCGGACACCGCCTGCTGGGACACAGTGAGGAGATCGGAGGCGCTTGCCGTTACGGCCTGGATGGCACTGACCGTAAGAGAGGCGGCCGCGTGCTGGATGCAGACGGAGTCGCCAGAGGGGCATTCCTGGGTGATCTGCACAACGACTTCCGGTGTGAAGGTCTGAGTGTTCACCACGTCCGTGGTTGCCGAGAGCGTCGCACGCAGGTCCTGTGTGGCTTCACCGCTTGCCTGCTGGATGGCCTCGAGGACGTTCTGCGTGTCTGCGGTCGCTGTTGTGAGGATGAGCAGATCTCCGGGCGCGGCGAGCGCCCTCGCACATGGCAGGGCGCAGAGCCCAATGACCAGCGGCAGCACGATGGAGAGGGCACGCGCGCGGAGCACGTTCGTCAATGAGAGCATGGCGGCAAATCATACATTTGAGCATGTGTATGTCAAAGGTCCAGTTCGCCAGAGGAACGGGAATGGCAATAGGCAAAAACACGTCATATTCTGGCATCCGGCCCGAATGACCTACCTTGAAGCAGCCCTCCTCAGGGGCTTCGTCGCCGTCTCGTTGTGAGCCTCTGCGCGTTCAACACGTCCAACTCCGCCGAGCATCGCGAACCGCTGCACACGAACGCAGAGAGCTCTCAGGCGCGATCAGCCACCCATGTAGTCGTCCGCCCGCACGAGTGTGCCTGTCATGCAGCGCCAACCACCGGGGCTGCCCGCTTCTCCGCTCCCCGTGTGGTTTTGTTCCACCAGGCTGCCGAGCGGCAGGACGATGGGATTGAAACCCAGTAAGCGTAGTAGTATGCGCGTCCGTCGGGCCTCTGTGGCAATAATCGGCGTCTCCGGATCCAGCCACAACAGGTTGCACGGCAGCGTCTGGAGCGAGTCCTGCACGGGGATCAGTTCGTCGAACTGGCTCCGTAGGAGGCCCTCCGCATCGGTATGGAATTCTGGAGCCATGAGGAGCACGCGCCGCGGATCCGTGCGCTGTCTTCGGGGGAGGGGCGCTATCGCGCAATCGAGATCGCCGTTGGAGTTCATCGGGATGGTGAGGAGCTTTCGCACGGAACCGCTCTCGCGCAGCAGCGCGTCCATACCGCGGATGCCAGCCGCCTTATCCTGGAATACGGTGAGCTCCTCGTGCAGACAATCGGCCGTCACGTGTGGCGCGATGTCCGTAAAGTAGTCGTGATGAGGGAGGCTCGTGAGCACCGCGTCCCCGTGCAGCAGCGCGTTACCCCAGCTAAATGCGCCACTCTCCAGTGTCGCCTGGTTCGTCTTTGGGATGGCGCGAAGGATGGTCTCGTAGCGCACGCGGTTGTGGTTCCGGAAATGGATCACCTTTGTGAGAATGGCCATCTCGTCCACCACTCCCAGGAAGTCGCGCGTATAGATATCGTCGCCCACCCAACGTGTCACCGTGTCCGTTGTCAGCGGGGTGTTGGGAGGATGCGGATGCACGAGGCGTACGCCGCGGCGGTCCAGTGTCTCGAGCAGCTCCGCGTGAGCGCCGGCGTCGGACGGGGCGAGCGAAGACCGCATCATGGCCTGCGCGTCTTCCGCGGAGCCCCCGTAGACCCGCGAGAACATCTTCGCCGATCCAAACGCACACACGATGGCGGTCTTCAGCGTCCCAAACTCGTCGCGCGCATGGGGCGTGACGGGCTCGACCTCGGCGATTCCCTCAGGGCTGAAGCGCATAGAAGCGTATTATGAAAAAATCACGTATTTTGTCAACTACTCCCGGAGCCCTGCCGCTAGCGCCTGCCGCCTAAGGAGTCCTCCTCTCCAGCCGGCCTTTGCGCTTCACGATGTTCGCGTAGTCCCACTGGATCTCGCGTGATTTCCGGAGCCAGCGGGCCAGCGCCTTGGTGTCGATCTCGTCTGCGGAAACGTAGCGCGCCCCCGCCGCCGTAAAGCTACCTTCCTCGGTGAGTCCCTTCTCCTCGAACGATTGCCCGCTCCAGAAGAGCAGCCGCACGCAGTCCTTGAGCTTGTGGTAACCCACAATAGGGTTCCCCTGCAGGAACCACACGGGATGCCGGTGCCAGATTCTGCACTCGGCCTCGGGCAGACCCTTGGTGATCTCCGCGAAGAGCGCGTCGCAGATGGCGCCGTCCTCCGGAGCGAGCGCGTCGTGGTAGGCACGAGTATCTTTCTGCATGGGTGGAGTATACGGGGAGTGGGCCACCGCACGATGTCAGACCTTGAGCATCCCGCGGAACCCCCGCGCCGCGTAGTACGACTCTGCACCGTTGTGGTACGTAAACACTGTGCCGTACCGGCGATCACAGAAGAGCGCGCCTCCGAGCCTGCGAATAGCGGGAGGGGTCTGCACCCAACTCGAAGTCGTTGTGTCGAACTCTCCAAGCGCCTGGAGTCGCCGGTACGCCTCTTCCGAGAGGAGTTCGATGCCCATGGCTTCCGCCGTTTCCGTGGCACTGTGCTTGGGCTTGTGCTCTTTTCGCGATCGCAGCGCCAGGCCATCGAAGCAGCAGCTCCTTCGGCCCTCGGGACTCTGCGGTGAGCAATCGCAGAAGAGGATCCCGTCCTTTTCCTTGCCAATCACATCCGGCTCGCCGCCCGTCTCCTCCATCTGCCAAAGTGACCAGAGCGCCTGCGGGTTTGCTTCTAGCTTGGCCTCGACCGTGGCCCACGCGATGCCCACATGACGATCCTCATGCTTCTCGAAGCGGGCCTTGAGGGTCTTGAGAAGGATTTCACGCTGAGGTGTCGGGAGCTTCGTGGATGATCCTGTGCTCTTGTTCATGGTGGAGATCGGGAAGGGGAGACAACATGCCACACGGCATCATCCAGTATACCCAATGGGCGCAGCGCACTGGACCCACACACGGGACGCCGCGGACGGGGATTCCGTGTCTCTGCTACTATGAGACCCTTCCCCGAACCCTCATGAACATGTTCAAGGCCACTCCAGCGAAGACCGTGGAGGAGTACCTCGCCGCCGTTCCGTCTGAGCGGCAGGAGATGGTGCGGTTTTTGCATGCGTTCATCCAGAAGGCGACCCCGTCCCTTAGGCCCCACTTCGCCGCCAACATGCTTGGGTACGGTTCGTTCCCGTACAAGAATGCGAAGAAGGAAATGGTCGAATGGCCGGTCATTGCACTGGCCAACCAGAAGCAGTACGTCAGCCTCTACGTGTGCTCAGTGGTGGATGGCAAGTACCTCGCGGAGACCCACCGGAAGGAGTTGGGAAAGAAGGTGAGCGTGGGGAAGAGTTGCATCCGCTTCACACGGCTGGAGGATGTGGACCTGGATGCGCTCAAGAAGGTCCTGAAGCTCGCGGAAAAGCATCCCGGTCTGGTGGGTGTGGGGGCGAGTGCCCGGAAGTGATCCCGGCCGTCAGCGCCATCAACGGGGCATTGCGCACGCGCCTCCGGGGCAGGCCGGCTGGTGTTCGGCGTGGGGGATAATCCCCCTGCGCCGCAGCCAGGCGTACATCGCGCAGCCCGCGCAGATGCCGAGCGCAGATTCCATCCACATGAACGTGAGGCAGGTGAGGCAGATGGCTAGCGGCAGCACCCCCCGCACCTGCAGGAACACAGCGGACACGAGCATGACGCTGGACAGCGTGAGTCCAATGCTCCACGCGAAGCGCTTCTGCGCGGCACCCACCCACTCGGGCTTCTGACGCATCGTTGCCCAGCGCCCGGCCACGCCGAACAGGCTGTACTGCGGTCCAAGCGCCGTCTTCAGAAAGAAGTCCAGCCAGAACAGCGGCACTACCACCATGAGGGGCGCGGAGTTGCCCGTGGACTGGATAACGAAGAAGGTGATCACGCCGATGAGGAACATGATGCCCGCGGTGGCGCGCACCGCGCGCTCGTTGACGACCCCGTATGGAGCGGGTCGGCCATCGATGATGAGGTTGGGGATGATGGTGCCGTAGGCCATGGGAGAGGGAGGAAAACGATTACTTCTGCAGCACGGAGACGATGGAGTGCAGTCGCACGCGATCGGAGGACGATAGGGTCTCCGCGGCCAGCTCGCGGACGATCATTTCTTCCACGATCTCGGAGCGGACGGACGCGAAGGATGTGGTGATGGACTTCAGCAGGTGCGCGACGTCTTCGCAGGGGCGTTGCTCGGACACGTATTCCTCCAGCGCCGAGATCTGGCCTTGAATGCGCTTGAGGTGGCGGAGGACGCGTTCGCAGTCGGGGGCTTGGCGGGGGTTGGGCATGTGCAGATACTATACCCCCTACCCTATAGAAGCACGCGGCGCCGACGACCGGGCGCATGCTCCCGTGGTGGGGATACCCGTCGTCACGTCCGCAGGATCTTCTCCATCGTCCTGCCCTTCGCCAGCTCGTCCACCAGCTTGTCCAACTGCCGCACCGCTCGCACGGTTGGCTCCTTGATGTCCTCCACCCGCACGCCGCAGATCAGGCCCGTGATGAGCGTTCGCGCGGGGTTGAGCGCAGGAGCGTCCGCGAAGAATGCCTGGAAGTCCGTCTCGTTCTTGATCTGGCGATCCAGGCCTTTTTGCGCGTACCCCGTCAGCCAACGGATGACCTCGTCTATCTCTGCCTTGGTGCGCCCCTTCCGCTTCGCCTTGGCGACGTACATCGGATAGACGCGCGAGAAGGGCATCGTGCAGATCCGGTGCGTGGTTGCAGCGTCGTCCTTCATGTCCCCTCCAGCCTACCACGCGAAGGTGCCCCGATTCCGCTTTGGCACGAAACGAATACAACCATGACTGCCGCGGCAATTCGTGCTACCATCCCGGACTATGGCCATCCTCAAACCCGACGGCGGCGAGCAGCCGGAATCCCGCAACGGTTTTCCCCGGACGATCAGCAGGATCGGCTCCGCGATCTGGGAAGGGATCCGACGGCTCTTCTCGGTACAGGTGCCGAAGCATATCCAGGAACAGGGACTATCGCAGAAGGACTACAACTATATCGAGCGTCGCTTCCACGAGATCATGAAGGGCACCCTGCGGAGCGAGGAGGAGAAGATTCTAGAACAATCTGCCACTCCCATGAGTGACTTGCTCTTCGCGCACGGATGGCACGCCGATGGAGAACGCAGAGATCGCGTCCTTGCACAGCTCATCGGAGAGTTCGATCTGAGGGACAAGCCTGAAGTCGTCGCGTTCCTGAAGGACCAGCTCACGCCCCTGCCTAGGGGGGTGAGCTGGCAGAAGTAGCTCGGCAAGGCGGAGGACGGCTCGATGCCGTTCACGCTGACCGTCAGCGCTTCGCGACGATCCGGAAGTCGAGACCTGTACATCGATTCGTCGTCTCCCCAGGGTGTTCGGGTTCGATCCCAGCTAAGGCAGCGGGCCGCCTGGACATGGTCATTCAATCCAGGGGAAACGAAGACTACCTAGTCCACCCATCCTGCCGTACACTCGCTCCATGCACCCTCTGCGCACCATTCTCGTCACGACGATCTTCGCTGCTTCGGTTCCGCTGGCTGCAGCGGCATCCGTCCGCTTGCCGTCGGCGCCGATCCGTCTGCCCGGTTCCGGTTCGTCGAGCGTTGCGTATTCCAGTGCGGGCACCGCACCGGCTGCACCCGCTTCGCCCCGGACGTCTTCGTCCAAAATGGCCAAGGGAAGCGTGGTCGAGTACTGCGCGAGCATTTCCGCGGCCCTGGCCAAAGCCGCCAAGGTCGTTGCCGACGAGCAGACGATGAAAAAAGTGGACCAGACCGTCGATTTCCTGACGAAAGCCGAGGCGATTTGCGCATCCATGAACCTCGGTTCGGCTTCCTCCGCCAGCTCGCCTCAGTCGTCCAAGTGCGCGCCCGACGGGTTCATGGGCGTGAAGGGGAAGTGTGATGACAAATCCTGGAGCACCGGCGGCGTGTGCATGTCCAAGGGGTTCTGGGAGCAACAGGTGAAGCAATCGTGCACCGGAACCATGCAGGGTGTTGCCTTCGAACAACCCTGTGTCACGAAGGGCAATGCGTGCGCGGCGAACGCCAGTAGCGCCACGTCTTCCACCTCTTCCGCGTGCATGGTCGAAGGCTTCAAGGGCGCGAGCATCTTGTGCTCCGGCAAACCGTTCAGTTCCGGGGGCGTCTGCAAGTCCAAGGCATACTGGGATGCGTGGGCGAAGCAGACTTGCAGCAACTTCACGGCCTTCGAGGCGAAGGTTCCGTGCAGCGTCGCTTGCGCGAAGTGATATGCACTGTCGGTTGACGCGTATGTCACGACTGATTCCCTAGTGCAGGCTACTAAACGGAGTTTCATCAAATGCACATTTAACGGCAATGTGGCTCCCCCGGCTGGATTCGAACCAGCGACCTTAGCGTTAACAGCGCTCTGCTCTACCGCTGAGCTACAGGGGAATGAGACGTTGGTGGGAAAAAGATCAGGGGACCGCTTCCGGATGGCGAGCCCTGCGAGGAGACGTCGTTTCGGAATCGAGTGAAAAGATCGTTCCCGCTCGTGCGCGGGAGAGTGAGCTTGCCTCAAGAGCCGGGGCTCCGGCAAGCCCGGGAAGTATAAGGGTCTCCGGCCACCCGGGCCAAGCGGAAGAGCATCGCGGGCACAATAGCCCGTGGACTCGTTTTCTTGACCGTAAACGCCGTATCCGGCAGATTCCCGCCTCGCTCCCCCTGTTATGGCTCCACTCCGAGACGCCGACATCCCCGAGGCCCATCGCGGCGACAGCGTTTTTGTGGCTCTGCGCACGGTCTGGGGCGGCCAGGAAGCCGTGTCGGCACTTCATGGAACTGTTCACACCCTTCCATCCGACGAGCGTATTCGGTATCTCATCGCGACAGACGTTGGCGAGGGTGTGCGTGGGGAATTTCTGTTTACCATCCGCGGACTGAGTCCGGAATCCGTGCGTATCCTAAATACAGCCCTCGGGCAGATGCTGAACCAGATCGGACTCACGCGCGAGAGAGCGTTACAGCTGCTCTCATCCCCGGGGAACTGATCAGAGGGAGCATCCTTCGTGACTGCAGCGCCGCCGCCGCGCCGCGACGCGCGCGTACACCTTCTTGCCAATCCACGGCACGCCCGGCACGTACAGCCCCAGTACGATGGGCCAGAGCAACGGGATGTGCCACGCCAGGGTGCGGAACCCAAAGAACCCTGAGGTGGTGCGGCCGTTGGGGAGGCGCACATGCATCTCGCGCTCCAGGTCCTCGAGTGCGAGGTCCGGCGCGGCGGCGGCGCGTGCGACGGTGTCGCGCAGGTCTGTAAACGACAGTCGGCCGAGGCTGTTTACAACCGTGAGCCCAAAGACGCTTCGGCGGCACAGGCCGCAGCGTCCGTCGTAGAGGACCGTGATGTGTCCCTTCCACCGGCGGTTGACCCAGGCGCGCATGGCGGCAAAGTCCTCGCCCTCCAGGAGGCCGAGCACGAGTGCCAGCATTGCCCACAGGAAAATTCCCACGATCATTGTGAAGTCGATGCTCACGTGCAGCAGGATCGAGCTCGCAATGAGAATACGTCGCAGTCGCCCCCTACGTGTGAAAGGGATCCGGTCCCACACCCAGCGCTGCGGAATGAGGAGGAGCAGCCATGCGGACTCGAAGGCGAGCGTTGCATACGTGAGCGGGCGTGTCATCCAGCTCAGTAGCCCCGCGAACGGCGTGTGGTAGAAACGACTAAAATGCGCGTGTTGCAACACCACTCCCACTACGGTTCCCCATCGCCACATCTCCCCCAGTAACTTGCTCCACAGAGACATCCCGTACGTGAGCAGAGATTGCCACAGCAACAGTCGCCGCGGCCACGCTGGCATGAGCAGTGGCGGAAGGAGCGAACCAGTCTTCCGCCAATGGGTCCACTGAAGCTGCAGCCGGTCCACGGACAATGCCTCGATGCCCGGCGCGATGACGAGGATGAGTGCAAGCATACGCAACACCGTGTCGCCACCCGCCACGGGGAAGGGGTTGCGCTCATAGAACGAGAACGCGAGTAGCACGCTGGCGATGGTGGACAGGCGCGTGGCTTTGCCCACCAGCATGAGGACGAGACACGCTATCAGCGCTACAAATACCGCCGTGACGAACCATGTTTCGCCGTTGAGGTCGAGCACCGAGTAGCGGAGGACCTGCCGGAGGTAGATGGATTCCATCCACCGGGGGAACATCCCGTAATCGCCGTAGTACCACGCCAGTAGCGGCGCCTGTCGCCCGAAGCGGATCAGCGCCGCCGTGGCCCATGCGATACGCATGAGCCCGAAGGAGGTCGCCACCCGGGGGGCGAAGAAGAAATCGGAGAAGCGGCGGAAGGGGGAACGCACGGTCAACGGAAGGGGATGGCGTGGGGCGAATACTGAGAACAGTCGATGCTCGCGGCGGTCCAGGACTCCCACTCGGGTTTCCAGTCCGTCCACCAGTCCTGCCGCTGGAACGGCGTGACGCGGGGGAGCACCTGCATACGGCCCCGTAGCTGCAGCCGCTTCAGCCGGGGCGCCCGCGCGAGCAGGTGGCAGTACGACGAGAGGTAGTGTTCGAGGAAGACGGCGCTGTTCTCATAGTCCTCGATCTTGCGAATGGAGGTCATCTCGTCGTTGGAGCGCCACCAGGGAAGCATACGCGGTCCCAGGTCCGTGATGGTGCGCGGCCGCTCGCTGCCCGTGGCCGTGACCGCCTGGATCACGTACTCGGTTTCTCGGCGCATGGGGTCGGGCGAGAAGAGGTTCCACTGCTGCCACTGACTGAGCGCGTACGCGTACGGGCGTACCCAGGGCTGCACGCGCTCACGGATCCACATGGATACCGGATCCTCCGCGGGATCGGGCACGGCGTAGGCGCCCATCGCGGCCATGTGCCAGAGGCAAAAGAGCACAATACAGCCGTGGGTGAGGAAGTGCGCGAGGCGACGCATGGAGAAGACGGCCGTCCGGAATGCTTATTTGCGGATCGGCCGCAGGAGCACGATCTCGCGGCCTACGAACTGCTCGGGACGGCGGTAGAGCAGAGAGGGCGAGCCGGTGGCGGAAACGATCTCGGGCGGCAGTACGGCCTCGTAGCCCAGCTTTTCCAGCTTCTGCCACACCTTTTCCAGGCGCAGGGGACCTTTGGAGTAGTACCAAGCGGGCCAGGTGACCACAAGCGGCACACCCGGGAGCGTGGCGGCGGCGTTCTTGAGGAACTCCTGCTGCAGTGCCTCTGCCTCACTGCGCAGTGCTTGCGCGTCCTTGGCCGTGGGGCGGGCGCGGAGGTTGGGTCCGAGGCTGGTCTCGGTGACGACGGCGTCGGGGAGTGTCTTGAGGCTGAAGGGTTTGAGAGCGTCCTGCTTCCATACCGTGGAGGGCACGACGGTCTTGAGGATCTTCTCCTCCTTGCGCAACCACTCCAGGTTCTTCAGGCATCCCGCCACAGCCTTCTCGGATTTGTCGGAGGCCAGCACGGCGTACCCCCGTAGCAGGCACTCGATGGGCACCACACCCGTGCCGCAGAAGGGATCGAGCACCGCGAAGGGGCGCTTGCTCTTCTTAGACTTCTTGTCCTTGGGATCGGCGGGCACTTCGCGCTCGGCATCCCCGCCGGCTAGCCACACGCCGAAGTTGAGCAGTACCTGCGCGAGTTTGGGGGGAAGCAGGCCAACGGTGGTGTCGCGCACGGGCTTCTCGATGTCGCGCTTGGTGTAGGCGTCCACGTCCTGCGCGTCGCGGGTCATGCCCACCCAGAGCTCCTCCTTCAGGCGAATCACGCAGATCTCACAGCCCTCCTTCCCTTCGAGGAGGCCCTGGTCATGCAGAAGCACGGAGGCCGCGGGTTTGCGCTCGTTACCCACGTACCGGGACGAGCGGCCCATCTTCCGGAGAAAATCCTTGCTGTCGCGGTACAGCCGCTTCACCTGGTCGGGCGAGAGGCCCACCGTGCGGAACGCGAATGTCACCTTGCCCTTCTTCATTTCCTTTACCTGCTCGGCCAGCATCTGGGGGATCTGCGAGAGGTCACCCTTGCGGTTCTCCACACGCTCGGCGATCACGATGGTGCCGCCCAGCCGTCCCAGAAAGCCCTTCGGCAGAGGTTCCGAGGATTCGAACAACGCGACGCTGCCCGCGGCGATGGAGTGGAGTTTGAAGCCCGGCACGGTGGCGCTGAGCTCGGCAAGGCTGATGTGAGGTTGGTGACCGATGAACGCAGCGTAGGAGTGCACAACTCGCAGAATAGCGATCATTCACGAAATCGAAAGATGCAGTTTTTGGCGAATTGTTGTGGAAGACGAGACGAGCGAGCCCGGTATCTGTTTCTTCAGTCTGCACGTACAGCCGTGGCCAAGAGTTTGTCATTTCTTTGCGGCGCTCCCCGTCACCAAGCCAAGGACGTCGCGTCGTGGGCTTGGGACGCGATCCCCTGG
>CAZYAK010000034.1:0-14716 GCA_964645935.1 uncultured Candidatus Peribacteria bacterium | reverse complement strand
GCGCTTTCTTGGGTACTTCTTTGTCGCGCACAAAGAAGTACCACCCTCGGTAGAGCGGAACGTGCGAAGAGAATTACGGTCCCGATCCCGCTTCCCTCACGCCGGATCAATATGATCCAGATCCTTGTTCTTCCTAAACTCCATGTAGGTGATCACCCACACCGCCTCGTGGAAGACGTGGAGGTAGGCAAAGAGCCAGCTGGCGGCGATGAGGAGGATGAGTCCCACGATGCCCGCGATGATGTAGCTGAGCGCCGCTGAGAGGAAGAGCGCCAGCACGAAACCCATGCCCACCACCACAAAGGGAATGACGAGCACGATCACGGTGTTGATGAGGACGCGGATGGAGATCATCAGGAGGAGCAGCCACAGGAACACCACGCGGTGCAGGTAGCTCACCATCAGCTTGAAGCTCTGGCCCATGGCTTCGAAGATGCCGATCTTGCGGATAACGACGGCCGGCTCCGCAAAGGCAAAGAAGAATTTGATGAGGTTGCTCAGCAGAAAGAAGAACACCGTGAAGGCGATCATCGTGTACCGGAAATCACTCTCCACGTACCGGAGCGTCAGCGAGATGATGGTGACACACGTAGACCAGCTCGCCAGGAAGACGAACTCGTGGATGGCGAGAATGGGAAAGAAGTTGTACAGCGCCAGCACGAAGCCTCCTTCCACCTTCTCACCCAGGCGTGATTTCGCGGCAAGGCCGATGATCGCGCCCTGTGCGAGGTTGGGGAAGATAAACTCCACGCCCAGGAGGATGAGGAACAGAATGACGATCGTGAGGAATGCCCAGAGGGGCACGAGCCGGTAGAGGATGATGAAGTCGTCGAAGAATCCCACCTCGTGCCCCACCAGGTACGCGTGGGCGAAGTACACCTGGTAGCCCACGAGTTTGAGGTTGAGCAGTGTGGCGAAGAACGACGACGCGAAGCCCCATCGCTTGATCGACTTCTCACGCCCCGTGAGCGCCCACGCCTCCGCGATGATCTCCCGCGGCGTCATGGGGCGGTGTGTCATTGGCTGCTGGACGAGCGAGCGACCGGGGAAAAGCGAGCATCCGAGGAGAAGCCAGCTGAGAGGAGCGATCCCGACCCAGCGGCAGGCTTTTCCAGGGTGATCAGCTCCTGCATCGTCTCGAAGGTATAGTCCTTGCCGAGCAGGATGGTCACCTGGCCGTAGCGGCTGAGGACCGGATCCACCCACGCTCCCGAGGATGAAGAGTCGGACAGCGCCGGCGGGACGGAAGGCGCTGGGGCCGCCTCCACGGGTAGACGCAGCAGTGCGCCAAAGTACTCGGCCGCGGCCTTATCGGCGGGGGTTTTCCAGGCGACGGCGGAGGTTTCGCGGTCCAACGACTCGTCACGTGCGATAGCTGAGAGATTGCCCACCTCCTCGGGCGGGAATCCGAAGCGCGTGAGCTCCCCGGCGAGTATGCGAGCCAGTCCCGTGCGCGCGCCGGCGTTGCGCACCACCAGGCGCGGCGGCTCCAGGAGCATTGCGCGGCTCGTAAGTAGGACCTGCATAAATACCTGCAGCTGGCGCCAGCTGCCCATGGGCTCGTTCCCCAGGTTGAGGGGCAGCAGCACGGACGCGCCGTTGAAGAGGTTGCGGTCGGGTGGGTACAGGAAACCGCCGGGTATGTCCGTGCGGAGGTCGATGTTGTACGAGAGCACGTGTTGGCGCTCCAACAGTTCGGCGAGCTTGCCCGCGCCGAGGATCTCTCCAAAGTTCATGGTGGTCTCCACGTTCTCGGAGAGGATGGTAAACAGGGCCGAGATCTTCCCCGGGCTGGTGGCGATGCCCGCTTGAGTGGCCTTCTCTCCCAGCGCCTTGAGGATGAGCTGCTGGCGCGCGGAGCGGTCGAAGTCGCTCGTAGAGTGGCGGCTGCGGGCGTACTTGAGTGCCGTCTCGCCATCCATGTGCTGCTGGCCCGCTTTCACGGAGAACGTCTCGTAACTGTAATTGGGGCCCGGATACTCGGTATCCACGAGGTCCTCGGGCACGAGGACGTCGATGCCACCCACCGCGTCCACCGTCTGGATGAAGGCCGTAAAGTCCACCTTGGCCACATGGTGTATGTCCACGCCCAGCTTGCTGCCGATCTCCTGAGCGAGCTCTCGGAGCGCCTCCTGCGAGGCAGCTGCCTTGGTTGCGCCTTGGCGGATGCGCGACCACTTGTAGTTCAGGTACAACTGGTTCACGCGGCCCACCCCCATGCGCTTGGTCTTCATCATGTAGAGGTCGCGCGGGATGGAGAGGAGCACCACGCTCTTGGTCTTCCGGGCATCCACGCTCGCCACCATAATCGTGTCCGTGAGGTCCACGCCGTCGTGGTCCGCGTCACCGGTACCGAGGAGGAGGAAGTTGGTGAAGCCGTTGGCGTCTGTGGGCAGGTCCGCGCCCGCGAGCGAGAGGATGCGCTGCGGTGTGAGCACGCGCATGGCGATGAGTGCCTTCACCGTGCCGGCGAGGAGCAGAAGGCCCAGCAGGCACGCCACCGTCACGAGGGCCAGGACGCGCAGCAGGCGCGCCAGGCGGCCCGCACGTTCCTTCTCCGCTCGGTGTGCTTTCCACCGCGCGTACCAGCCCCACCACCCGCGTGCGACACGAACGGCGGGTACGGCCGGAGACGGCTTCTGTAAACCCTTCTTCGAACCGAAGAGCGATCGCTCTTCGCTCAGGCGACGAGACGTGAAACTCATCGGGGAACAGTTTAGGTGATGCGACCCTGGAGGAGAAGCGAGAACCCCCCGGAATTTCCGCACAGGAAAGCGATTCGTTGGGCCATACGCGAAAGGTTGTTGCACGCTTCCGCGCGGTGTTTCCTCGTCGCCGTTTCTACGGATGTGGTACACCGAGCGACAGCGCCAGCAGCGCCAGCAGCACTGGCTGGTGCGCGAGGTAGACGGCGAGTGCGTGTTGTCCGGGCCAGAGTATCCATGTAGCGCTCCGAGGGAAGGACGGCAGACGCGTCCGCCACGCAGGCTTGCGGGCATAGAGAAGGTATCCCAGCCCCGATCCGATCAGCGGCACACCGATCCAGGGTGCAAGCGGGAACCAGTCCACCGACGCGAACCCGGGGGGTGCCCATCCCAGCGGGATCAGCAGCCATGAGGGAGCGAGACCGTGCGTCCACGTCCCCGCGGCCAGCGCCAGCACTCCCAGTGCCATATTCGCCTCGCGCCACCGCGCGGTGAGTGGCAGCAGCAGGACGGTTGTACCGATGCAATGCAGGATTCCGAACCGCACGAACGTACGCGGATCGACGAGGTACGTTGCCAGGCTCACGAGCATCCCGCAGCCGAAGATCATCAGTCCTCGCCTCAGGTACTTGGGATACGTCCGCCCACCGCGGGAGCGCGCGCGTTCCCACGAGACCCGGAAGCTGATGCCCACAAGCAGCAGAAAGAGCGCCGCTGTCCCGCGCTGCAATTCAGCCCATCCACCGGAGAACACACCGAGGTTCCATCCGTAGAACGCTTGCAGGTCATACGCGAGGTGGTACGCGATCATTCCCGTCACGGCGAGCGCGCGCAGCAGGTCGAGTTCGGGGTAGCGGGGGGCGGGGGAGGGGGTGGGCACGGATGCATTGTGACAGAGACGCCCAGTGATCGGAGAGCATGTCACGCTGAGCCCGTCGAAGCGCGACATGCGGTCCCGGGTGGAAGCGGCATCAAGGCGTCATGGTTCGACGGGCTCACCATGACAGGCTGAGGCAGCTATGCGCGGATACAAAAACACCCCCATTGCTGGGGGTGCTTGAAAGGCGAAGAGAGTGAACTCCTTGTCCTTTACGCCATGCGCGAACCGCGCTCGGCATCGAAGCATGCCTTGCAGAGGACCGGGCGACCGCCTTCCTCGACCGGGCGAGGCTTGAACGGGACCTGGCACTGCGAACCACACTTTCCGCAGACGGCGTCGTGCATGACGCGATCCGTGGTGCGCTCCGCCTTGCGGGCGTTGCGGCAATCCTTGCAACGCTGGGGAGCCGACAGGTTCTTCGAGGCGAAGAACTGTTGCTCACCCTCCGTGAAGGTGAAGTTCTGACCGCAATCGCGGCACTGTAGCTGCTGATCAGCCATACGAGTGAAGAGAAGAAAAATGATAATCGCGTTTTCCTTCTCTCACTGTCGTGTTTGAAGGAATTGCTTAAGGCTAGTGTAGCAAAATGGCCCAGGGTGTCAATTTTAAAACCCCTCTTTTGTTCAGGTTTTCCGCACTAAAACCGGCTTAGGGCAATCAAGAAGGCCCTGCATGCCGAAAGGACAGAATGCTGATATTGTGGCATTATAGGATGATAAATGGGCCGACTCCTCATGCCACGCAAACAGCCCCGCGGCGGGAGCCGTGGGGCTGGTGACGTGTGAGCGCTTACTTGAGCGTGACCTTGGCGCCGGCCTTCTCGATCGTCTCCTTCATCTTCTTGGCGTCGTCGGTGGGGACGTTCTCCTTGAGCATCTTCGGCGCGCCGTCGACGAGGGCCTTGGCGTCGCCCAGGGCGAGACCGGTGACCTCGCGAACCGCCTTGATGACGGCGATCTTCTGCGCGCCGGAGTCCGTGAGCTCGACGTTCCACGCGGCCTTATCCTCCGCGGGAGCAGCGGCGGCACCCGCGGCGGCGGGGGCTGCGGCGGCGGCGGGAGCAGCGGCGGAAATGCCGTACTCCTGCTCCATGAATTTCACGACGTTGTTCAACTGGATGACGTTCAGCTTCTCGAGAGCCGAGATGACAGCCTGCTCTTCAGGCGTAAGGGCGACCTTGGAATCGTCTGCCATGGGAAGGGGGAGAAAAAGAGGAAAAAAAGTGTGACGGATTGAAGCTCAGGCTGCGGCCGGAGCGGGAACACCTCCCTTCTCGCCGAGCGCCTTGAGGGCGCGGGCGAAGCCGCCGAGCGGGCTGTTGCAGATGGAGGCGAACTTCTGGAGGGGGGAGCGGATCATGCCCGCGAACGTGCCGAGCAGCACCTGGCGCGACGGGATCGTGGCCAGCGCCATGGCGTCCTGCTTGGAGAGTAATTTTCCTTCAAAGAGACCGCCGAGGAACTTCACCTGCTGATGGTCTTTGCTGAAGGCATAGGCTGCCTGAGCGCCCGCGGTGGGGTCCTGATAGCTGAAGATGCAGGCGACGGGCCCGATCATGTGGGCGTCTTCCATCACGGGGAGATTCTTCTCTTCGGCAGCGATGCGCATGAGGGTCTTCTTGGCGACCTTCATCTCGGCGCCGGCCTTCTTGAGCTTGCGGCGTAGCTCGCCGATCTCGCCGACGGTCATGCCGATGTACTGCGTGTAGATCACGGAGGATGCCGTGCCGAGCTTATCCTTGAGCTCTTCGAGCTGGAGCCGTTTCTGGTCCTTAGTGAGGGACATGGGCGTGGGGTTGGAAAAAATCCCGGGATATAAAGAAGGTCTCCCTTCTTTACGTCCGGGAGACCAGCGAGGAACACGGCACGAACCACCAAGCCAGAGCCGAGTGACCGATGCTGTATTCCTCGGAGGGGCTAATTTCGGCCTACGGCCTTGTGCCCTCGGTCTTCGGACGTGCGGGGATTGTAGTCCGTAAGGGCCGTTTGTCAACGCGTAAGCACGAATAGGCGTTACAAGCCAGTATTATGTGTTCTAATACTACTATGGCCAGAAGGCTCGTGCGTTGCAGTTCTCCTGCCCCTATGTGATTTGGAGCGGATTCCCGACCTACACTGCCCTGGTACTATGCGGTCATGCGCGTGCAGCTTCAGAGGGTGATTTCTGCCTCCGTGACCGTGGACGGCCAGACGGTCGGTGCCATTGGGGCCGGATACGTCCTCTTTGTGGGCGTGATGGCGGGGGATACAGCAGAGCAAGCGGTGTGGCTCGCGGAGAAGATCGTCAAATTGCGCATGTATGACGGTCTGGAAGGCAAAATCAACGACCGGTCGCTGCTGGAGACGGGTGGCGGCGCGCTCGTGGTTTCGCAGTTCACGCTGGCCGGGCGCACGGAGAAGGGGAGTCGGCCGGACTACACCGCCGCCGCCAAGCCGGACACAGCCAGACCACTGTACGACACCTTCGTGGAGGCGCTGCGCGCGCAGGGCGTCGCCCGCGTGGAGACGGGGCGGTTCGGCGCGCACATGACGGTGTCGCTGGTCAACGACGGGCCCGTCACACTGCTCCTCGAGCACTGATCCGGCTCCCGCAGGGATATCAGAGAATCCGGTCGCCGATGGTAGGGACGCGTGGTACCCTGAGGATTCTTCTTGATGAAGCCCGCCGCGACCGCCACCGACGGCCTCCTCGCCATCCTGGGTTCCTACGGGTTGCCCGTCACAGACCTGCGCCTGCGCCGCGCCGCGGACCTGGCCACCGCGCTCTACGCCGATCGTGACCACTGGCTGGGCATTTCGCTGCTCGAGCACGTGCTCGGGGTGCTGCGGGTTCTCCTGCCGTTCCAGCCCGATGTGGATACCGTCTGCGCGTGCCTGTTGCAGCACGCGCTCAAGACCCGCAAGGTGGCGTTGCCGGAGCTAGAAGAGGAGTTCGGCGTCTCCGTCCGCGGACTCGTGAGTAGTGTGCATCTCCTCTCGCACGTGACGATGCGCAATCGCAAAAGCTCTATCGACGACCTGCGCCTGATGCTCCTCTCTGTCTCGGACGATGTGCGCGTGTTGCTCATCATCCTCTGCGAGCGCACGTCGGTGCTGGACTGGCTGCAGGGATCCTCCGGCGTCGAGGCGCGGCGAATTGCGCGCGACGTCCTGGGCCTCTTCGCGCCAGTGGCCGCGCGTCTCGGCATCCACACGCTCAAGCAGCGATTGGAGGGGCTGGCGTTCCCCACTGTCTATGGCCAGGACGCGGTGTGGGTACAGGAGCAGCTGGAATCGTTGCACGTGCGCTACGGCGACTTCCTGGACGAATCTGCCAAGCACTTAATGACGGCGCTCCGCGAGTACGGCATCGCGGCCACCGTCACGGGGCGCGAGAAGCTGCCCTACAGCATCTTCCGCAAGCTCAAGAGCAAGACGTTCTCCAGTATCCAGAGCTTGCCCGACCTCTTCGCGTTGCGGGTTATCGTGGGATCCGAGGAAGACTGCTACCGCGTGCTCGGGTTGTTGCACCGCATGGCGCGCCCGGTGGCCAACCGCTTCAAGGACTACATCGCGTTCCCCAAGCCCAACGGCTACCAGAGCCTCCATACCACGGTGACGCGCCTGCCCGGCATCCCTGAAGGGCTCTTTACGGAGGTGCAGGTGCGGACGCAGGCCATGCACCGCGAGGCGGAGTACGGCATCGCTGCACACTGGAGCTACAAGCAGGGTGGATCCGCGGAGCGCACGCTTCAGCGTGTGCAACTGCAGCAGGTACTCACGGCGCAGGAGCCGATGGAGGGCAGCGACATCCCGCACCTTGCCGATCATCTCTTCGTGCTCACACCCAAGGGCGACATCGTGGAGCTGCCAGAGGGTGCAACGCCGCTCGACTTCGCGTTCCAGATCCACACGCAGCTCGGCCTCACGTTCCGTGCCGCGCGGGTGAACGGCTCCATTGTACCGCTGGATTACGAGCTGGAGAACGGCGACGTGGTGGAGGTGCTCTCGCATGCCGCACCCAAGCCCTCGCCGGAATGGCTGCAGCTGCTCAAAATGGCGTCATCGCGCTCACGGTTGAAGCGGTACTTCCACGCCATAGACCGCGACCTGTACGTGCAGCGTGGCCGCGCGATGGTCAACGAGGAGCTCAAGCGCCGCCGCCTCCCCGCGTTGGATACCGACCTTACGCTGCTGCGCACGTACGCCGACCGCGTGCTTACCTACGAAGAGCGCGAAGATCTCCTGATGAAGCTCGGCCAAGGGTCGGACAAGCTCCTGGTGGTGCTGTCGCACGCCAAGGCGCTCCCGCCGCTCTCCGTAGCCGCCCCGCGCCGTGCGCCTTCCCGGCGCGCTGCTATTGGCGAGTTGCCCGTGGAGACAGCCGACGGCCTTGCGCTCCCCATGCGCTTTGCCAAGTGCTGCAGCCCGCTCGGCGGCACGCGCGAGGACATCCGCGGCTTCATCAACCGCACAGGGCAGGTCATGGTGCACCGTGCTACGTGCCGCATGATTCAGAGCGCCAATCCCGAGCGCCGCGTGACCGTGCGCTGGAAGGCGGCGTGAGGTGCGTGGATGGCCGGAAGAGGCTTTTTTTGCTATACTGTGGCGATGGCTGCGATCGATGTCCCCGACAACGGCCCTGAGAAACCGCGCGTGCCCGAGTCTGCCGTGGAGGAGCGCATCGGCTCGATCAGCGAAGAGCAGTGGACGGCCATGCAGGCGCTACTGCACACCAGCACACTGCGTCTTCCCGATGTGGCCGTGGATGTGGTGGACCTGCCCGCGCGCGGCCCGGAGAGCGGTCCGGCTATTGTGCTGCTGCCGGGCTTCGCGGAGACGCCGCACAGTTTTACCGCCAACCTGCACGGTCTCAACGACGCGCGCCGCGTGCTTGCCGTGGGTAACTGCCACGGCATCGACACCGCGCCCATTCGCGGCCACGCGCATCCGCAGCTGCGCAAGGCCCAGGCCGTCATCGCCATGCTCGATGCCAAAGGCGTTCGCGGCGCGGATCTCGTGGCGCACTCCGAGGGCGGCGTGGTGGCGTCCATCGTGGCACGGCTTCGGCCCGATCTCATCCGCAACATCGTGCTGCTCAACCCTGCGGGCCTCATGGCTGAGGAATCGCTGCCCGCGCTGCTCATGCGCTTCACGCTCGACGGCATCCGCAACGCCTGGAAGGGCATCAGCGGCGTGCGCGATGACACCCACCGCCGCATCGACGCGCTCGGTGGCGCCGAAGTGGGACGCAGTATCCGGGAGGCGCCCCTCCAGACCGCGAGCGAGGTGCTCGCACTCGGATCGGCTTCCATCGCCAAGCCGCTCAAGGAAGCCGGCGAGGCGGGCATTGGCGTCGCGCTCATCACGGCCAAAGAAGACATGCTCTTTCCGCTGCACCGCAGGCCCCGGCGCATCACGCGCGAGACGGGCATCCCGGCAGAGCACATCCACGTCATTCCCGGCGGGCACGTGGCGCACACCGAAAACCACGTCATCGTCACACGCACCGTGCAGGAGGCGCTCCAGGGACTGGAACGGTCCCGCGCGACGCGCGAAACGGACCAGGCGTCCACCTGATCCGTCCGTTGCATGCGATGCTCAGGCCAGCAGGCCCTTGACCAGTTTCTCCACGCGCTTGGTCCAGACGATCTCGTCGTGGCCGTCTCCGCCGGTGGCGTAGTACGACGCGGCCTGTGCGCGCTGATCCTCAGGAAGCTCGGAGAGGCGACGGTCCACGGCTTCCTTGGTCTCCTCGGGCGTGAGCTGGATGTTCTTGTCCTCCAGGAGCTTTTGGACACCGAAGCGCAGGGTGATGCGGCGGCCGGCTTCCTCCTTCAGTTCCTTGCGGAGGGCTTCCTCCGTGCGCTTGGTGCGGGTGAGCCAGGCATCAAACGTCTCTTGACGCTCCTCCAGCTGGCGGCCGATGTCATCCAAGAGGACACGCTCCTCTTCATCGAGGAGCTCCGGGGCCACGTCCACCTTGGTGGCGGTGCGGATGGCGTCGAAGAGCATGCCCTCGCGGCGCTGGCGGTCCATCTCTACCTCCTGCTCGCGCATGGATTCGGAGATGCGCTTGCGGACGTCCTCGGGCGACTCGCCCAGGCCCTTCTCCTTCACGAACTCGGGCGTGAGCACAGGGGTGAAGACCTTCTCCACGCCCTTTACTGCTACCTGGAACGTCACCGGCTTCCCCTGTAGGTGCTCAGCGTGGTACTTGCTCGGGAACACCAGCTTCACGTCCTTACTGTCGCCGGTCTTGAGACCCTGGAGCGCTTCCTCGAAGCCGGGGAGGAGTTGCTTGGAGCCCAGCACGATTTGGTAGCCCGTGGCGCGCGTGCCCTGGATCTCGGAGCCGTCCTCGGCCATCCCCACGAAGTCCATTGTCACCTGGTCTCCGGGTTCGGCGGCGCGATTGACGTTCTCCGTGGTGCGGTACTGGTCCAAGAGATACTGGACCATGCGGTCGATGTCCTTCTCGTCGAACTTGGGCTCGGATTTCTTGAAGCTAGACGTGTCGATGGCCTTTACCGTGATCTCCGGCTTCTCCACGAAGGTGAGGAGCAGGGTCATGGGGCTCTGCGACTGCACCTCCACGCGGGGCGGCAACAGCGGGCGGAGGGCGTGCTCCTTGAGGATCTGTTCGATGGCTCCCGGCAGCACGCCGCGGACGGTCTCCTCCAGCAGCGCGTCCTTGTTGATGCGGTCCTTCACCTGGTCGGCTGGAGCCTTGCCGGGGCGGAAGCCCGGGATGGACACGCTGGTGCCCAGCTTTTGGAGGGCGGCGGCCTCGGAGGCGGCCACCTCCTCGGGGCTCACGGTGACCGTGGCCTGAGAGCGCGACTGGGGAAGCTTCTTCAGCGGGGAGATGGTGGGCATGGGAGGAGTGTAGGGACGGAAGGGGTGGTCGGGCTAGGGGAGCGCCCGGGAAGGCATGGTGGTGGTGGGCGAAAAGCCGGACGGCCGGCTCTCGCGAACCGCTTCACCGTCAGGCAATCCGCGCAGCGTGGCAGTAGGCTCAGTTGTTCTTGCGCCAGTGCACGAGCATCGGCGTGGCGACGAAGAACGAGGAGTACGTGCCAATGAAGGTGCCGAGGATCAGTGTGAGGATGAACCAGCGGATGGTCTCGGAACCCAGGAAGAAGAGGGCGAAGAGCATGATGAGAGCGCCGATACCGGTGTTGAGTGTGCGCGTGAGCGTCTGCTGGAGGCTCAGCTCCGCGAGCGCGCCGAAGTCTTTGGACGAGCCGTCCTGCTGCAAGTTGTCGCGGATGCGGTCGAAGATGACGATGGTGTCGTTGACCGAGTAGCCCATGATGGAGAGCAGCGCCGAGATGAACAGCGTGTCCACCTGGAACGTGGTGAAGTAGCTGAGGATGGTGAAGATGCCCACCGTGATGAGGATGTCGTGGAGCAGCGCCACGATGGCAGCCACGCCGAACTTCCAGGGGTTGAGGCGCCTGGGGATCTTGCGGAACGCGAGGGCGATGTAGGCGACGATGGCGAGGGTGGCGACGCTGAGCGACAGGAGCGCGCGGCGCTTGAGCGTGGTGCCGACCGTGGGTCCGATGGTGTTGTACTGGGACTCGCGCAGGGTGCTGCCGAGCTGTTTTTTGAGGTGGTCTACGATAGCCAGGTGCTCTTCATTGGTGATGGTGACGGTGCGGACGAAGTACGACTCCGAGCGGGTCTTGGTGATGGAGACATTGGCAAGCGTTTCGGTGCCCTTCTTAAACGACTTAAGCGCAGTCTCGAGGTCCGTGCCGGTCTTGCCCTCTGGCAGATGGAGCTCCATGAGGGTGCCGCCCGTGAACTCAATGCTCAGGCGGGGCCCCGGGTAGAACAGCAGGACGAGGCTCGCGATGCAGAGCAGCACCGAGAGCGGGATGAAGAACTTGGAAGCGCGGGTGAAGGAGAAGGGCATTCGGGTTGGCGGAAGACGGCGTTCCGATGCATCGGATACGGGAACAGAGGGTACCGAATCCCCAGAGGGAAGACAAACCCCGACTTTCGGCTCCTCGGCCCCGTTACCAGGCCACCGTGAGGGTCCGTAGGGCCCCTGCGCCGCGTACGGACCAGCGTACCCCACCGCCTTCCGGCAGAAGGGGAAGCATAAGCCCGGGCGCCGAGAGCGAGTCCTCGGCGCTGCTGCGCAGGAATGCAGCGTCGGCATGCCCCCCGGCCAGGAGCGCGCCCTTACCCGCGGGTGACTGTGTAGATGCGGTGTCCGAGGCCAGGTGTTGGTGTAGCCAGCCTTCGTCCGTGGAGGCGAGGAATTTCCCACCCTTGCGCGCCGTGAAGAGCCCGTGGCTTCCGCCGTGCGACGTCCCCTTGATCTCCCACCCGCCTTGCGTGCGCGTGACCGTCTCGGTGTTCGCGCCGCCGGCCGTCACCGAGCGGCCCACGGTGCCGCCCTCGTAGGTGCGTTCTACCACTGTCGCCACGCGTTGCTGTGTGGCCGCACCCTCATGCAGACGCCCGAGTGTCCGTTCCACCGTTAGGGCATCGGCCGTGCCTTCAGCCAGCAGGTACGTTCCGCCCGTCTCGCCGTCGGGGCGCATGTGGAGCGTGGCGTGATCGCGCAGCAACGGGAGGATGTCATAGGTCCAGCTGGCGTTGCCGCCAACCTGCGTAGCCAGGTGCGAGGACAGCTGAGCCACGCGAAGCGCCTCGTCTCCGGATGGCAGCTCCTGGAGGGTGCGACCGAGGTCACCCGCCGAAATGGTAAATTCTGGGGCGGGGGAGAGTGCGGGGTATGCAGCTGCGGCGAAAGAGGGCAAATCGCCCGCTTGGGTCCAGACCACAGAGAAACCATCTGCCATGTGACGCACGGCGAACGCGGGAGCGGTATCGGCACCGAATATGGCGAGCAACCGCGTGAGCGCGGAAGAACCCGGCGCCATCCCCGTAGTGCGGAGGAAGACACCCGCCCCGCGCAGCGTCCGGAAATCGACGTCGTCGGCTAGGCGTGACGGGCCTTCGCCCAAGAGTGCGAGCGCTTCAGGGGACGACGCAAACAGCGGCATGTCGGCGCCCGGCGCAAGACGTGCATCGCGCGCAGCGGGATCGCTCGAATTCGGGACAAGCAGCCAGGCCGTGCCGCCAGGGGTCGTCACCAGTGCGCCCCGGGTGGGGAGTGTGGTGGTGGGCAGCGATGCGAGCTCCGAGAAGCGCGCGACGAACGGGGCCAGATCCTCGCGTGATGCGTCCTCCCAGAAGAGCAGTACGGAGGGGGCGGGAAGCTTCTCTGCCAGATCCGTTGGCAGGCGTAGGGAGACGATTGCACCCACCACGCCGCCGGCAACGATCACCAGGCCGAGGAGCGAAAACAGGACGTACCGGACGGGGGCGGAGATGCGCATTTCCGGCAGTCTAGCGCGACGAAGGGGTCTTTGCCCACTGAACTCAAAATGTATTCAGAACATACTTTTCTGGTCGGTCCATCCCTCCTGGTTGCCAGGTCTGAACGCTCCGGCGTAGGATAGCCGGATTTGCTTCCACTGGGACGCAAATCGCACACTCACACAACACACACACCCACCATTCGTCTGCCACGGGCAGACCGACCCCGGGGTCCGATCCTTCCATCACCGACCGAACAGAGAGAGGAGCGGTCATCGGACCAAACGTTCCTCCCAGCCACTCTTCAAAACTCCTTTGTTGCACCTGGGCACAGGACCGTCCTTGCCCGGTGGCTGCTCTCCTCTCTGCTCTGCGAAGCCACGCCGCTGATGTGAGGTTGCGCAAGCGGTGTGCTCCCCCCTCACTCCCCAGTGTCCCCCCAGAGCTTTATGCTTTGCGTGGCGGACCGGTACGGGGACCTCGTCCGGGTCACGAGGAGAAACAAGAGACCCCAGCAAGGCAGGGAATCGAGGACTCCTCTCCTCAGTCCTCCTCCACCAAATCGGGTCAACGGCTGTCCCTCACTGAAACACCGTCGATACCCGCGGAGGAAAAGACAAACACAAAAAGGGCGCCGCAAGGCACCTTTTTGTTATGCGCGCTTCGCGCGCTTGGAAGGAAAACCTACGCTTTTTCTTCCAAGAACCATTTTTTCCCTCAAAGGTGTCTTCCAGATGCGGGGCCCACGCCTGCGTGCCGGAACGACTCCGGTATTGCGAGACCAGACGTCCTATTGGCCAAACGAGCACTACGGCGTGCAGGCACGAGACCCACATCTGGAAGAATGGTTTGATGAAGCACTCAAGATCAGAAGTGCGAGGCTCTGTTCTCAGGTAGGCGCGGGATTTGTGGATTGGCGCCTGGTTTGGTGTATATTGACTGACCAATGACCGAGAAGCGCCTCCTGCGTCGGCAGCTCCGTCCCGATATCGACGTCGTGATCCAGGCGGATGCCCTCCAGGCGGCCGGCAACCAGATCATGACCGAGGACGTCTCGCGCGGACGCAGCGTCGAGCGCGGATACATGATGGTCGGGAAGTTGGTGCCCGCGGCGAATGGAAGGGTGCGGGCGGAAGTACATCGCGTGGTGAACATGGGCACGGGTACGAGCAGCACATTCGAGATCAGTCCGGAGCTGGCGGCGCGCGCCACCGCGCATCCCCGCGAGCCGGACGAGAAGATCATGGGTATCGCGCACACGCATCCAGACCCGTTTAGCGCGGAGCCATCCCCGCAGGATCTGGAGCTCCAGCGGCTCTACGCTGAGGAGCAATTCGGCATGGTACTCAAGGTCAATGCCGACGGTGGCGGAGCCATCTCGGTCTTCGACGGAGACGGCCACATCGACTACGCGGTGGAAGGCCAGGGCGGACGGCAGGAGTTCCGCGCGGAGGAGAGTGGCACGCTCGATCTCCAACGGCTGCGGTCCACGCCGGATCCGGACGTGCCGGAGAGGTTGGCGGCGTGAGTTCGTACGTGCGTCGGACCGAGAGCTCGCACATCTGTTGGTGGCTACCACGGGTATGTGTGCTGTTTGGTCGGAGTCGCATTGATCGCCACCCGCGGGGCGGGACCCCCGCGGCTGGGTTGTTGGTGGGCCGCGCCGAACTGCAAACAACGCACAAGCACACATACAGCACACATGCCCAGCCGCACTGGTCCCGCGGTGCGGACTGGCGAGTGATGCTGCCGCTTCCTCACCCCAAGATCTTCTTCACCTCCTCTTCCAGCTTCGCACTCACCACATCCGT